>CAZUAH010000139.1:0-28378 GCA_964617665.1 uncultured Pirellulaceae bacterium
GTGGAGTCCCTCAAAATGATCCCCAATCGTGAAGAGAATCTGGGCCGCCGGAACAACCTCGCCGAGCAGCAGGTTGCAGTTGTGCCCAACCGACCGGTAATACATGTCCATCAGCCCCTGGAGCGATCGGACACTGCTGTCCTGTTCCGGCTTCCAGAACCAGTTGTGGTTGCGCAGTGGAGCGTCGGCCATGCCCGGCGACCAGACCGTACCGTCTGGGTCTCCAGTGCCAAGGCATCGCTTCCACGCCTTGCAGTTGTGTCCAGTGGCACCTTCTTCGCCAACCGGCATAGTGACCCAACAGGGATAAGGAACTCGCCCCTGCTCGTTGCCCACCCAACGGTGGTCGGATCGATGGGAACTGTGGTAGAAGACGGAATTGGGTTGATGCTTCTCGAAGATCGGCAGCGTGTTCGGGCCTCCCTCGTGCGGCAGCTTGGTTCCAGCGTCGAACCAGATCTGCACCAACTCGCCGTAGCGCGAACAGAGTTCCTCCAGTTGCCCTTCCGCAATCCGGTTGTATGCCTCTTGCTTTTCGGTGCCTCGTCCCTTACCCCAATCCACATAGTGCCCCCACACAGTTTGACACACGTTGCGGTGGGTGCTGAAGTAGATGCCGGGTTTGATGCCCGCCTTGCGGCAAGAGGCGACGAAATCAGCGACCACGTCGCCCTGACCATTGCGCCAAGCTGCTTGCTTGACGCCGTAAGGGTAAAGGTCACTTTGCCATTGCATGAACCCATTGAAATGCGTTGCCGTGAACACGGCATACTTCGCACCAGCCGCCTTGGCCGCCTCGATCCATTGATCTGTATCCAGTCTCTTCGGGTTGTAGAGCTGCGTGTCGAATACCTGACGAGTTGTGTTGTTTCGCGCAAAGTCGCCAGCCGCAATCGGCATGTCGAAATGGTAGACCAGCCCAATTTCGCAGTCCTGCCAGACCAATTGCGCGGGCGTCGGTTTGGGCAAATTCGATGCTGACGTATTGGCGGGAGCGGACGCCGATGCGCTGGCACCTTCAAAGGCCCCACAAGCAGCGCTGGACAGCATCGCACCAGCCCCGTAGCCGAGAAACGGTCTGCGGGAGATTCCGTTCATGTTTCTACCTCAAGCAGGCAATAGAACCGTCGTCGAAGCTGGCGATGATTCCGCACGTATCGACAGCAAGCCCGTTGAACGCGAGCTCGACAGGGAACTTCTTCTCCCAGGCGACTTGGCCGTTTTCGAGACTGATCGCTCGAATGAAACCGTGGTCCTCTTCTTGATCCAAGATTGCTCCACCCTGGACCAAGACGTTATTGCAGATCACCAATGAAGTTCCCTGGTAGACCAGAGGTACGCCCGAAAAACCTTGTCGCTTGCCGGATTCGGTCAAAGAGGCAATGATGCCTCCGCTATCCCGATTCGTGGTCGCCACGTACTTGTCGTTCCAGCTGACCGTGTCGCCCATGAACTCGCCATAACCGATGGAAATGAACTTTCGGTGGCCAAGCCGCGTCCAATTCCAACTGTAGAGTCCTTCGAGCCCCATGACGACCGTCCCTTGCGGTGTCTGCACCTGGGGCGGAGGAGAAATCTGGCCCGTCTCCAAGTCCAGCCAGTGTCCCATGATCGTGACGAAATCGCCGTGTCGAGCCAGCGTGTCGTTTCGCTTGGGCTTCTTTTCGACAAGGTTAGGAGCATTTTGTTGCAAGGCAGTTACCCATAACGGCCTGCCTGTTTCCGGCACGAATGCCCGGACCACCAGTCCACCGTCCGATCCCTGTGTGCGGCCTGCCGAGGCAAACGCCTTTCCGTCGGCAACCATCACCCCGCCGATCACCGGCCAAACGGACTCGACCTTTCCGTACGAGATCATGCGTTTCTCTTCCGGCGCGATGCGCAGTCTGTAGATGAGTTCTCCGTTTTTGATCTTCAGTGCAGAGACATAACCCGTATGGTCTCCAATCAGGCAGATGCCTTTGTAGATGGTCGGAGCCGAGTCCACTCGGCCACCGAGCATGGTACGCCACTTGACGCTGCCGTCCTTGACGTCGACTGCGATGATTTCGTTGTGGTCGATATCCCCGACGATCGCCAAGTCGCCGGCAACGACCGCCGCCGTAAGCCGGCTGTTCAAATAAGAACGCCGGTCTCGGGCAACCGTTCCTTCCTTCGTGTGGCCAGCAACCTGCTTCGACCACGCGACCGTCACTTCTTCCGGTATGTCGCAAGCCGAACTGCTATTACGCTCCGCATTGCCTCGGAAGGAGTTCCATAACGATGCCGAAGACATCCCGTCGGCGCTGTCGTTGTACTTACTGTAAGCAATAGGCTCGGTCGGCGCTTCCATCTCTTCAGTCGTAGGAATCTCGCCGATGGGCATGATGGCGAGCAAACCAGGGATTTGCCCCGGTGAGCAGCGACACCAGTTCTGGGCGATGTAGCCAGCGCCATACGCCGGAACCGTTCCCGTGAGACACGCGCCTCGGGCACCGCCGAAGTTGATGCGTTCTCCGGCCTTGGTGAGCGTCCCACCTCGATTGCCAAGGATCGCCTCGCCGACTCGCATCACAGGAGTACAGATGTGATTCCGGTATCGGAAGAAGTTCTTGCTGGCCTCCGTAGCTTCCCCAGGGCTAAGTGGTCTTCCGGTTTCGGCGGAGAGCAACGCCACGCGGCTACGGCCCTGCAAACCGACAGCCACTGCCATAAACCCAGCGGCTTCCAGGCTGAGCGCCTGATTCGTCGCTTTGAATTCCGCGTCTTCGGTTTCCCAGAGAACCGACCCCTTTGTCAGATCCATGGCAATGACCTTCTGCGGCGGATGTGCCATCTTTTCGCCTTCCCGCCGCTTGTTGTGGGCCTTCTCCAGCGGGTCTTTCTCCGATCTGTTTACGATGTAGACGAATCCATCCGCAACGACCATCGACGTGCCCAGCAGGTCATTTTTCCACAGAAGTTTGCCCGTTGCGTCGTCATACGCTTCGATGGTCCCCCGGTAGATTTCCCAATCCATGCGGCGCCGGTCATATCGTTCCACCGCACCCATCGACCTCCCGTCCTTCCACGTGGCGACGACGACAATCCCATCAGCCGCCCCAATGACGCCGGGGGTGTTGGCAGTGGGCAGTTCGCGCACTGTTTCGCCCGTTCGAGTGTCGACCACCAACATCTTCCCGTTCTCGCCTGCCAAATACAGATGACGACCGGTGGACACCAACGGTGCCATGTTCTCGATGTACAGACCGCCATAGTACGTATCGCCGATTCGCTTGCGCCAAAGCAGACGGCCGTTGAAGGCATCGCGACAAGTCAGAAATTGATCCGTTCCGTATTTCGATCTCCACCCCGCGCCCAGGTTCTCGTAGACCGCTTCCGAGAAAGTGAAGCAACGGCCGTCATCGACCACCATCGCCCGGGTCGACGAGTAGCGATTAGCCGCTCGTGACGGATTGTCGAAGTTCATCGGCAGGCCGGCATTCCACTTGAATCCCACCGGAAGATCAAACACCTTGTCCTTCGAGCTGGGAATGCCACTGGCGTCGTAGTAACGATGGGTCCACACATCCATGTCCTCGCAAGGTGGCGTCTCTTCAATGTTCGCGACCTTGCCGTCGCTGCAGATGATGATCTTCCCTTGCGGGACAACACACCTGCGAGCCTCGTCCATCGTCAGTCCAGACTTCTGCGTTTTTTCAAGATCCATGATCACCAGGACGTTCACCAAGTAGTCCCGATAGGGCATCGTCTCGAGTCCCAACTCCTCGGCGCTGACGCACCCCTTCACTTCAGCCTTTGCGATCACGTCGTTGAATTTCGCAAGTTCCTCTGCATCACCGGCAATCGCATGCACCAGCCAGTCGCCGCTCTTGCCGAGATCGGCAGCGACCTCCGGTGCCGCCGCGTCGCCGCAACCGACGACCACGATCAAGCCACCATTGGCCTCGGTCGAGTCCAAAATCTTCTCGGCCGTTGTCGCGGCAGAAAGCTGCCCTGCTGCAATCGCACAGCATATCAGCGAGAAGAAGACGAAACGGAAATGTCTATTGATAGAATCGATCATGGCTGGGTACTCCTGCTAGAGTGCGATGTACGTCGAGAGATTGCCTCGGCGATTGTGGTGGATATCCGGTCGGCGAGCAAGGCATTGCCCTTCTCGTTCATGTGGACGCCCTCACCGGTCAGATTGCCTTTCCGTGAATATGTTCGGCGTGCATTCGACCTGACATGCGTTACTGTACATGGTGCGAAGATTCGATTCTAGCATTTGCCTAGAAAAACGAGACTCGCGGCCGCTTCTCCTGCGGACCTACACGCCGCGATCCCGAAGTGATCGCACGTCAATTAATAGTGCCGCTGTCGTTTCATTGCGACGTCCCCATGATTCGGCCGCGCAAGGTGATGCATCGGCGATGAAGCTGGTATAACATGTATCACCATCGCCCGGCCGAGGAACGGCAATCCGTGCAGGATTACCCCTCTTCGTACACCACCTGATTCTTCACACTAGGAGTATCTACCATGAGAAAGCTCAACTATGTCATCACCGGTATTGCGTTGTTCGCGACAATGATGGCAGGCATCTCTTCGGTGCACGCTGGCGACAACAAGGACACCGTGAAGGTGTTCGTCCTGGCAGGCCAATCGAACATGGAGGGCAAGGCCAAGAACAAACTGTTGGACCATCAGGCCACAGATCCCAAGACGGCAGAGCTGTTTGCCCACCTGAGGAAAGACGGCGAGTGGATTGTTCGTGATGACGTGTTCATCAAGTTCTTGGATCGTAAAGGCGGGCTGACGATCGGCTACGGTTCGCGCGACCGCACGGGAGTGGAACTGGAGTTCGGTACGATGATGGGCGACCACCTCGAGGAACCGATCGTGCTGATCAAAGCCGCTTGGGGTGGGCATTCGTTGTACAAGTTGTTCCGTTCCCCGTCGGCCGGCATTCCCAGCGAGGAAAAGCTCCAGGAAGAACTGGAAAAGGCCAAGGACCGCGTGAAGAAGAACAATGAGAAGCGAAACAGAAACGACCCATTGCCCACGATGAAAGATATCACCGACGTGTACGGCAGTTCGTACCGCAACATGTTGGCCGAAGTGAAAGACACCTTCGACAACTACGAAAAGATGTTCCCTGCGTTGAAGGGCAAGCACTTGGAGATCGCCGGTTTTGTCTGGTTCCAGGGCTGGAACGACATGTACAACGGGGCTGAGTTAGAGTACGCCACGAACATGAAGCACTTCATCAACGACGTGCGGAAGGACCTAAATGCCCCGAACATGCCGTTCGTGATCGGCGTGATGGGGCAGAACCAGTCGAAGCCCGCTCAAGGTGCTATGTTGGCCATCCAGGAGGCCCAGCTTTCGATGGAAACGTTGCCTGAGTTCAAGGGTAACGTGAAAGCAGTACGGACCGACGTGCTGGTCGACAAAGCGGCCGAAGCACTTTATCCCAAGTGGCGCGACAACTTTGAAGAGTGGGAAAAGACCGGGTCGGATTTCGGCTACCACTACATGGGCAGCGCCATCTGGTTCAACCGCATCGGCAAGGCAATGGGCGAGGCCATGCTGGATCTTGTGACTGGCACCTGAGCATCCCAGACCTTTGGAGCGCGCGTGGCGTAACTGTAGCGGGTTTTCGCCGTTTCGCCCCATGAACTACAACGTCTGGGACGCTACACGTACGTGCGACTCGCACTAGTGTTCGATCGTTGCGTCGACACAGTTGCTGAAGACGGCGAATCTTGAGGCATCCGTCACTGGTATGCCGTTATGCTTGAAGGTGTTGCCGCGGGAGGTCAAGGTCTGGACGCCGCTGATCCGGATGGCCGTGGCGCTTCCCACGTAGAAGACGTTGTCCATGATCTTGATGTCCCGCGTGTCGGGGACGCCGTCGTCGTCGCGGTACGGTCGCAATGCAACGAAGCCGACGTTGCTTGGGCAGATAAACGTGTTGCCTGCAACTCGGACATTCCGGAGTCGTGCGTCGTCTTGTCCGGATGCGAAGCTCAGGTTCAGGCCGATGACGCCGCCCCGGGAACAGTCCAGCTTGTTGCCCTCGATGGTCATGTTCTGTGCACGGGCCAGGAAGGCATTGCGCATATAGGGCGTGATGGTGTTGTTGCGAATCACCGTGGTCTGCGTGATCTGATTGAGATTCATCACCTGCGCCCGTTCGGGGGCGAGCCCCGGTACTTCCTGGTCGAGCGTCACCGTGTGAGCGCGGTTCCTCGGACTAAATCGGGCGGCGGTGACCGTTCTCACACCCAGAACTCTTTTGGAGACAGTGTCGAGAAACTGCAGACGATCGCCTTGCCGGATCGTGTAGTAGTAATACCAGTTATCGGTGCTTCGCAGTGTTACGGTTCTCTTGTCGGATGCAGCCAGTTTGACGATGTTGTCGCGCTGTGCCCCGATGTTCAGACAGTCGTCACCGGCGGCCTCGACGACACAGTCCTCCATGACCACGCGTCCGCGGATATTCATCAGATGCAGGGCGTCCGAGATCGTCGAGAGCAGGTTGCGCGTGCCGGGCTTGCGGATGATGCGCACGTCCCGAAGCGTTACATCTCCAAGCATGTCCGATACGCGAATCCCGCCGTTGAGCGAGCCAACAATGTCGATGTCTTCGAAGGTGATGTTCTCGACCCGATCGGCGGCAATCTGCGCGTAGATACTCGCTGACTTGTCTTTAGCGGCCTTTTCTTCGGCCGGCAGGGTTGCCTTGTTGAAACCGTAAGTGATCCAGTTGCCGACGGCCACGTCCGCGAAACTCGGCAGATAGTCCTCCTTGACGTGAAAGCGGTAGACACCGGGCCGGGCGCGGGTGATGTTCCGGATGTAGAGGTGGTCACGCTTCATGCGCGTGTTTCGAGCCTGGCCGCCCTTTTCAAAGACGATCATGTGCCGCCCGCCCCCGCCATGCGCGCGATAGCCGTTGGCGGTAAGAAAAGCCTCGTCCGGCGGCTCGGGGTAGCCCTCCATGATCCTCACGTCGAGCGCGCCGCTGGGTTCCACCGCGACTACCTCGCCCTGCGTGAAACTCGGTTTGATCGTATCAAGGGTGAGCCCCCGCACGGTAATGTTCCGACCTCCGTTGAAGTGAAACCCCAAGTTCCCGTCGGAGCAGAGCAGGGTGGCGCCGTTGCCGTCAATGACCAGGTCCGAGTAATCCTGCAACGGGAAATGGTGCCATGCGGTGGGATTATCGCCCAGTCTGTAAATCTTCTTTTCGAAGACAACGACCGCGCCCTTGGCACAACGTTTCGCAGCGTCGAATGCAGCGGCAATCGCCGGAGCATCATCACGGACACCACCGCCGACCGCTCCGAAATCCGCGACCCGCAGAAGCGTGCCCGCCGCCGCATTGGAAACGACCTCACCTGCATCGAGCGTTCCAGCCAGGGCAAACAAAAGGGCTAGTGCCGTCCACAGGCTAGCACCAAACGGTTTTTCGGTATGTTCCCGTTTGGTTTGAGAAGTCACGTTTCGTGGTGTGGCACGGCCTACTTGTTGGCCGTGGTTGTCCCACCACCACTGTTTGCAAGCAAGCAGTGCCACACGACCGCAACATCTCAAGACTAACTCATGCAGTCCGCCGAACCATTTGGTGCTAGTTCCAGTTCTCTCAGTCATCTGTTTGCCTTGGTGCCTTTTTCCGGCGCGGAAGAGTGAAGCCGGAACCGGCTTCAGTCGTTCTCGCCCATGCACACGATTTCCCCGTTGCGTGTCGAAATAAGGCATATGACTCTGTCGCCGCTCAAGAAAAACAGATGCTTGACGCCGAGCACCAGATTCACGTGCGTGTGCGACGTTGAGTGGTTTTCCGCGTCTCGGTTGACGGTCATTAGCGTCTGGCCCAGGCGTTCGGATTGACCGGGGGCCAGGGGCGTTCGACGCGGCGGCCATCGGTGGTGAAGGCGACCGGTGGAAGGATGCGGCTTTGGGCATCGCGGGGCAGGCGGCTTTCGAGGTTGGGGAATTCGTCCTGCCGATAGGCCCGATTCACCAACGGCGCGGTCCGCATCCGAGGCCGGTAGGGCGACTGGGCGTAGACGTCCTCGACACCCTCGTCCGATGGCGGATAGTTCGATCGGCGGAACAACGGATGCTCCGGATCCGGATCGTCCATCTCGCGAATTTCGCGCTCCCCTCGATACGCACATAACGTGTCGACCCACAGGATCAGCTTCAGCAGGCTGTCGTCATCGACTTTCGTCTCGTAGTGCTTGCCGCTGGCGGCCAAGTCGATCAGCGGGCTGGCATACGATAGCTTGGTCAGCGGCGGCAATGTGCCATAATCCGCAGGCCGCCAGGGATGGGCTTCGGCGAGGATCGTGTTGGCGATGCCTCCTTCGCACGGTCCGGGGAAGCCGCCGGCGACGCTCCGCTTGTTGCCGAGCGTCAGTGTGACGTAGGGCTCGGGAAACGTGCCGAAGTCGGCGCTCGGTCGCAACGTCAGATCGAGCTTTTCACGTCCGGTCTGGCACAACGGGTCGGTCCCGGTCGCCGAGTGGCAGCGGCCGCAGTGGTTGTCGAGGATCGGCTGGATGTCCCGCTCGTAGCCCAAGCTGAAATCGGTGCCCAACGGATAGGGCTCGATCGTCACGGGGCCGCGTGAAAGGGCCAATCTGTTCTGACTCACTGGCGTGGTGCTGTGCAGTTCGTGGCAACCCACGCAGCCGCGCCGCTCGCCCGGCATCAGGTTCGTAAACGACCGCATCGTGTGCAACGCCCGGTGTCGTTCGTCCAATAACTGGAAGTGAATCGCCTTGCAGGGGGCAGCTTCAAAATACACCGAGCCGTCCGGTTCGATCGGCACTGTACCCAGGACGCGTTTGATGCCGTCGTTGCACGTGACCGAGACGACCGGCCCGACGTGCATGTGCGGATGGCCGCGCGGGTGTTCCATGTCCTGCAGTTTCTTGCCGAGTGTGAATGTGGTGGGTTCGAGGTAAAGGACGCGCAGAAACTTGGCCTTGCCCCGCAGCACGTCTGGGGCTCCGCGGAAGATGTCGGTACTGTAGAAGGCACCCGGCGCGATCGGGGCCGCGTCTTTCTGAGCCCCGGCCCACACGACCTGATCCGGAATCACCGGCGGCACCGACCGCGGGCGGATCGGCGTGCCGTACAGGATGTGGAACGAGCCTTCGTAGATCAGCTCGCGGTTGCCGTAAATGTCCATCAGGAACAGCTTGTAGCGGCTGTTGCGTTGCCCGGCGACGCGAGCGGACACGAGAAATGTTTCGGGACTCAATGGATACGGCGACTTGTACCCTCCATAGCAGCTTGCGGGGTGGTAGTCCGGCGTTTCCGGGCGGTCGTCCGGCCCGGCACCGACCTCGATCCACGGCAACTCTTGCGTCACCTTGGTCAGCCCGTGCGGGTAGTTGAAGCCTTTCGTCCGGTCCAGAATTCCCACGCCGCCCCAATACACTTGATGATGGCCGTGAGCGCCGAACATCACGCGGTGGCTGCCGGGAATCTGCCGCGCCTCGATCAGCATGTCCGGCCAGTAGCTTTGGTTGCCGTAGAACACGCTGGTGTTCGTGCCGTCGGGGTTGACCGTCCACAGGCTCTGAATCCGCATCAATTCCTTGTCCGTGTATTCCCAGCGGGTGTACAAGATGCGGCCGTCGTCGAGCAAAGCGGGCGTGTACTCCGGCTCGCCGCCGGCGCTGAGCAGGTAGATATTCCGTCCGTCGGCGTCGCATCGAGTCAGGACCGGGCTGGGATGGCCGACCGTGCAGCGGGCGTAGCTGTTGCCGCGGTTGCTCATGAACGCGAACCGTCCGTCCGGCAGATAGATCGGGTCCAAGTCGTCATAGTTGCCCGCGGTGATCTGCCGCAAGCCCGTGCCGTCCACGTTTGCCTCGTACAGATGAAACGTCCGGTCTTCTTTCGGCCGGAAGCAGAACAGGACGCGCTGCCCGTCGAACGACACCTCGGGCCGCCAGTACCAGCCGGGGCCAAGTTCGTCGGTCAACTTGCGGACCTGCCCGCCGGGATGCAGGCCGTCCAGCATCAGCAACCGGACGCAGTTGAGTTGGGCCTGCGGATAGACGCGGTGCATGGATTCATGAGCGTAACGTTCGGGCACGTCGATGAAGAGCACCTGCGAAAAGTCCACGGCCGGGTCCTTGAACATGATTTGCCGTTTGACCCCGCGGACCTCCAAATAGAGGTTCTTAGCCGCGTCGACATCAGCGGGTGCGCCCGCCAACTTCTGTTCGAGTTCGTCCAGCCGCGCGAGTTCGGCCTTCAGGTCCGGTGCTCGAACCAACTTGGCCAAGCGTGTCGCCACGGCGCGGGCATAGCGGATTTCGTCAGCAGCGCACTGGCCGAGCGGCTGGCCAGCGGCTTGAAAAAGCCACTCGGCTTCCAGCCGCGCGGCGGCCTCGTCTGGACACAGTGTCCGCGTCGGCGGTTCTGTCGGTCCAGGCGCACGCAACGGCGGGCGGTCGGCGTCGGCCAGCCAGCCCCACGGCGCGATGCCCATCGGGCCGACCACATGCACGGGCCGCCAGCCGCGGTCGTCAAACGTCGGTGCGGCAAAGTCGGCGACGGGCTGCATGGCCAGACGCCAACTCGCATCCGTCACAACGATGACCGTGGCTGCGTCTTTGCCACCGTTCGTTTTAATGTGGCATGCCGCGACGGCGCCGCCCTGCCCGCCGACGTTGATGCCGCGGACAACGATCGCGTTTGCGCCTTTTCGCAGCAGTCGCGTCACATCATGCTGCTTGATCTTGTTCCAATGAGCGTCGCGCTTTCCGTCGTCCGTGCCGACTGACACCCCGTTGACGAACAATTCGTAGTTGTTGTCCGCGGTCACAGCGACTGTTGCCGCTGCTGGCTCGGCGTCGAGTGTAAACGACTTGCGGAGGTAACAGACGTAGTGCTTCGACTGGCCCGAGTCGCTTGCGTCCCAGATCCAACGGGCCTTGTTCAGCGCGGCCAACAACTCCGGCGGTGCGTCGCGATTCGGCGCCGCACTCCAACCCACCGTGGCGACCAGGCCGAACACGAGGGCCGACACGCAAATCCGAATCATCCGCCCGTTTGTTTCCGGCGTCTTGCTCATCGGTTCGCTCCTTTTCAGTATGGCTCTCCGCCTAGCCTGCACGGCTCTGGAGAGCCATGCTACGTTGAAGTCACACTCTCAACTGCGAGCTTAACCGCCCGGCGGCCGCTGCTGCTTTCTTGCCGATTTTCGGCAGTGCCTTCAGCGGCAAGCGCTGACTCGGCCCGGCAATCACCAAGGCCGCCACCAGGTGTTCGTCGCGATCAAACACAGGTGCTGCCACGCAATGCGCCCCTTCAATGTCCTCGCCGCGATCCACAGTGTAACCATCGCGGCGAGCCTGCTCCAACTCCGCCTCCAAACGGTCCGGGGACGTAACGGTGCGATCCGTCCGACGCTCGAACGACTGCAGCTTCAACCGTTGCCGACGTTCCGCGGGATCTCCAAACGCCAGAAATACTTTGCCCGGAGCATTACAGTACAACGCAATGCGAAACCCCAAATCGAAAATCAGCCGCATCGGATGCAGAGCCGGCTGGAAGTAGATCAACACGGCCTCACCTCCGCTGGGCACGAGCAAGCCGACGCTTTCGCCGCAATCGTCTCGCACCGCCCGCACGATCGGCCCGGCTTCGTCCGTCAGGTTTCGCCCGCTGATCCGCGGAGCCGCCAACTCCAGCAGCTTGCTGCCCAGGAAGTACGTCTTGCCCGCATCACGGTAGACAAACTCGCGCGCCGCCATGTCCGTCAAGACGCGAAACGCCATGTTCTTGCTGACGCCCAGCAGGCGATGGATTTCCGACAGCGTCAAGCCCTGAGGGTGCTCGCTGAGCAGTTCCAGAATCGCTAGGCAGCGATCTGTACTGGGAGCCAAGGCTCGTTCGTTCAAGGAAGTGTCGCTCATCAAGAACCCCTGTGTTCTGTAAATAGTTTATAGACTATTTATAGAAAAGCAAGCGGAGATTGATACTGTTTGCACGATCCGAATCGCGCTGAATGCTGCATTTCTGCCAAATTCGGCACGGGCACCACATTCCGTGGGGGGCTGAAGTGGGGCACGCCGTGTGTCGACAATAGTGGCGTAGCAGGCCGCCAAACCATTCACGGGTCGATTCTTCAGGATCCTCACGTTCCGACGGCCTCGAAGGGCCATTGTACGAATTTGAAGACACGCTCTCAGTCATCTGTTTGCCTTGGTGACTTTCTCCGGCGGAAGGGTGAAGTTGGAAGGCCCGCTTCAGTCGTTCTCGCCCATGCACACGATTTCCCCGTTGCGTGTCGAAATGTAGAGCCGCCCGGCAGCGACAGCCATTCCGTCCCAAACGGGCGGTGCTTCCAGTTCGTACTTAGACAGCTTCTTCCCATCATCGGCCGCAAGAACAAGCAGCCCTCCGCCCTTTTTTCCCAGGAAGCTTGCCCAGGGATCCTTGGCATCCTTGACATCCGGAGTGCCTGCCAGATACAGCCTGTCGCCCGCCAACACCATGCTCACGAACCTGACCGGAATCCTTTGCCTCCATACTTCCTTCTTCTTTTTGCGGTCGTAGGCGGAGACGACGTACCCGCTGCCCGGCCTGTGTATACCGTGCTGCTTCCAGCCATGTCTGCCATGGGCGTCGATTTTGTACACGGCCAGATCAGTGAATACGAGCAGCTCGCACCAGGTACCCCTGCCTTCAGCGCCGTCGATTCCCCAGTGCGACCGGTGAAACATGGAATCATCCAGAAGTCCCGCCGTGGCTGCCAAACCTCGATGGAGCGGGAATTCCCCCGGCGCGTCTGAGCTGGCCAGCGTCTTCAGATTAAGCTTCAAATGCCTCATGCATACGGATGTCCCATCGCTAACCAGGATATCTGGCAGTGCGCCGGACATGTGATGGGTCACCGCCTTCCGATCCGCGGGCTGTGCGGACAGACCTTTGTGCATCTCGCCGGTTTCTGGATCGGGGCTGTAAACACACCGGTTCATCGCGACCTTCCCAGTCAGCGGATCGAGCGCGAAAACGTGCATCCCCCCATCCAAGAAGGACGACCTTCCCGCAACCGCGTAGGCAATTCCTTCCTGCACCAGCACGCTTCCATGCACCGGCCAAGCCGACTCCAACTGATTGAAAGCAACCATGCGCCGCTCCTGGGGTGCCGCCCTGAATCGCCACACCAGAGCTCCGTCACGTGCACGAAGACAGTAGATCCAACCATCTCGGCAGCCGACCAGTGCCATACCCTTGTAGATCGTCGGCGGTGAATCCACCCTGCCGCCAGTCGTGAAGGACCAAACCTGCCCTCCGGTCTCGGCATCCAGTGCGATCACTTCATGCGCGTCCATCGCCGCCGCAAAGATCTTCCCTCCTGCAGCCGTGACCGCGGACACTCGGTTCGCGACCTTTGCCTTCCACTTGACCGTGAGTTGTTCTGCGATGGATTCGATCGTGGCACCACTCCGCGGGCCGTCATGCCGGTAGGTAGGCCAGTCGGTGGAAGGCGGAAGGCTTGAGTCTGAAGGCTGAAGGGCGCCGTACGCCGGACCACGTTCCAAGCGTGTGTCCTCGATGGATGGACGCGACGCGTATTTCGGCAAAGAACCGGCCGCCAATGCATTCAATCCGCTTATCTTTGCTTTGGTATAGCACCCGCACGCATTGGGCGGCACGTACAGCAACCCGTTCGATGGTAAGACGCCAACCCGGCACATGCCACGGATCCAGTGGTTCAGTGAGATATCACCACTGTTCAGATCGACGAATTCCACTCCTCGACGACTCGATAGGATGTATCGCGTTGTGGCCCGGTTCTGATAGCAGCGGTGATGATGCCCGATGTCCATGGCCTTTTCCACCGGTGTTTCTTTTTTGATCTTGCCCGAAACCGGATCCAGCCCCAGCGCCGTGAATCCATCTTCTGAGAAGGTCCATACGGTGTTGTCTATGACGAACAAGTCAGGCGCAGAGCCATGTGCCCAGTTTGTGCATTTCCGCTGCCACAGCACTTCCCCGGTCTCCGCCGATAACGCCAGTAGCTTCATGGGTGTGCCATGGCTGAACGTCGATTTCAGATCGACGATCTCCTCAAGCTGCGCGAAGAGCACGATCCCGTCGTGATACACCATGGTGATGATGTGCGGATAATAGTATTGCGTGTACTTCTCCCCCTTCGTCGCCCTGGCAGGAAACGGGAATTGCCACTGCCTCTGGCCGTTGTTCGCGTCAAGGCATATGACTCTGTCGCCGCTCAAGAAGAACAGATGCTTCTCGCCGAGCACCAGATTCACGTGGGTGTGCGGCTTCAGTTCATCCGATCTGGTCGTTATGCCCTCGTATACGGCGCTCGTCCACAAGAACCGACCTGTATCTGCATCCACCGCTACGATGTGCTTTTCCGCGCCGTCGGTTTCTTTGATCGACAGGAAAAGCGTGCCACTGCGATGGAGAATCTCTTCCGTTGATTCCGTGTTCGGCAGCGTTCGCTTGATCTCACCCGTACCGGGATCAAGCACGGTTACCGGCGCGTTGAACCCAAGCGTGACGAAGACCTCGCTTTCCGTGGCCACGAGCCGCCGATGGATCTGAAGCGGGAATTTGGACAGGCCGCGGTGCGGTTCCCACCTGACTTTCTGCTGGTTCCAACCGGTCGCCCCCCATTGCTCGACCGGTCGCCTCCAGAGAAGCAGGCCGTTGAATGCGTCCCGTGCCAGCAACGACCAACGGCCCGGTAGCATGTCAATGCTCGTATGTGACTCGTCCATGATATAGAGGAGTCGTCCGCCCGCAGACACGATCGCGCTGATGTTGGGCAGCATATCGTGGTGCCTCGCCCAGAGCGGTCCCGATACCCATTGCTGCCGACGCGGCGGTCCTACCACGCTGTCCTTGGCCACGCGATTCCCATCCGGCCCATGGTTCCAATGTGTCCAATCATCAATGCTCGAAGGGACAGGTTTTCTGAACATCGCAAAACCAGGTCCGGTGCTGAGTACCGGATACCGAATGCTGGATACAAGGCCCTCGTTGTCTTGATTCTGGATAGCAACGACGCCTCGCGGCGCGAGCACTCGATCCACCTCATCTGTTGACACGTGTCGCCCGGCGTTTGAGATCACGAGCAGATTCACCAAATTGTCCGCATAGGGCAATCGTTCGCCCATCCAGCGATCCACCGACACTCGCCCATACAACGCCTTCGACCGAATGAGAGCCCGCGCGCGTTTCACATTGGCCGCGTCCCGGTCCAAGCCATGGACCAGGAATGCATCGTTTGCTCCCAGCAAGGTGGTAAGACTTCCATCGTCGCAGCCAACATGCACCAGCAACCCGCCCTGGACACCACTGGCTTTGATGAGTTTCGTCGCATTCGGTGGTTCCCAAGAACTCTTCTCCAAGCCACCTGTTTTGGTGGCGGTGCAAGTCAATGCCGCCGTCACCAAAGCGAAGACCGCCGCTGACAAAACTGCAACTGATCGATTCATTTTCCTCAGTCCCTCGACGTGCATCTTTCTTCAACAAAGAAGACCGATCGGACCGGTCCCAGTTCTAGCCGCACCCGTGTGCAGGGCGATCCATTCTCAATCACAGCAGTGCTTTCGATGCCTGTGATGTGTCCGTCGTCCGGATTCCAGGACTGCAGCGTGAGTGTCCCTCGGAGAACGATATCTGTCGCCACAGCTTCGTCCGTCGAGTTCGCAAAGAAGTAGATATTTCGGCCGTCCTTGATCTTGTGAAGATAGGAAAGCATCCCAGAGTGTTTTCCCTCTTTGGGAGGACGACTTCCACTTTGAGGGAGATGCTTGAAGGCCGGAGCCCCAGGGCCGAACCGGACGTCAGGCACCGGCATTGCATCGCACAAGGCAGCGACCAGAGCCGATCCATTCTTCTGCAGCGATGGGACGAAGTAAGATGCGCCTCCTTTCTCATTGGTTTTCCTGGCATAGTGCTGATGATTCACCGAATTGGAGGAGAACATTGCTTCAACAGCTTTGATGACGTCACGGTCGTGGCCAAACTCGGCCGATGAAGTGGGTAACTGCGTTGTGGCAATCACCTTTCCCCCGGCATCATAAAACGCTTTGATCTTCCGCAGATTGCTCCAATGGATTGCCGACACGCTTGGAATGATGATTACTCTGTAATCTTCAAAGTTGACCTCGTTTTCCAGGCGGAGTATTGCATCATCTCCCCGACATTTCTCGTCCATGATCTCTGGATGAAGAAATGTGAAGTCACGACGAATCCCACCCGTAAGCAGATCGCTTAACGCATTGAAATCCGTATTCTCGGGCATCGTTAGTCCAGGATGTGGTCCTCCGCCCTTGCCAAACTGGGCGTATGCTTGCATGGTTGCCACGGGATAGAGCACACCAATGTCGGACACATGCCGCCCGCCTTGCAGCAGTAGGCTCACACGGGCCGCCCAATCATTGTAGGACGCCAACTCTGGACCCACCTCGTCCGAAAAGTGGGAGATCAGCGGCGGTATCCGCACCCTTTCAGGATCGTACCACATGCCGTGGGGCAAAAAGAAATTGGCTCCTCGGACAAAGAGTTCCATGCCCGACCGGTACAGCATCTTCTTATCAAAAGGCCGCCGATAGTTACCGTATATTTCGACAGCCGTCAGAGGACGATCATAACTGTAGGAGGCCGAACTCGTCAGCTTGAACCCCGGTCGACCATGTCCGTAGTAATGGATCGAATCGATCATCGGGATGTCGCAATGGCGGTAGAATTTGATGTGATCGCCCGCCAGGAATGTGGGTTGAGGATGATACTGCCCCATGGCATGCCCCGTACTGCGAATCCCATGCTTGGAACACCACTCATTGACCTTGCGCGGAAAACCTTCCGCCATCAGCTCTGCCCGGAAATCAAACAGAGCTACGCGGGCCGCCACGGTGTCCGGACCGATGTCGTGCCACAGTGCCGGATAGTAGTCCACCGGACTGAATTCGTGTTTCGCCATGAACTTCTCGTTGAAGTCCGGAGTCCAGTTGCGGTAGTTCAGGAGGCGGATATTGATGTCATCAAAGAAGTTCATCGTGATGGTCGAGCCAAAGTGCTTCGAGAACCGTTTGTAATATTCGTCGTAGGTCAACGAGCAGAATCGATCGACCGATTCGGGATTCAGGTAGTCCACGAATTCACCAGTCCGCACACAGGTGAAGATCATGATCTTCCAATCGCCAGCGGGAACGTGCCAGGCGAGGGTGCCACCGGCTACGTTCCCACTGATGTCGCGTCGCTCCAGGCTCTCCGCATTCATGGCGACCGCCCCCATGAACATCCCTTCGGGCAACGCCTTCTTCCAGTCCTTGGGGCCGGTAACGTTTGACTCCGAATTATCAAGCCGCGAGGCGATGTCGTCCGGGAACTGCTCCTTCATCTTGCCGCCGGCCGTGCCGCTGGGAAAACCTACGTCATCATAGAAGACAACACTCATCCCAAGCTTTCTGCTGGTTTCCAGAATATCGCCGTATCGCGCGAAGTAGTCTTCCGTTAAGTACTTCGGTTCGGTGTGTCTCACCGGCAACACGGCAACACCAGAGAACCCACTGCTGTCTCGCGAAGCCTTGAGTTGAGAAACGATCTCTTCTGTCGTAAGCTGGCCGTTCATGTGCCAAAGGGGAACAGTCTTCAGCGCCAACGGCGGATCCTTGAAGTCCTTTTCGATGCCGGTGAGCTCATCCGCTGAACCACTTGTCATTATGCCCAACGCGGCTATCGCGCAACAAACCACGATCAATTTGCAGTTGTTTTTCCTGTACACAATTCTTAGGCCTTCCCTAACTTCCTGACATCATCTTGTGGTTTCCAGGCGGCATCGGGTGCCAGCGGCGACCAGCGGCCCGGCAGAACGTCAATACTTGTATGTGGTTCGTCCATGATATGGCAATCGTTCGCCCACCCAGTGATCCACCGAGACGATACAGGATATAGCATCTGCCTCATCTTGTTGATCCTGTAATCCTGTCCACAACTCTTGCGCTTCTCCAGAACGCTGACGGGATCACAGGATTAACGGGATGAGAACTCACTTCATCGTTGGTTCCTTGCCGAGCAGCGGAAACTGTCTTACCCGTCCTACAGGCACTGCGTGCCCGTATTATGGCACGGCAGACATACGTAGAATATGCCACCGCCGTGTATCCGTCACGGCGCGGGGCAACGAGGAAAGGCGATCTATCGCGATGATGCGGACCGGTCGCGGAATCCCTTGCGTGACCCACCGACATCAGGAAAGGTCCAAAGGTCGATCAAGCGCTGGCACGGCGCTTGAAGTCGCCCCGTGGCGAAGCGTTACTGATGAGGAGTATAACAAACCGTTGACCACCAGCTGTTACCAGCGAAACCGCAAACTCCCTGCCGCCAAGTATACTAATACCCCTTCCCGTCCATCCCCTTTGCGGCTGCAAACTACGCTCCATCAAACACTTTAGGACCGACAGTGCCATTCGGAACGGACCCGTATTCGTGCCACCCAACAGTTCGTAGACCGGCCGTTTCAGTACCTTCCCAGCTAGATCACAGAGCACCATAGTCCGGGCGCCCAACGGTCCGGGCATTTTGCGTGAGGCCAGATCGAATCCTTGGAACGTATTCTTCGCGGAGCGAACAACAAGTATCCGACATCATTCCATTTCGATGGCCCCGGCATCGCGTCGACCGCCCGCTGGCGTGTGGCCGCCCCAGTCACGCAGAAACGGTCCATCAAACTGCCAGGCATAGACTTCCTCGATCGTCGTCTTTGCATCGGCCAGCGTACCGAGTGCGATTCGAGCGAATTCGAATGTTCCTGCTAGGCAACGCCCATCTGGCGTGCCGCCCACGAACAGATTCGCATCGTTCGCCAGCGAGATCTCCGTTCCGATGCCGGCACCCGATGCTTCCCGCTTGCCATCGACGTACAGCGAAAGCGTCTTGCCTACACGGTCCGCCTCGGCCACGACGTGATGAAACTGTCCATCATTTACCTTGGTTGCACTGGCGATTTCGGTCGCCACCGCACCGCCCTTGACCGAGAACGTGACACCTCCGTCGCTGTTGAGGGTCAATGAATAGCCGGCCGTGCCCATCTTCTCTAATAGGACTGCCTCACCGTGGTTGGGCGTGGTATTGAAATAAGCCTCAAGCAAGAAGTTTGAATTGAGCACCTGTGGGCTTTTGTAGCCAGCCGAGGGAGCTGCTGCTCCTTTGGCGATCGCATAGCGCGCGATCTCCGTGTGATCTCCCCATTCTCCGGTAGGCGTCAGCCATGCGGTTACGATGAAGTGACTCAGGCCGGGTTTACTAACCGGCTTGAAGCGGAGTACGTAGGGGCCCGCGCCCGAAGTGTCTTTCGCTTCGCCGCCCCACGCGTTCATGCCGCCGAAACGACCGTTGGTCCGCGACCAGTGAAGATCCGCCCGGAGCTTGAGTTTCGAATCGGCAGCCTCTCCCTTAAGGTGTACTCGTACTTCGAACGGTCTCCCCAGCGTGACCTCTTCGGGCGCATCGAAAGTGATCCAGTCGACTGGTTTGTTCGTAATGTCCGGTTCGTCGGCATCCGCTGCTGCTTCAAACAGATCATTGGTCAAGACCGCATACTGATCGCGGCCGTTCAGTCGAAGTGCGCCGCGCGTCCAATCTTCGAGCGGACCGTCTACGTAGTCGTCGGCGTCTACATTCACCGCTCGCAAAGGATACATAGGCTGTTTCTGGTAGTCCTCGCGATTGACGTAGTACGGGGCAAGATGGAAATGTTCATCCAGAATATGCGTCGCGTCGTCGCCAGCCGAATAGAAAGGCCACTCGCCCACGGTGGCGTAGAGTCCCCACGGCACGAAGACCCGGACCCCTTGATCAGCCGCGGCCCCGGTTGGGCGGAAGTCGCCTTCGTCCGGTGCCTTCAGCGGGGACTGCCGGGCGACTTGCCCCAAATCGCCGACAGAACCGGATCGGCCCAGGGCCTTGCGGAAGCTATCCATATCGGGGTGCCAGCGTCCGTCGGGTTCGAAGACTCCAAGCTTCTCCGGGATGTCGAAGAAGATGTTCCTGGCGTACGCGTTCGACTCGTGGTGGAACTCGGATTTCTGCGCGCCCGCGTCGGCGGCGTTGGGATCGGCCATCGTGTTTGACGGATTGGCGTGGCGAAAGGCCATCTCGCCCATGCCATGCCAGATGTTCCCGAGGTACTTGTTGCGACCCGCCTCTGGTGCCTGGCGACGCGAACCGATCACGAAATTGTAGGCGGTGTTGTTGAAAACCGTTGCCAAGAAGCCGTGAATCTCCTGAAACGCCGAGCAGTTGCCCAGCGGCCCAAACGGGTCTTTGGATTTTCCCCATGCAATGTTGTTGAAGTAGTACTGTTTGTAGCCGCCGTCCATGTAATACGCATGACCGAATGACGACGTGGCCGGTTTGTCGGCCTGGAGCTTGTGTCCCCACGTCTTGTATCCGCGAGGATTGCCCGAGATGTTGTTGTACACGTACGCCGGGCCTCCCTGCCAGGTCTCGATGCCACCCCAATCGTTGTTGTTCAACAGCGAATCCACAATCTCGTTATGATGGATCAGGATCCGGGAAAGCGGACGGTCGACTTTCGCAGCAGACCGCTTGCCCCCGTAGACGAAGATGCCCGAGCCGTACAATCGGTAGCCGATGTTCCCGGCGATTTCGGCCGTTTCGGCGCAGTCGATCTCGATTGCATGTCCGTGGCCGTATCGGTTAGGCCGGCGACCGACTTGAAAGAGAGCGTTGCGCAGGACTTTGACGTCGTAGAGGCGTCCCTTCGGAAGCTCGAGCCCCCAAGCCCCGCCGTCTGCCAACAACACGGCACCGTGGTCGGTGTATCGCATCACGTTGTCGCGAATCACGACGCGGTCGACTACATCTTCGTCGCCGACCGCCTTCATGCGAACAGGCATATGGACATGCTCGAATCGGCAGTTCGCGACGACAAGGTCCTCGCCCGAACCCAGCAGGCGGATACACGCCGGGTCGACGTCTTTGCCTCGCGTGGGCGGAGCATCCAAGTTCCAAAACACATTGGTGAAGCAGAAGGTCAGACCTGAGATATGCACGTGGCTCATCTGCTCGCTGTCGATTAAGTTCAACCGCCGCGCCACCTCGATGTGAGCCTTGCTCGGGTTTCGGTCATCCGCGAGACGCAGATAAAGCCGTCCACCGTCGCCACGCTTGTCGAACCAGAACTCGCCCGGCGAGTCCAGGTAATGCGGTTTGTCTTCCAGGTAATATCGAGCATAACGTGGAACATGGTACGATCCGGCGCCGCCGCCCCACTGGCCACCAAAAATCAAGGCATGCCGCGCGGGATCACACTTAAGTACTCGCGTCGGGTATGGCGTGCTCATTACCCAACCGTACTCGGGCCAGATTAACGCCCCCTCATAGTAATCTGCCGGTTCGGTGATGTTCTTCGTGTCGACACCAAGATGCATTTCCGTGCCGTTGAACTCCTCCCGGGCGCCCCACGGGCTCTTCGGATTGTCCCACGACCACCACTCGCTCTTGATGTCGTCTGGCTCCGTAACCCTCCAGTTCGGAGTCCGTGCCAGCGGGATACGCTCGACCCGCCCGTCGTCCTCGACGAGCCAAACGTTGCGCGGGGCAAAGTCAAGATTGACGTAGGCAACCTTTGCCGCCTCCGGAATGTTCGGGTGATCGGTACCCATCGTCCATCCAGTGACCCGATCGGAGCCGTAGATGGCCGCTTTGCCTTCGCCCCACGACGGATCGCTGGTCAGGCGAATCGGATCGCCGACCTTCCCCGATTCGGAAGCGATCAATTGTCCGCGGTACGCGACGCCGCACTTGAAGACGTAGGCATGAATCCCCTCGCAGGCCGCAGCCCGTCCCGTCGCGGCTGGATCCCAGGGGTGATGTTTCCACGGCGCTGTCTTCGTGCGCCCATCGTTGGCATCGCTGCCGCCCTGGAAGTCGATGTAGCGAACCGAATCCCCTTTCTCGAACGCGAAGGGCTGCGGAGCCCACTCCAAGTCGCCGGTAGGAAGCACTTTTGCCTTTGGCTCCTGCCACGACCATTCAGACGCACCGATCGAGTTGACCACAACCGACACCAAGCACGCCATGCATACGCAAGTCAATTTCCATTTCATACGATCACTCCCTTACGAATCTTTGGTGAGACTACATTGTATAGGAAACTCGCCCGCAGCAAATTCATCGAGCAGAGGAGGGCTCAGATGCAAGCCAACGGGGGCCTTCGGCCGCACCAATAGCATCCGGAATGGGCTCGCAGGAATTCACCGGCAGCAATCAGACGGAGCATTCATGTCCAACACAATGGCGACGCCTGCAAACACGGTTTTCTTCTTCGCTCCTGCGGAGCCCAGCGACCTCGCGAATCAGATTGGCAACGGCATAGGCGTGTCGGATATCTGCAGGTTTTGCGCAAACAAGAATAGCAGCGGCGTGTCATCCCTGAAAGAGTTTGGGTTGTCAAGCAGTTCCTCCCGATTTTCTGCTTCTCGTTTTCTCACTTGTGGAACGTACACTCTGCGCCGAAGCCCGTAGCTTCGTTTTGAACTTTTTCGCCATTGCATGCTGTCGGTAAACCTCCCGCGGCACGTGATTCACTATCCGTCCGACATCCAGCCGATCCTCGACGCCAAATGCGTCTCGTGCCACGGTGCTTCGGAACCGGACGCCGACTTGAGCCTTGTCGGGACCATTACGCCCCTTCACAACGTTTCCTTCGAGCAAATACGCAACCGAGGATTGGCGGGTCCGGTCGTCGCCGAATTCGTGCATCACACCGGGGCCGATCATGCCAACCGATACGGCGGCTACCTCCGGCCCAAAAGCCTCGGTTCTCACGCGAGTGCCCTAGTATTGACGCTTCGCACCACGGACGCCCGCGATCCGCACTATCGACTGCTGTCGCAGGCCCACTTGCTGAAGATCATTCGCTGGGTGGACACCAATTATCAGTTCTACGGCACCTACTACGGCCGGCATCACGGAGCCCACCAAGCCCATCCCGATTTCCGGCGAGCGCCGACGTTCGACGAGGCAATCAGCCCCGGGCCCCCGATTGGCACAACTAACGTGGACGCCACCTGCGGCGATTGTTGCGTCAACGCTACTTGGATCACATCGACCTAGCGCATTTACAGTGCTTGGCTAACCTGCCGAGGTGTGTCGAACCCAAGCACTTTTCGACCAACGAAGAACTGCATCGGCCTGTCAGTCCCGAGCAGGCAGGAGAAGCGTCTGAAATGGCGCAGATGGAAGCCGACTGTGGCTGCTGCGCCGGAGCAAAACGCCCGCAATTCAAACGCTCGTGTCGTGCCGTTAATTCGATGACATTGAATCGGTCGTGCTTGTTTCTTCCGCGTTGATGTCGATGTGCCCTCCGAAGTTCTCGATTGCGCCAGAACTTCCGAGGTGTCGGACATCTGAACTTCTCGAACGGTCAAGAAGGAGGCGAGAGCCGCCTGTGCGCGATGCGGCCGAGATGCAAATGTGTAAGAGGGGGCGGAGCGAAACGCCGTTGGTAGCTAATGTACTTGAGTTCGGCATGTCGGCTCGCTAGAGTCGGCTGAAAGCCCCCAGAAAGGACTTTAATCGAGCGATTCAACCTGCGAGGGGATCTCGGCGAGAGCCGAGACCTGGCCAAACAGCATCCCGAAGTCGTTCAGCAACTGAAGATGCCGTGAGCGGGCTGTTCGATAGAAGTCTCCGGAGGGCCGCACCAGATTTTTTTGAGATTCTTGCGTTAAATTTCGCGGGGAGCGGAAGCGGTTACGTGAGGAGTACCTATGGCAGCAATCTCCAACCAAGAAAACGACACACCTGATCCGCATGAAGCTTTCCTACGGCTGTGGATGAAGCACGAGCCGGAGTTGCGCGCCTTTGTCCGATCCTGTTGCCCAAAGGCTCAGGAAGTGGACGACGTCATGCAGGAAGTGAGTGTCGCCGCTTTGCGAAAGTTCTCCACGCTGGATGACCACTCGGCATTCGGACCGTGGGCCTGCCTCATTGCCCGTTATGAATTGCTTGCGGCTCGCCGACGTTTTGCCAGAGATCGACTGGTGTTGGCCGAAGATGTCGTGCAGCTGCTGGCCGGGGAAGGAGCCAAGGAGTTGCCGTTGCGTCAGCGGCAATTGCGGGCGCTGGATCAGTGCATCGAAAAACTGCCTCGCGAGCGACGCGAGTTGGCACTGGCGGCTTACGCGAAGGACACAACGATTCGCGAGTTGGCCGCGCAACTTAAACGGACAGAAGGCTCGCTGTACCAACTCCTGGCTCGCATCCGCAAGGTGCTACATCGTTGTATGGAGCAGGCTCTGGCTGGAGCTGAATCATGAAACAAAGCGAACTTGACCTGCTGCATCGTTATCTGGATGGCGCGATCACTCCGGAAGAACTCGAAACGCTGGAGGATCTGCTTCGCAACAGCGCGGAGGCCCGGGCCACGTTGCGGTCGCTTGCAACAATCGACGCGAAGTGGCAACAACTTGCGGCGGACGAGGCGGTTGCGATACGCAGCGACCGCGTAGCCGCTGCTGGACGTAGCGGGCGGGCGATCCCAATGTGGCTGACCCTGAGCGCGATCGCGGCTTCACTGCTCGTAGGCACGCTGGGTTGGTTTCGTACTCCTGAAGAGCGCGCGGTCGATATCCAACGCGGCATTGCCAGAGTGATACGGATCGAAGGCGAAGGCAAGGCGGGCCAGGATCGGGTTGTCGCGCGTGGGACCGAATTGTTCGCCGGCGAAGAGCTGGAAATGCAACGAGGGCTGATCGAACTGGCGTTTCGCGAAACCGGAGTCCATGTCGTCGCGACGGCTCCGCTGAGGATGAAGCTCAGCAGCGACCAGCGTGTGTCGCTGCACGAGGGACAGGTCAAATTGGTCGTCCCGCCACAGGGTGTGGGATTTATTGTGGATACCGCCGGGCGGAAATTCGTCGATCTGGGAACGAGTTTTGTGGTCACGGCAAACTCGGAAGGCTCCGAGGTTCTCGTGCTTGATGGGCAGATTGCAGTCGGCTCGCACGCCGGCGAGTCCGAAGATCTGATGCACGAAGGCGAATTTGCCAGGTTTGATCGACACGGAAGAACCAAGAAGCGATCACCTTCTCGTCTTTCTCTTGTGTTACCAGAGCTTTCTCTGCCGGCGACGAAGCAGGGTGACAGTTCACTGCCCGGAGTGGTTCTCGGTTACGGCGGCTCGACCGTGATTACCAAGGAAAATCTCAATGAGGATATGATCGGGCACGAGTTGTTGCCGCTGATCCAATCGAGATTTCAGGGTCGTGCTTGTCTGGAAGTCTTGAAGCAAGGTGAGCCAGTCAGTTTCCGTGGTATCGCAGGAGCCTTTCACGAGTTCCCTGACCGTACTGGCTTGGCTCCTTACTCTCGCGAAGGCGGCTGGATGGCGTGGTATCACGGGCAAGTGGTTCCGCCGCGACCGGGCCGTTATCGATTCTGGGGCTATGCGGACAATCACCTACTGGTTGCGGTCAACGGAAGGTCTGTCTTCGAGGGATCGCGGCGTGATTCGCCATTCAAGGAGCTGGGCATTCCGCGCACTGACAATCCCGCTCTGCCCTGCCTGATTGCACGGGCCGGTTTCGCCTGTAGTGAGTGGATCGAATTGGGTGGCGATCCCGTCCAACTCGACATCCTGTTTGGAGAAGTCGGCGGGAATATTACATCGGGCCTGTTGCTCGTCGAGCGGGAAGGTGACACGTACGAAGAAACCTTCTGGGGTCAGCCGAAATGGCCACTCTTTTTGACCGAAGCTCCCGGAGAAGACGAGGTCGCAGAGTTCGAGCGACTGGTAAGTCACCTGGAGGAGAAAATGATGGGATCATTTTCTATGGCTGAGAACGCAGTATGGAAAGTGGCACAGTAACTACCTTCACAAACGAAAAACTTCGACAGGAGTACCACCATGCGGAACGAAGGCTCTCGACTTACACGACGACAATTGCTCTCCACGGCCCTCGGCTCGGGTGCCGCTCTGGCCGCCCCCTATATTCTCCCCGGGCGCGTGCTCGGCATGAACGGGGCCGTCGCCCCCAGCGAGCGGATCGTGCTCGGGGCCATCGGGCTCGGCGGTCGCGGAACCGGCGTCCTGCGATCGTTCATGAGCAACGCCGACTTGCAGTTCATCGCCATCTGCGACGTCCGCCGCGAACGCCGCGAGGCGATCAAGAAGTTGGCCGACACCCAGTACGGCAACACCGACTGTGCGATGTATCGCGACATGCACGAAATCCTCGCCCGGCCTGATATCGACGCCATGCTCATCGCCACCGGCGACCGCTGGCACGCGATGGCCTCGATCATCGCCTGCAAGGCGGGTAAGGACGTTTATAGCGAGAAACCCTGCTCGACGACCATCGCCGAGAGCCAGGCGCTGGCCGACACCTACCGCAAGTACGGCCGCATCTACCAAGCCGGCACCCAGCGCCGCAGCATCGGCAACTTCATGTTCGCCGCTCAATTGGTGGCTGCCGGCAAGTTGGGCAAGCTCCATACCATACACGCCAACACACGCCCCCCAGCGACCAGCCACCTCTGGCTCCCCGCTGAAACGCAACCGCCGGTCGACGAGGTGGATTGGGGCCGTTGGCTGGGACCTTGCCCGTGGCGACCCTATAACTCGGCCTACGTTCGCGGGCGATGGCGAGGGCACTTCGACTTCCACGGCGGAGGGATCCTGGAATGGGGTTCCCACACAGTGGACCTCTGCCAATGGGCCGCCCTGAAAGACGACACCGCCCCGGTCGAGTACGTCCCCGAGGGCAATGGGGTTGTTTGCACCTATGACGACGGTTTGAAGCTGGTGATGCGGACCGACGGCTGGATGGGCCTGGGTACGTGCAGCGTTCGCTACGAGGGCGACGAAGGCTGGATCGAGACGGGTGACAGCGGCCAGTTTGCCATCTATCCCGAGTCGCTACGGACCGAGCGAACGGTGTTCGCCCGCCGGGGGACCGACCCAACCACCCACGTCCGCAACTTCCTCGACTGCGTGAAGACCCGCAAACCGGCCAACGCCAACTCGGACGTGGCCGCCCAGTCGCACATTGTCTGCCACGCCGCCTATATCGCCTGGCAACTCGGCCGCACACTGAAGTTCGATCCAGTAAAGGACGAATTCCTCGGCGACGAAGAGGCCAACCGCATGCGTAGCCGCGCGATGCGCGACCCGTGGCGCATCTGATCCAAACTTTGGAAAACGGGGCCGGGGGCTTTTGTGCGAAGCACCCTCCCGCGGCGTTTACGGGAATGTGAGCGGCAAGGCGCTAGCCGCCGGTTTCAGCCGCAAGTACCGGCGGCTAGCGCCTTGCCGCTCAAAAAAAGTCGCGCCCCAACAAAACAATCACGACATCAAGCAAGGAGAAAACGCTCATGCAATTCCCTCAACTCGTTCGCATCGCAACGGCATCTCTTTTGATCATCGCCACGGTGGCCTCCATCGTTGCCGCTCAACAACCCCCGCCGGCCGAAGGCACGGAGGCCGATCTGATCGCCGTGCTTCAGTCAGCCGATGCCCCGCTATTCGACAAGGCCAAGGCCTGTCAGCAACTGGCTGTCATCGGCACGAAAGAGTGCGTTCCAACGCTGGCCGGATTGCTCGGCGACGAGAAGCTCTCGCACTACGCCCGCTATGGCTTGGAACCGCTTCCCGATCCGTCGGTCGACGAGGCGCTTCGAACGGCCCTAGGCGATCTCGACGGTGGACTGCTGGTCGGCGTGATCAATACGATCGGCATGCGTCAGGATGAAGAGGCAGTCGATGCCCTGAAGCAGCTGATGGATGACTCCGACGCCCGGGTGGCCGGCGCCGCTGCCGGTTCGCTGGGCCGGATCCACACACCCGCTGCGATCGCGGCGCTCAAGGCCGCGTTGGACGACTCCGAACCAATTCGGACCGCTGCTGGCGACGCCGCCCTGACGGCCGTCGACATGCTGATTGCCGAGGGCAACGGGGCGGAAGCCGCCGCGATCTGCGATGCCCTGCGCAAGGCCGACGTGGCCGACCATATCCACATCGCTGCCCTGCAAGGCGCAATCCGCGCTTTGGGTGATGACGGCTTGCCGCGGTTGGCCGAGTGCCTTCAGTCCGACAATCGCGACGTGTTTCGAGTGGGCCTTGGGATGGCCAACGAAATCGGCGGGCCGGAAGCGGCCAGTTTGTTGAGCGATGCTCTGGAACTCCCTTCGGATGGGGATTCGCATCCGCGCGCGGCGCTACTGATCTACGCCCTTGGCGACTTGGGTGAGAGGACGGCCTTGCCGATCGTTCTTAAAGCCGCCGAGAATGCCGCGCCGGACGTACGCCAAGCCGCCATCCGTGCGCTCGGCTTGCTGGGCGACGCGTCGGCCGTCGAGGTGCTGCTTGCCG
>CAZUAH010000140.1:0-28340 GCA_964617665.1 uncultured Pirellulaceae bacterium
CTCACAAAACCAGCTCAGTTAACCAGGAAAGAGCAAGTTTGGCGCCCCCGAGGCTCTGACCAATACGGCATGATGGTCATGCTGGGGATTTGTATCGCCCAGATCAACTTGATCTCCACATGGGCGGCCTTTGCGCCGGGCAATATCGTTGTGCGGCTCCCATGGTCGATGCTGCTTGGTTTGCTGGTGTGGTACGCGCTTGTGTTAGGCTTTCGCATCGAAGGTGATTACTTCGCGCTTGGCGAAGCCATACTTCTTGGCATTGTACTACTCTTTGGCTTGGTCGTTCTGCAGATACCGCTTTGGATTGCGGCAAGAGTTTTCCGATGGCGTTTGGTTAGCTGGGATGCGCCGACGATTCAAACCGAAAGAGGTCGTTCTCAGTTTCATCTTTGGCACATTATGCTCGGAATGGTGTTTCTGTCCCTGGCGCTGGCACCAGCGCGGGTGGTACTGCCCGACGGCGAAATCAGCGATGTCAGGCTGGATGGGCAGCTAATTGTGCTGCTTATCGCGATGGTCATCTGCAACATCGTAATAACAATTCCCTGCATTTGGGGCGCGTTCTTGAGGTGGACGATCGTCGCCCCGCTTGCCGTTGTTTGGCTCTTCTATTGTGCTATCCTCACGGTCATGGAATTCGCAGCCCTGTGCGCGCTTCTCGGCGCACCGGGTGACGAAGAAGTACCGTTTTTGATCTACTTGTTAAACGTCACGCAGTGCATAACGGTCTTTGGCACACTGTTGATTCTTCGCGGGCTTGGATTTCAACTAGTTCGCGTGGTTTCTCCAGCGAAGGCTGCGTACGACCAGGGCAGTGCGGCCGACCAGGCTGACGATCACTGGCCAGTAGATGTGTCCGCGGATACAAAGCAATGACAGGCAGGTTCAGTCTGCGCACATTGATGCTGACGGTTTTGGGATTCGCCATGCTATGCGCACTCTTCACCTGCGGCGGCGTGCCGCGGTTGGTCGGTCACACCGCATTGGTTCTGGCCTTTGCCATTCCCGGCGGCAGCTTCGGCTTCGACATCGGCCGCTCAAGCCGCAGCGTGGTCGTTGGCGTCTGCGTCGCGTCAGTAGCCGGAACGTTGGTTCTGGGGGCGTCGGTCTTAGTTGCCGATTGGTGGCTTGTCCTGCGATGACGCCTTTGTGCCCTTGTAGTATTCGGCAATACTCTTCATCAGCACGGCACCCGCTTCCAGACTGTCCTGCTTCGAGGTCCAATCGCCGGAGCCTTCACACAGCACGTTGGTGACGCCGAATTGGATGTGCGGTCCGGCGTTCCAGCAAGTCCCGTTGCCTGGGTCCTTCTTGGCTTTCAGCGGTTCGACCAGCTCCTTCGGGTCGTTCTTGATCAGAATCTCCTTGAAGTCTTCCCACGGGCCGATCGCGGATCCGATTTCAGGTCCAGCCACCAGTATCGGCTCGACCGGGCCTCCCCAAGTGTGCATGCTCCAGACGTCCGCGACTGGGCTATCCGAAGCCATCAGGCCCTCCAGATCCTCTTGGACGATGTATGCCTCGTGGGCCTGTTTTTCGCGATCAGCGCCTTCTGCGAAATACGATCGGTTCATGTCCACGCCTTGTTCGTTGACGCGGTACCATCCGTTCGATGGCCCGTCCGGACTGGTCATAGGGACAAGGTGGCAAATACTCCGCTTGCGGCAATCGGCGCCCTCGTCGCTCAGCAGCCAATCGACCATCCCGGCGATTCGCCATTGCGCGTTGTGTTCACCGGGATGCTGATTACCGATCCAGTGGCCCCAACGCGACGGTCGCGCATGCGGGCTGTTTGGATCGGTGATCTCCAGTCGATACAACTCGCGTCCCTGCAGTGACTTGCCGAGCACGTGGACGGTAACGTGAGGATGCTTCCGCCAGTCACCGATCAACTCGACGAGCCTCTCGTACGAAATGGGCACTTGAGCCCCAAAGTAGACGACGTCCTGGGTGAATTCGGGAAACAGCAGACTATCGCCCCGTTTCGAGGGCTGATCGGGATCACACCAACTGATGCCTTGCCAGTTGTCGTAGTCGTATGACCAAGTGGCCGAATTGTGGTTGAAGCGGTAGGCGTTGCCGCCTTTGAATTCGACGTCAACGCGAAGCTTGTTCCCCTTGGCGTTGCGGACAATCTGAAAGTACAGCATGTTGCACCACGTCGGCTGCTTGGGGGCGTTTCCCAGGCTGATCTTGAAATGATTCTCGGCGACCTCCTCGACCTTTGCCCCATGGGAACCTGACGGACCATCGAATTTGAAATCATCGACGGACAGCTCGGCGGCATTCGCGGGAGGGGCGCTTGCCAAGAGGACCACTGCGAACGATGCGAGCGTGAGCATGCACAAGTTACGTCCCAATGTTTCAGCAATACGACGGAACACAGCTAACTCCTTTTTGTTGGCCGTAGAGTAGAAAGTCGTACCAGACACGATCATCGCCATTAGACTACCGAGGCGATACGCCCGTGTCCATCGTCTCCTCGCCTGACGGTAGTTCGTACACAGGTGTGCCGTACGGTTTGTCGGGCTGGAACGAGGTGGCTGTCTCGACGGAGTGAATCCGCCACACGTTCGACTCGCGCACCAGATGGTACGTCTGGCGCTCTATGCGGTTGGCGTAGACTCGATCCACTATCCAACTGGATTTGGAGTCGCCATCTGCATCACCCTCGAAGTCCGCACGACCTTTCAGAGACTCGACGGCCTCGACAAGCGACCTTGCGAAGGCCTCCTTGGGCTGGCCAGCCAATTCGCGTTCAAGGCGTTCTCGCTCAGAGCCGGTGAAGCAGTCCAGGTACGTCTCCACATCGCCTTGCTTGGCCGCGTTGAACATTCGTTTGATACACGCTTCAGGGCTCTCCGCCGCTGGAGTATTCCTTGGCGAAGGACCGCGCTGCTGTGCAATCACAAGCACAGTCACTATCAGGGCCGCAGTTATCAGTCCGGCAATCCAGCGTTTCAACGGCCTTCTCCACGGATGATGCTCAAGTCGATTTCGCTGCCCGAATCGACGATCAGTTTCGAGCGGAATTTTGGTAGCGTCTCCGCCATCGTCTCAAGGTACAAACGTCGAGCCGTCAGATCGGGCGACAGGGTGTACTCAGCCAGTAAGCTACTGAATCGTTTCGCCTCGCCTTCGGCCTCGCGCACGCGCCGATCGCGAGAGGAACGTCCCTCGTCCCGGATCCGCTGGGCGTCGGCCTGGGCTTGGGCCAGCGTCCTACGCTTGTAGCTGTCCGCCTCGTTGATTTGCTGTTCGCGCTGGCGCAGCGCGCCAACCACTTTGTCGAATGCCTCCGCCACTTCGGCAGGTGGCTCGACCGCGCCAATGTCGACGGAACGAATCGTCACGCCCAGCTGGTACTGATCCACGGATGCCTGCAAACGTTCGCGAATCAAGATCGCCAATTCCCGCTTGCCTTGCGTCAACGCATCATCCACCGCTTGCCCGGCCAGTTCGGCCGTCATCGCCGCTTCGCCGGCGCTGGCCACCAAAGAGTCCACTGCGGTGCTGTTGAACAGGTAGTCTCTGGCCGGCTCCTTGATCGTGTATTGGACGGTAGCGCGAACGTTGACCAAATTGCGGTCACCCGTAAGAAACTGGGACAGACTGGCACCGACTGCTTCGCCACCCAGGTTCAGCGGACCGATGGTGACACGCTTCACCTCTGACGGCTTCACTCGGTCGATGCGGTCCAGCCCCCACGGCAGCCCGAAGTAGGCACCCGGCTCGCGCGGTTCAACCAGCACACACCCGAAACGGCGAACCACGACCTGTTCGTCCGTACGGACGAAATACAGGCCCGTGGCAACGTACGCCAGGAGGCAAACGGTCAGTAGTGCGATAGTCCGCTTCACTATTCTCCCCCATCGCCAGCGACGTGCGAAACGCGGGCATCAGCCTCGGATTCGGCCCCAGCCGTTTCTGGCTTGTCACCCGTCCCGGGATCGCCGCTGCTGGGCAGCTCTGGCTGCCCCTCGGGCAGTTCGGGCAGCCCCTCAGTCAACAACTTCAACAATGGGCTATCCGCTGAAAGCACAACCGTAGTCTGGTCGTCCAATATCGTGCGATACGCCTCCAGCGTCTTCAGTAACTCGTAGAATTGCGGGTCCTTGCTATGAGCTGCGTTGAAGATTTCGATGGCTTTCGCCTCGCCCTCGCCACGGATCGTCGTCGCGTCTCGTCGAGCTTGGGCCAAGAGTTGATCGCGTTGAAGATTAGCGAGGCTTTCGATCTTTGCCTTCTGGCTGGCACCTTCCGCTCGGTATTGCACGGCAATACGTTCTCTTTCGCTGCGGATTTCGGCGTACACGGCGGGCTTGACGGCTTCGGGATAGCTGAAACGCTTCAGACGCACATCCACAACCTCGATACCGAATTCAGCGGCCGCCGTCCCACGCATAGCTTCACTGACGCCATCCGCAATGGCGACAAGCTTCAACTGTTCCTCGTCCAGCGAAACCAACTGCTGGAGCCGAGTGTGCCCAATTTCGGCAGCCACGGCAGCCTGGATTCGTTCCTCCAATCGGCTTTCAGCCGCCTCGATAGTGCCAACCGAACGCAGGAACCGATGAACGTACGTCTCGATCTCCTGGTGTATTTCGCTTTCGTTGACCTCGGTGTCTGGCGATGTTGCAGACTCCTGAAGTTGCTGCTGTACAAACGCCCGCCCCGGTATCCGCCAACAGACGTACCACTGGACGTTCAAGTTCTCCTTGTCTTCAGTCAGCATCTCGCGGCCCGAAGGTTCGTAGATTTGCAGTCGCCGGTCGAAACGCCAAAGGCTCTGGTACGGCCACTTCACTTTCAATCCGGCCTCGGTATACAGGCGAATTGGCTCGCCGAATTGCGTGACGTACACATATTCCGTCTCGTCGACGAAGAACAAAGTGCGCACAAGAACGGAGACACCGATCCCCAGAAGCAGAAGAACACAGATCGCGCGCCAGAATCCGCCACGACCACGATGTTGATGGTCGTGATGATGATGGTGACCTTCGCTGCCTTCCGAGTGCAATTGCAGGTGCATGTCAATGCTCCTCGATTGGATTGGACTCCGTCAACGGCAACAACCCGGACGGCAGCGATTTGGGTAGACCGATCATCAAATGCCGCCGGCCGCCGCTTCTGGAGTCCAGAATGATTTTCTTCTTTCCTGGCATGGCTTCGCTGATTGCCTCCAGAAACATTCGCCACTCAGTCAACCGAGGTGCGGCTGCGTGCGCGTTCTCAACCAACGCAAAGCTCTTGGCATCGCCTGTGGCCAGTTCTTCCTTTTCCGCGGCAAACGCGGACGCCGCGTTGATTTCCGCGGATGCTTCGCCAGATAGGTGCTCTCGCAATTGCATCCACAGTGCGTCGTCGACCTCCGAACCGTCCGCGGCAAGTTCCAGCCAAACCGCTTTACCTGCCGCTTGTATGACCTTGTCGCGGTAGTACGCCTCCGCCTCGTTCTTCATTCGCTCTTTCTCTTTGAACGCGCTGGACACGTCGCGAAACGCGCTTACCACGGCCAGCGGCGGATGGATTTCCTGCAGGCAGACACCGTCCGGCAGAACTTCGATGCCCAGCCCAACCGCGTCGACGCGTTCCTGCAAGAGAACGCGAATGCGTTGCTCCAAATCGCCCCGTCCGCTGGTTGTTATCTCCGCCAGTTGTTCGCCATCGGTTCCGTCCGTCAGAAGCGGACGTGACGCGATGATCTCGCGAGTTGCGCTTTCGGCCAGCGTCTTCAGCACCCGATCCGCATCACGCACGCCGAAGCGATAAGTTCGCAAGTCCGAGACGCAATACTGGATCGTGGCGCCCATCTCGACCAGGCTGTGATCGCCGGTCAGCACCAACGCTTCGCCTTCCTGCCGTTGCAGCGCCCCGGCCTGATGCGGCGTGTTCCATTCGATCGGTCCGACCTGCTGAGCTTGGTCGACTGTAACGCGCCGCAACCCAATATCGACGGTGCGTACGCGAGCCGGCCTTTCGCGAATCACGCGATCCCAAGGTGGCGGCAGACACAAGTGCGGCCCCGGCGCCAATACCGCGTGAAAACGCCCGAACCGCTTGAGCACGGCCACTTCGTCCGGCTGCACAAAGACCACGATCTGCGTCAGGTAACCGATCAACATCAGTAGGAGGCCACAGGCCAGCAAACGCTTTCTCACTCGCCAAATCCAACGGCCAAAGTCGCACGCACGGCCGAGCGGCGTCACGAGACGACCGAGGCGGCGTGCCGCTGCAGTCTCCACCCGCGCGATTACGCCCGTCTGCCAGCGCTCAAACCATAGAAGCCGCATCGCGTTCAGCAACACCAGCAACGCTCCGATCTGATGAACCAGTGCGGCTGCCACAGGCGATCGCGCCATCCACGCTTCCGACCAAGTGGGCATCAACCACCCGGTCAGCACAATTCCCGTCAGATTGAAAAGAAAAGCGAACAGGATGATGTTCTGGCGAATAATGCGAACCGTCTCGCGGGACAGTTTCACTAGTCCCGGCAGCGGCGACAGTGGAGCTCCCATCAGGATCAGATCGCCTGCCTCGGCAGCAATGTCACTGCCAACGCCGCCCAAGGCCAGTCCGACATCGGCGATGGCCAAAGCCGGTGCATCGTTCACGCCGTCGCCCACCATCGCGACCCGCGCAGACTCGCTTGACGTCGTGTCGGCCCGTAGCGACGCATCTTCTTCTTCTGTGGCCCCACCCTCTGTTGTAACCTCGCACCAATCGGCCAGCCAGTTAGCCTTTTCGTCCGGGTGCAGTTCCGCCTCGAACCGTTCGATCCCAACTGCCGTGGCCACTTGAGCCGCCGCCGCACGACGGTCGCCGGTCACCAGAGCAATCTGCTCGATGCCAATCTTGCGCAATTCCGCGATTACGTCGGCAGCTTCGGTACGGACCGTGTCTCGCACGCCTACGGCGCCGATGATCTGTTCATCTACGCATACCAGAAGCGGTGTCTGTGCGGCCTGTTCCAGACGTTCGATCGCTGCGTCTGCCTCGGAAGCAACAGGTATATCGCGTTCGACCATCAACCGACGATTGCCAACCAGAACCGCGCAAGTCGTCGAATCCGAATGGGGACTCGCCCCGGACGGCACGCTTGCGAAAACGCCGGCACCCGGCAATGCCTGGAAGTCCTCGACGGGTTCAAGGGGGATGTTCTGGTCAGTCGCCGCCTGAACGAGGACCCCGGCAATCAAATGCTCGCTGGATTGCTCGGCCGAAGCCGCGAAGCGGAGGATCTCTTTGGCATCGTGATCGCCTAAAGGAATGCACTCGCCAAGTTCCAGCTTGCCTTCGGTCAGGGTGCCAGTTTTGTCGAAAGCGAATCGCGTGACCGTGGCCAGACGTTCAATAGCAGCACCGCCGGTGGTCAACACGCCGTGTCGCGCCAGCCAGGCAATCGCTGCCATCATCGCGGCTGGAGTGGCCAAGATCAGTGCGCACGGACACGCAACGACCAGTACGGCCAACGTGGGCATCCATTCGAGTGCACCAGAACCACCGGCTGCCAGTTGCTGCAGCGCCGCGTAGTTGGTGTACACGAAGGTGGCCGCCGCCATTACCATCACAAATGGCAGGAAATACCTGGCCATGCGATCAGCGACCCGCTCCACTTGAGCCTTGTTCCGCCGCGCCTTGGCCACCATCTGGATTACTTGGCCCAGCGTGGTATCGTCGCCGACCTTGTCCACGCGGACTTCCAACGCGCCAAACTGGTTCATTGTGCCAGCAAAGACCGCGTCTCCTTCGCCTTTGTCGATCGGCACGCTTTCACCGGTCAGCGTGCTCTGATCAACGGAGGAACGCCCTGAAAGCACGGTGCCGTCCACTGGCACGCGATCGCCAGGCCTGACCTCGACGGTATCGCCGGCAGTCACTTGGTCCATGGAGACTTCGATCGATTCTCCATTGCGGCGCAATCGCACGCTGCACGGGCGTAGTTCGAAGATCTTGCGCAACTCGCGATGGGTGCGCGAAAACGTTAGAGCCTCCAACGACTCGCCGATCATGGCGATCAGCACAACCTCAGCCGCCACCCAATACTCGCCCAGCAGCAGAGCGGCCACCATGGCGATAGCCAGTGCCAAATCAGCGCCAACATCGCCGTCCAGCAGCGACACGAGTGCGCCGTATACGATCCTCGCCCCGCCCAACACTGCCGCGATTAGCGACAGATTCACACCAAACGGATAGCGCAGGCTTTCGTAGCCAAGCCACCAGAACAGACCGTCGCTGGCCACCAAAACCGCGACACACACAGTCAGCGCGTACAGCGAGCGAAACGAGGGGAGCGCAAAGTCCGTTTCTAGAGCGGGTTCGTTTCGCGTTGGCGCGGTCATTCGAAGCGTGATTCAGGTGCGTGTTTGGGCTAACCAGCCTGAGAGAAACACCGCAAGTCGCATGATTCGCACAGGCCGGCAGGGGAGGCTTTGCCTGAACGAGTGCGGAATCCATCGCAAGAGAGCGCGGGGCGCGCCCCGCCGTGCCACCCGGCACGCAAAAACGAGGGCAAAGACCAGAATCTCAGGCTAAGACGCCGCATCCGGAATGTCAAGGACTAACCAACCGTACTCGGCGAGCAATTGGCCACAGCAGCGCTGCCAAGGCACTTCACGCAGCCTAACGCAACGCCTCGTGGCCAAACAGTCGGCGAAGCAAGCCGATCTGGCCGACGTGGATCATCTCGTGTTGTGCGCACCAAGTGATGGCTTCCAACTTGGTTTTGAACATAGGATGTGGAGCACCGGACGATTCGTCCAAGTTCTCCTCGGTCAGAGTTGGCAGTTCCTCAAGCGTTTGCTCGTGCACACGGTCCAACACACGACGGATTTCTTCCGGCTCGGGATAGTCGGCGGGGGCGGCCGTTGGAGTCGAGCCTTTCCGAAACGGAGCCATGAATTCGTCGGAGATCACTTCGGCATCCTCGGGCCTCACACCACGAACACGCCGCATGCACAGCGCATATTCAACCATCGCCAAATGACCCGCTTGCCAAGCAATGTGAGTGACGCCTTCGGTCGGTTGGCGAAACCAGTCGTCGGGCGGAACGTTGTGCAAGAGATCAAGCGCGTAGAAACGTGCCGTGCGCAGGAGGTTGATGGCGAATTGCAGTCGAGGAGACATGACACGGTTCCTTTGTCAGATTGACAATGAGAGAAATGTGGCCTCATTCACGAGAACCGGGGACGACCTCAAACGCAATGCGGCGCTCGTTCCGTTGTACAACGATCTTGACCGGTTGGCCGATCTTCAGGGCCTCGATGGCGTAGGTGTAGTCGTAGATGTTTTCTATCTTCTTGCCGGCCAACTCGACGACGAGATCGCCGCTGCGGACACCGGCCTTTTCGGCCGGGCCGTTCTTTGCTACGCCCGACAGTTTCAGGCCTTTCACATCCGATTCGGCGTAGTCGGGTATCGTACCGAGATAGGCTCGCAGATTGGCACGACGAGCCCCTTTCTTAGGACCGGCTTGGGCCACGTAGTCTGGCGGTGTATCGCGCATGGCCAAGGATCGCGCGAGCAAGGCCATCAGCCGTGAACTCTTTGCCGCACCTTCGTAGTTCAGTTTTTCGGGCGTGTCGCGCGGTGTGTGGTAGTCGCTGTGCGATCCTGTGAAGGCCGAAAGGACCGGCACGCCTCGCATGAAGAAGGTGCTGGCGTCGGTAGGCAGGTAGCTGTCTTCTTGCAGCGAGAGCGGCAGGCCCACAGGCACGTTGCGGCGTTCGATTTCGCCTCGCCAAATACTGGATGAGCCGACGCCCTGAAGGATCAGCTTTCTGTCGAGGCGTCCAACCATATCCATGTTCAAGCAAGCGGCAATCGCCGGATAAAGCGAGTTGTCATCTTTCGGTGCGCCGTGGGCGCCATGATGTACTCTGTGCGCACCGTGGTGTGCGCCGTGCGCGTGCGCCGGTTTGAAAGTCTTGGCGAAATGGCTCGATCCGATCAGCCCCAACTCTTCGCCGGACCAGGCTGCAAACAGAATGTCGCGTTTCAGTCTTAGCTTGCCGCCGGCCTTCTGCTCCGCAAGGTATTCGGCGATCTCAAGCATCGCCGCAACGCCCGAGGCGTTGTCGTCGGCGCCGAAATGGACCTTTTCGGTTTCATCGTCCCGCGCCAAAGACGAACCGCTGGGCCCTTTGCCCAGATGATCCACGTGCGCGCCGACGATGACAATCTGTTCGCTTGGCTTGTCACCAGATCGAAGTCGCCCCAAGGCGCTACGTCCGGTCCGTTTCACCTGACGCACGTCGATCGAAGCCGACAACTGTACATCTTCCAGCGTGAAACCCATCATCAGCTCGCCGGCGTCCAATTTGTCCTGTAGTTCCTTCAGCTTTTTGTCGTTCTGGTCGAGCCACTCTTGTGCCAGATCGTCTGTGACGCTGATCACCGGTACGCTGGTTCCGGCCAGCGACCCGTCGAATCGCAGTCGGACCAGTTGCTGTTTGACTCTCGAGTTCGGACCGCTGACCAGGATTAGTCCACGCGCCCCCTTGTCGCGTGCCAACATGGCCTTGTAGCGCAAGCTCGAATACCGCGACAACTGCTGCCGCCGTTCGGCCGAGATCTGTTCCGGCATGTAGCGGAAAACCAAGACCCATTTGTCGGCGATGTCCAAATGAACGAAGGAATCGTAGCCGCCCTTCCCGTCTTCTTCCGGAGCCACAATTCCGTACCCCGCAAACACGACCGGAGCCGCTTCGGCTTCGCCGGCCGCGGAGAACGACACGGGGGTCCAATGTTCTTCCACATCGTATTGCTTGCCCCCCCACTGAAATTCATTCCTTTCGCCCAGGTCTACCCCCGAAGTGAACTCGAACTCCTGGAACCAACCACCTTCGTCGCCTGCCGGCTCCAGGCCGAGGTTGTCCAGGTACGCAGCCACGTACGCCGTCGCCAATTGTTCGCCCCTGGTTCCGGTCAATCGGCCCTCCAACTCCGGCTGGCACAGGTAATCCACGTGACGCATGATATCTTGCGGCGAAAAGTCGGCTGTTGTCTGCCGAGACGAAGCGGTGGCCGCCTTAAGAGCCTCTGCTACCTGAGTGACTTCGTCCGTTACGTCTGTATGCAGTCCCAGTGATTTGAGAGCTTGTTCGTGGTTCCAGTCCGCCATGAAGATCTGCGACCGACCGGATGCGGTTCGGTTCGTTGTCCAAGCGAGTCTCTTTCCATCGGGCGTGAAGACTGGCAAGCCATCGAAGCCTTTCGTGTGGGTGACTCGGACCGGTGTGGATTTCCCATCAACGTCGATCAGGTACAGTTCGAAATTGGCAAAGCCGTGTCGGTTTGTCGTGAAAATCAGGTATTGGCCCGACGGGTGGTAGAACGGAGCCCAGGACATCGCTCCGAGTCGAGTCAGTTGTCGCTGGTCCGAACCGTCGATGTTCATGGTCATGATCTCGGCGATCGCGCCGTTCGGCGTGAATCGTCGCCAACAGATGCGTCTTCCATCCGGCGAGAAGAACGGTCCTCCATCGTATCCCGGGGTCTTCGTCAGACGACGGACGTTGGAGCCGTCAGCGTTCATCACGTAGATCTCGTTCATGTACGCCGCGTCGTGCTCAAATGCCTTTCGTTGCTCGTCGGTCAAGTCGCCGACATATGCCTGCCGGTTCGACGCAAATGCAATCAGATTGCCGTCAGGGGACCACGAGCCTTCGGCATCGTAGCCTTTCGTTTTCGTTAGGTTCACGGATTTGCCGGTTTGGCGATCGTGGGCGAAGATGTCGAAATGCTCGTCATAGTCCCACGCGTATCGACGCTGTTTACCCGATTCGCGCAGCTTGATCTCGTCGGTCTGCTTCTTCTGTGCGTCAGGGTCCTCGTGCGTCGAGGCGAACAGAACCTGATTGCCGTCCGGATGGATCCAGGCACAAGTGGTCTTCCCATGCCCCGGAGAGGCTCGCTCGATATCGCCGGTTTCGAGGTCCATCACATAGATTTGAAAGAACGGGTTGCCCAGCTCGCGCTCGCTTTGAAAGACCATTTGACTGCCGTCGGCGCTGAAATAGCCCTCGCCGGCTCGTCGGCCCTCGAAGGTCACCTGTCTTGTGCCCATCACGAGCGTTGCCTCGCGCTCTGCTGCGGTTTTCGGATTGGATTCGGTGATATCCGGTTGTCCAGCAGCGTCTGCGGCGTACGAGGCAACGCCAGCCACCGCGGTTGCTACAAACAAGGACAGAAGCGAAAGATCGCCAGATCTACGGAAACTACTGATAGCTTTCATGAGGTGACTCGCTGCTATTGTGAGGTGAAACCTAATGTCGATTCTCCGTATCGGATATCGCGACTGTCAATGGGAGGGCTGATTCCTGTGTAGTTCCAATCGCGACGCGGAAGTGACACAATACAGGTGTGGACGGGCACCGGAAGTAGCCCGCCTCTCGCGATTTCTTGAGGGTCATTATGTCCGGCTGGCGGTTTATCTTTCGCAGTCTTATCTACCACTGGCGAGTGAATTCGGCCGTGGCGTTGGGCGTTGCCGCCGCGACGGCCGTGTTGACCGGCGCGCTACTGGTAGGGGATTCGGTACGAGGCAGTTTGCGACGTCTGACGCTGGATCGGTTGGGCCGCATCGACGAGGTGCTGCTGACCGATCGGTTCTTTCGGGCGGAATTGGCCAACGAGCTATCCGCGGATGAGGGGTTTCAGCAGCATTTCCGCACCGCCACGCCAGCGATTCTGTTTCCCCGAGGCACTGTGGAGAAACCAGGGGGCGATCGGCCTTCGCGGGCCACTCAGGTAGTTGTCGTGGGATGTGACGAGGCGTTCTGGCGTCTCGGCGACACTCAAATCACGCCAAAACAACTACCCGGCCAGGATGAGATCGTGCTGAACGCGCCGTTGGCGAAAGATCTGGGGGCGACCGTAGGTGACGAAGTCGTTTTGCGTCTGCCGAAGTCCAACCAGGTTCCTGCCGATAGTCCCTTGGGTCGCAAGGCCGATCGAATCGGTAGCACGCGATTGAAAGTGGTGGAAATCGTCCCGGCGGATGGCCTTGGTCGATTTAGCCTGACAGCCAGTCAAACGACTCCGAGAAACGCATACGTCGCATTAGAGACTCTGCAAGGGTTGGCAGATCAAGAAGGGAAAGTCAACGCAATTCTGGTTGACGGCAAACTCGATTTGCCTCTGCCCAAGGAAAAACGTCCGGAAGTCCGCCGAGCACTCACCGAAGCGCTGAAACCGTCACTGGCAGACTATGGCTTTTCGATACGACGAATTCGCCGGACGTTCCAGGAGCCCGACAGCGATCAGGAAGTAGAGATCTTTGACTATTTCACACTGACAACCGATCGGATGCTGTTCGAGGACAACGCCGCGGACGCAGCCGAGCGAGCATTCTCCAGTGATCACGGTCAGGCCGTCTTCACGTATCTTGCCAATGCGATCGACAAACGCAGCTCCGATGGACAGTCGACCGCCAGCATCCCATATTCGCTTGTCTCGGCCCTGGATTCCACGGCGGAACTGGGCCCGCTGTTTGCGGACGATGGCGAGCCGCTGAACCCGCTTGGCGACGACGAGATCGTCCTGACCAGTTGGGCCGCCGCCGATTTGCAGGCCAATACGGGCGACCGGATCCAGCTTGCCTTCTATGAACCGGAGACGGTGCACGGCGAGCCGCGAGAACAAACTGCCGATTTCACGGTTCGAGCGGTCGTTCACCTGACCGAACCGTCTTCACCTTACAGCCGGAGGCTACCCGCCCAGTTCGACAAGCTTCCGACCCACGTGAACGATCCCAATTTGACGCCCGAAGTCGACGGAATCACAGACCAGCAGACGATCGACAAGTGGGAGACTCCGTTCAAGTTGAGACGGAAGCTCCGCGATGAAGATGAAGAGTACTGGAAGAACCACCGCACGACACCGAAGGCTTACGTGTCACTATCTACAGGCCGGAAGCTCTGGGGCAGCCGTTTCGGCGCGACGACATCCTTCCGAATCCCCGCTCCGGTCGAATTGCCCGTCGGCGGTGAGGGCGAAGAGGCGTTCGTTCGCGAGTTGGAGCAGAAACTGCTAAGGCAACTGAGGCCCAGTCAGGCCGAGTTTGGGTTCTCGTTCATCCCCGTCAAGCAGCGTGGTCTGGACGCATCGAAGAAAGGGAACACGGATTTCGACTACCTGTTCTTATCGCTCAGTTTCTTTGTCATCGCAGCCGCGTTGATGCTGGTCGCATTGTTGTTCCGACTGGGAGTGGAAAGAAGAGCGGCCGAGGTAGGCACTTTGTTGGCCGTTGGATTTCGTCGAAGGCTGGCCGCTCGACTGTTGATTGCCGAGGGCATGCTGATCGCCGCTCTTGGTGGACTCGTAGGCATCGGGGCGGGTATCGGCTACGCGTGGCTGATGCTGGAAGGGCTGCGAACGTGGTGGATCGGTGCCATCGTGACGCCGTTCCTGCTGCTATACATCGAATGGGTCAGCCTGGTTATCGGATATGTCGCGGGCGTCGTTGTTTCGACCCTGACTATCGCGTGGAGTGTTTGGCGAATGAGACGGCTTGCGGTGCGCAGGCTGCTGGCCGGTCAGGCCACGGAGGCCACCGACATCAGATATCGATCGGGGGCGTTCTGGCACATCGTGGCAGCCGTGCTTCTTGTGTTTTCAATCGCGCTTGCCGCGGTGGCAACGTGCTTGGGCGGAGAAGCCCAGGCAGGCGCGTTTGTCGGTTCCGGCGCCACGATTATGATGTCGTTGTTGGCGGTCATTCGCAGCCGCTTGCGGTCAGGCGGTCGCGCCGGTGCAGGTTCGCGGGGCATGAGCCTGGTATCATTGGCCGCACGGAATGTTGCCCGCAATCCCGGGCGGAGCACCATGACGATTGGACTGATGGCAATGGCCAGTTTTCTGATCGTGTCCATGAGCGCCTTTCGTCTCGATCCTTCGTCCAGAGGTACTGGCGGTTTCGATCTCTTGGCGGAAAGCTCCGAACCGATCTTCGCCAATTTGAACACGGAAGCAGGCCGTAAGGACGTCTTAACTGATGATGCATCCGCGCTGGATGGCGGCGTTGTGCTGGCTTTTCGCGTGCAACCAGGCGACGACGCGAGCTGCAACAACTTGTACCAGGCGGCCCAGCCCCGCGTGTTAGGTGTTACCGAAGAGATGATCCAGCACTTCGACAACCCGGATGTGCAATCGTTCGGCTGGGCAGGCAGCGCAGCCGAATCCGAGGCCGACCAAGCAAACCCGTGGCGGCTGCTGGTAGAAGAGCGCGAGCCGGGTGACGAGACCGTACCTGTCGTGATCGACAAAGAAACGGCCATGTGGAGCCTGAAACTGTTCGATGCGATCGGAAAGGAGTTCAAAGTCGCGTACGAGGGTGGCGTGTCGATCCGCTTCCGCGTTGTGGGACTGCTAGACTTGGGCATTCTCCACGGAAGTCTGCTGATCAGCGAGGACGAGTTCGTCAAGCGATTTCCCGACGCAAGTGGGTATCGATACTTCCTGGTCCAATCGCCACCAGTCACGGCGGACGATGTGGAAAAGGCAAAGTTGGAACGGCAGGAGCGGGGCTTGCCGCCGATCACTGATGCGGCGATCCAGAGCGAATTGGAGGAAAAGCGGCGGACGAACGTTGCGACTGTCATGGAGAACCGACTGGGTGATCAGGGTTTCGATGCGACCGAGGCACTGGAGCGACTGAATGACCTTCAGGCGATCCAGAATACGTATCTGAGCACCTTTCAAAGCCTGGGGGCATTGGGATTGCTGCTGGGCACCTTTGGTTTGGCGACAGTTCAAGTGCGCAATATCGTAGAACGTCGCGGCGAGCTGGCCTTGATGCGAGCGGCCGGTTTTCGTCATTCGCGATTGGCGAAGATGGTCATGTTCGAAAACGCCGGCCTGTTACTCGGCGGACTCTTGACCGGATTCCTCGCGGCCATAGTCGCCGTACTGCCACACATGCTCCTTGGCGACGCCACGGTCCCGCTGCGTGATTCAGCGATCATGCTGGGCATCATACTGGTCGCCGGCACGCTATCCAGTTTGCTCTCAGTGCAAACCACGTTGCGGGCGCCGCTGCTACCCGCACTGCGCGGTGATTGAGCACTGTGGGCTGCCACGACAGGCCACACATCCCGATACGTTCCCACTCAATGCGTTGTGAAGGATGGTTTTACCGACCGGGAGGGCGAGGCTCCTGCCGAGCCGGAAACCAAGCCCCGAGTGGCGGCTCAGCAGGAGCTTCGCCCTCCCGAAAAGACCCGTCCCTTGAAGTTCTGACAGAGCCGATAGTCTCACTCGAAACGCACTTGACACATGTCTCCTGCGTCGAGTTGGACCTCGACGCGACCTTCGTCATCGGGCCGAATCGGGATGTTTCTGTCGCCACAGGCAACTTTGGCGATCTGGTGGCCTTTTGGCGGACGGATCTTGTGGCTGCCGTTGACGCTTGCCTGAAGAGTCGCCTTGACGGCGCGACCGTCCTTCCAGGCGATGTCCACTTCCAGACCGCCGCGGGCTCGGAGACCATTGACACTGCCGGTGGCCCAGACTTCGCTGGGCCACGCTGGGAGGATGGCGATCTCTCCGGCGTGGCTCTGCAGGAGCATCTCCGCAATGCCAGCGGCTCCGCCGAAATTCCCGTCGATCTGGAACGGCGGGTGGGCATCGAACATGTTCGGATAGGTGCGACCGGGCGTTAACAGGTTCGACAGCAGCCGGTAAGCTCGCGCGCCGTCCTCGAATCGAGCCCAGAAGTTGATCTTCCATGCCAGGCTCCATCCTGTGCCGCCGTCGCCGCGGAACTCCAGCGACTTCTTGGCGGCTGCACACAGATCTGGCGTACCTCGCGTTGTGATCTCCCAACCAGGATGCAGTCCCCACAAGTGCGATACGTGACGGTGTTGGTTTTTGGGGTTGTCCTTGTCTTCAAGCCACTCTTGGAGTTGTCCGTGCTGGCCGATTTGATTCGGAGCGATGCGAGGAATCAACCCGGCTAATTTTTCGCGGAAATCATCGTCGATGTCCAGTTCTTCGGCGGCTTGGACACAGTAACGAAACAGGCTACGGATGATCTGGTGATCCATGGTCGGTCCAGCCACCAGTCCGCCGATTTCAGGCGAGTTCGACGGCGCGCTAACCAGATGGCCCGACCGCGGATCTTCGACAAGGAACTCTGCGAAGAACTCTGCGGCACCTTTCATCACAGGGTAGGCGCGCTTGGCAAGAAACTCTCTGTCGCCGGTGAATCGGTACCGTTCCCAGAGATGCTGGCACAGCCATGCTCCGCCCGTGGGCCAGATTCCATGGTTCGACGCGTTGATCGGAGCCGTTCCTCTCCACACATCCGTGTTGTGATGAAGCACCCATCCACGACATCCGTAGTGGTTCTGTGCTGTCTTCCCACCGGATTCGACCAAATCATCCAACATGTCGAACAAAGGCTCGTGACACTCCGACAGCCCCGTCACTTCAGCCGGCCAGTAGTTCATCTCGGTATTGATGTTGGTCGTCCACTTGCATTCCCATGGCGGATTCAGTTGCTCGTTCCAAATACCCTGGAGGTTTGCCGGCTGGCTGCCCGGTCGGCTGCTGGAAATCAACAGGTAGCGACCGTACTGAAAGTACAACGAAGCCAAGTGTGGATCGTTCTGATTGGTAAACTCGCGAATTCGCTGGTCGGTGGGCTGCTTGACGGCATCTGTCGACCCTAGGTCCAGCGAAACGCGTCGGAATAGGCTGCCGTAGTCGGCCAAGTGAGCGTCGCGCAGTTTGGCGTAGGACTTATCGGCCACAGCCTCGATGGTTCCGCTTGTCAGGCTGGCGGGATCCCCGCTCACATCGTTGTACTTCCGGTAACTGGTCGCCCCCGCAAGCACCAACGTGGCAGCGTCCGCCTTGCTCACAGCAATATGTCCGTCTTTCGCCTCGACCGTTCCGCCCTCAGGCTTAACCAGCAGGCGTGCCGCGTACTTCAAAACACTGGGCAGCGTCAAACCAGTACGTTTCTGTTCATACTCTTTGAGCCCGCCTCGCAAGAGCAGTTGATTTGCCGCAGCGACTTCGACTTCCGGATCGGGATGAGGCGTCGAGAGTTTGACGCGAAACGAGATTTTCCCAGGTTGATCGCACGTCAGACGAACGACGATCGCTTGATCCGGATAGCTGGCAAACACCTCTCGCGTGAACGTGGCGCCGCCCGTCTGGTAGCGAACCGTCACCGTTGCCGCGTCCAGATCCAATTGTCTTTCGTAGTCGGTCACAGCCTTGTGAGGAAACTCGAACTCCACATCGCCGAACGGTTGATAGGCCATTTGCCGGAGCGGCACACTCATAAAGTGCTCCATAGCCAGTCGCTCGGCCTCTCGTTGTTTGCCCTCGAACAGCAGTTTTCGAATCGTCGGCAGATGATCCTTGGCGCCAGAATGCGAGTAATCGCGTGGCCCGCCGGTCCACAGCGTGTCCTCGTTGAATTGAAGCCGTTCGACGTCGACGCCGCCGAACACCATCGCACCTAACCGCCCGTTGCCCACAGGCAATGCCTCGATCCACTTCTCCGCAGGCTCTGGGTACCAGAGCATCAGTGGTCCCACATCGGCAGTGGCTGCCGAGCCAACGAGCACGAGGGCTGTCGCGATAACGATACGAAGTTTCTTCTGCATGTTGCTTCTCCTGCACCAACGTGACATGTTTCAGCCTTGGGCCAACTAGTGCGTGTCGCACGGACGTGTCGCGTCTCCGGCGCCGTGAATCATAGGTCCAAACGGCGAAAGACCCGCTACGGTTATCCCGAACGCGGTCTAGTGTAGCGAAGAGGCGCACGTTTATCGACCAATTAGCGGCAAAGCGTGGCCAGAGGAGGTTTGGCGGGCGTTAGCCCAACTAAATGAGGCCACCCGACTCTACTGGCGGATCTCGCAGAGCATCGATGAGCCGTCCAGGCGACCCCATCATGTTGTAGCCACTGTCGACGTGGAGAATCTCTCCGGTGATACCGTCAGACATATCTGATAGCAGGAACGCGCCGGTGCGGCCAACCTCCTTCTGCGTGATGTTGCGGCCCAGCGGAGACATGAACTTGTACAATTGAAGCATGTCGTTGACAGCGGCCGCCGAGCTTGCCAGAGTCTTAAGTGGACCGGCACTCAACGCATTGACTCGGATTCCAAGCGGTCCCAGGTCAAAGGCCAGATAACGCACAGCTGCCTCCAATGCGGCCTTACAAATTCCCATGACATTGTAGCCCGGCACGCACTTTTCACCGCCGAAGTACGTCATCGCTGCAATCGCCGCACGCTTGCTCATGATGTCTTTCGCAGCGTTCACTACCGCGAGCAAGCTGTATGCGCTAATCTCCATCGCCAAGTTGAAGCCGTCTCGGCTGGTCTCGCAGGTGGGACGCCCCAGGTCCGCACGATCTGCAAACGCGATCGAATGAAGCACGAAATCGATCGTGCCGAATTCGTCGGCGGCTATCTTCATCACCTGGGCGATTTGATCGTCGTCCTGGACGTTCAAAGGCACGAGAAACTTGGCTTGAGGGTATTCCTCGACGCATTGGGCCACGCGACGACGGTTCTTCTTCCGCTCGTCGTCTGGACGGTCTGGCAAGTGTGTAAAGCCGCATTCGCCTCCTTGGTCCATGATCGTTTTGGCAATGGCCCACGCGATCGATCGATCGTTAGCCACGCCCAGGATTAGCCCCTTCTTGCCCGCAAAAAGTCCCATTCGTCTATATCTCCCTTCGCTTTCGCGATGATGCCCATAAGGCGGCACCACAACAACATAGCGAGTCACACTGATTCGCACCATTCCGTTTATCACCTCCTGACCGCAATCGCCCTCTTGTCTTTCACAGGCAGCCTGAAACAATGGATCTGTATCCCATTTGATTCGATGGCAGGCATCAAAGTGAATACAGTCGAATGCCTCCCGTGTTTAGATGCTGGAGTTTTACCCTTGAATACCGAATTGTCCGGTCAGCAGCCCGAGACGCTTGGAATCCTGTCTAAACAACTTCTTTTCCTGGCGGCGGAGTGCGACGACCCTGGAGCTTTCCTTGAAGAGACTCTCTCTTTGACGATGGCAGCGGGTGGCGGCGACCACATCGCCCTTGTCCGAGGCGAGCGGGGAAAATGGCACAGTTTGGCCTGTGCCGGTCTGGCGAGAGAACCACCGATCGAATTGCTGGCTGACGCACTGGATCGGGAAGGAGTTGTAAGTGAAGGCGACTGGTCAGTCGCTCCACTCACACAGCGAACCTCGCCCGGCGAGGTATTGGCAGTCCATCTGGCCGAGTCGAAATCCGGACGCCAAATTGCGAATGTTTCCGCGCTGGTCACGCTGCTGGATCCTGCTCTGCAATCCATTCGGCTGCGGCATCGACAGCATCGGCGAATCGATCGCCTGCAGACGATCCTCGAAATCGCAGGCCGGTGGAAGCAGACCCAACGGACGGACGAGCTATTACGGCAAATCGCCGAGGCGTCCACACAACTACTTTCGGCCGAACGGGCGAGCATTTTCTTGTGGGACAAGCCCAATCGGTCGCTGGTCGCTCGCCCTGCGTTGGGAGTGGAAGGCGAGGAGCTGCGCATTGCCGACGATGTAGGGGTGGTTGGTCAAGTTGTTCACACGGGCGAACCCCGACGAGTGGACATGGACGAGGGGAAGAGAGAAATCGACCACCGTGTGGACAAGCAACTCGGCTTTCAGACGCGCAACCTGCTATGCGTTCCGTTAAGATCTTCCGCGGACGAATTATTCGGTGCGTTCGAATTGATGAACAAGGTCGATGGCAACTTCACGGATGAAGACCAAGCGGCCTTGACGGAATTAGCGACCCATGCGGGGATCGCTCTAGAGAACTCGCAGCAATACGAGCAGCTGCTTAAGGCTCGCCAACAGATGACTGATCAGGCGGCTGCAGGGGTGCGTCTGATCGGCGAGAGCCCGGCAATCGAGGCCTTGCGTTCGACCGTGGGCCGCATCGCCGACACTGACTTGGCGATCCTGATTCAAGGCGAAAACGGCACGGGCAAGGAGGTGATCAGCCAGTTGATTCACTATCTCAGCGGCCGCCGCAACGAACCTCTGGTAGCGGTCAACTGCGCAGCTTTGACCGAGACACTGCTAGAGAGCGAGTTATTCGGCCACGAGAAAGGGGCCTTCACGGACGCCCACGAGGCTCGCCCCGGCAAATTTGAGCTGGCAAGCGGCGGTACGTTGTTTCTGGACGAAATTGGCGAAATGAGTCTGGGCGGACAGGCGAAAATGCTACGCGTGATCGAGGAAAAGGTGGTCGTTCGCGTCGGCGGCTCCAGGCCGATTCACACGGATGCCCGAGTGGTGGCGGCGACTAACAAGAACCTTGCTCAAAGAGTGCGAGAGAAGCAGTTCCGGGAGGACCTATTTTTCCGCTTGAACGTCGTCACGCTCGAATTGCCACCGCTACGTGAACGCGGGGACGACATTTTGCTGCTGGCCGAGCATTTTCTACGAGACTTCTGTGTTAAGGCCCGTCGGAAGTTCCCGAAGTTCTCGGCGGCTGCGCGAAAACGACTGCTCACCCATGCATGGCCGGGCAATGTTCGGGAGCTGCGAAATTTGATGGAACGGTTGGCATACTTGTCCCAGGGTGACAAGATCGATGCCGACGAACTGGCGTTCATCCTCGCGCCAGACTCGCAGTCGTCGGCCATCTTCTCGATGGATCTGCCTCTGACCGAAGCCACCCGGCAGTTCCAAATCGAGTACATCGCCAAACACATCGAAAGAGCACGCGGCAACATGACCGACGCCGCAGGGCGGCTTGGGTTGCATCGCTCGAATCTGTACCGCAAAATGCGACAACTTGAAATGAAGACGGACGACGAGTAGCCTCACAGGCAGACACGGTATCCGCGAGGCCAGCCATCCGTGCCCGGTTATTGCCCACCGATGCAATCCCGCCACACGCCACCTTCCATCCCAAAAGGAGCGACAACGCATGAGTATGGGACGACTCTTCGTTTTCATGGTTCTTCTACTGGCGACCTCTAGTGGCAAAGCCATTGACTATGCCTGGTTCGAGGGCGAGGAACCAACTACTACACCGAAGTTGAAACGTGGGGAGGGTATCGAGAAGCTCTCGCGCGAGAACGGCTTCGGCTACGACGGTTGGGGACGCACCTGGATAATTTCCGGCGAGAAAATGCTGCACGTGGGTCTGCAAAGCGGCGAAGTGGACAAGTTCATGCCGGACGAGGGCATGGTCTTCGGCTACGATTTTCAGCTTGCCAAACGCGGCCGACAGAACATCTGGGCCCGAATCGGCTATGAGTGGGTCCGGAACGATTTCCAGTGGCGAATCGACGGCGGGCCGTGGAAGACGTGTTCGCGCAATACGCCGACAACGAACATCCAGCCAATCCAGACGTGGAACGAATTGGCTTGGATCAAGCTGGGCGAGTTGGACTTGAATCCCGGCAAACATCGTTTCGAAACGCGGCACTACAGCTACAAAGAAGTGGACAAACGGGGCAACGAGCGAACCGCTCGCATCCTGCACATGTTGGACGCTGTTTGCATTACACCCGATGTCTTTCGCCCGAACGGCAAATGGAAACCGGACGCCGATCACCAGACCGAGGAAGACAAGATGGCGGCGGCGCACGTCTTCAACGTGAACGCGTCCGACGATTCGGCCGAGCGAGTCGAGACTGTCTTGGACGGTTGGTGGACGACAGCCGCCTGGGACGAAAATGACGTGGCCGACGAGAGCCGGTTGCAGCCAACGACGAAGTTACCCAACTTGGAAACGCTTGCCTGGTACGGCTACCAGGTGCCGGAGGATCGCGACGCGCAAAGGCCGGAAATGGGTTTCTCGCATCGTTATCTGGTACGCACGTACTTGGACGTGCCTGAATCATTGGATGGCCGCGGATTCTTCCTTGATTTCCAGGATTTCAACTTGACGGCCAGCGTGTTCGTTAACGGGCGATTCTGCGATTTCTCGAAGGCCCATTCGACAAGTTGGCAGTGCGATGTTAGCCGCGCAGTGCAACCGGGGCAGAAGAACGAGTTGGTGGTCGTCTTCAAGGACGCCTACTACGGTCTCAGCACGAAGTACGCGCAAGGAGTCGAAAAGGAACGCGGACCTCGGCGTTTCTGGAATCTCCCGCGAAGCATCCTCTCGCATATGTCGGGCGGCCAGCACTTGGATATGCCAACCGCATGGGACACACGTACTGGGATTCTAGAGCCGGTCACGCTGGTCGTCAGTGGGCCAGCTTACACGACTGACGTCTTCTGCAAGCCGTCCGTCGAAAAGAAAGAACTCGGCCTGGAGATCAGCCTAATCAACCCTTCCGATGAGCAGGTCACGCTACAGGTAGAAAACGAAGTTGTGCCGTGGAATCAAGGACGAGGCGGCAAGGCGGCAAGAACGTTTCGATCGCAAACAGTACGGCTCGGCGCTCGACAGATGGAAACGATCGACTTAAGTGAAAATTGGGCTGACCCCGTGCTTTGGTGGCCGGACCGGCCGCATTTATATTGGGTCGTGACTCGGCTGAAACGCGATGGTAAAGTGATCGACGTGAAGAAGACGCGATTCGGTTTTCGCGAGTGGAAGTGGGACAGCCATCTGTTCACGCTGAACGGCGTCAAATGGCAGATGTGGGCCGACACCAATTACACGGACAGCCCGCAGAGCTTCATCGAGTTGTGCAAGACTAGCCACATGAATCAGATGCGCTACTGGCGCCGCGGCATGTGGGTCGGCATGACACGACGTCAAGTGCTGGACTACTTTGACGAAGTGGGCATGATCGTCCGCAGTTCTGGAGTGTTTGACGGCCAAGGGGCCAACTACGGCGGTGGCTTGCGTGTCGAGGACACATCGCGGCCAAAGGACGAACGCGGTCGATACCCGCGCAAAGCCAAGCCGGAATTGTTCGACAACTGGAAACATCAGATGTCGGCATGGGTCCGCGAGGAACGCAATCATCCTTGCGTGTACATATGGTCTATCGAAAACGAGATTACCTATATCAATGCAAACAACCTTGGCCAGTGGGCCGAGGCGGAGCCGGCGATTCGCGACGCGGCCGAGCATGTGATGCGATTGGATCCGACGCGCCCGGCCATGGTAGACGGCGGCAACGCGCTGCGCGATGAGTCACTGCCGGTCAACGGAGCTCATTACACGGAGTTCATGGGCGTTAGCTTCCGCGACTTCCCGGACGCCGCATATACGCGGGACCACTTCTACAACACGCTGCAACGCGATGCGTGGCGGATGGTACCGGATCGGCCGATCATGAAAGGCGAAATTTACTTCGCCAACGGTTATCCGCCGGAACGGTTTGCCACGATCGGCGGCGATCGCTGCTTCATCGGTGTCGGCCAGACGATGGAGGCTCGCGGTTTGTGGGGGAAGATGCTTTCTGAAGGCTACCGCTGGTCCGAGGTAGCGAGCTGGCATTTTTGGATGACAAACAGCGAGCGTCAGTACTACAACAGTTGGAGTCCCGTCGCTGTGCTGTGTCGGCAATGGAACTGGACCTTCGGAACGGGGCGCAAAGTGGATCGCACGCTGAAGGTGTTCAACAGCACAAGTCAATCAGATCCGATCGACGTGAGCTGGAACGTCAAGTTGGCGGGGAAAGTGACAGCCAATGGCTCGCGGCGCTTCCAAGTCGCACCCGGCGAGGCTGAGGAATTCAGGATTGCCTTCACTGTGCCTGCGGTTGTATCGCGAACGAACGGCGAGTTCATTCTGTCGGCAAGACGCGATGGGGAAGAAGTCTTCAGCGATGTCAAACCTATGTCCGTTATCGCACCAAATGGGATCGCGAAACCACGACTTGCTGAAGCAGATCTGGCGGTATTCGACCCCGAAGGCGACGTCAAAGCGTATCTGAACAAGCGCGGCATCGCGTTCACCAACATGCCGGCGCTCGACGACGTGCCCAATACGGCACGTGTTGTCGTCATCGGCCAGAACGCCATACCTGAGAGTATGGCTGCCGATCCGTTCTGCTATCGCATGGCTCTCACCGGGCGCAGGGTGATCGTGCTGGACCAAGCCCATCCATTGCACTATCAGGCCATTCCGGCCGACGTGATGCCTACCACGTTCGTTGGCCGTTTTGGTTTCAGCGAGGACCTGAGCCACCCCATCTTCAATGGCCTGAACCAATCCGATTTCTTCACTTGGGGCAACGATCACATTCTGTACCGCAACGTCTACCGGAAAGGCACTAAAGGCGGGCGCAGCCTGCTGCAATGCGACGATCGACTGGGGTATACGGCGCTATTCGAATCAGCCGTGGGCGACGGGTTGCTGATCGTCAGCCAATTGGCGATTGGGGAGAAGATCGACACGCTGGGCGTGGCCCAGGCTGTGTTCAACAATATGCTGAACTACGCCGCTAGCTATGTGCCGGTGCGCAAGAACACCCTCGTGGCGATCCCCAAGTCGGATCCTGCAGCGCGATTGTTGGCGGACCTGGACCTAAAATACCAGCATGTTTCGTCGCCGTTGGACGCCTTAGATGGTGACGGAATTGCGGTAGTTCAGGCTACGCCAGCCAATCTTCGACAACTGGCGGCCAACAAGTCTCGCGTGGATGTGTTCTGCAATCGCGGCGGCTGGCTGATGCTGTGGGGACTAACGCCGAAGGGATTGGCCGACTACAACCGCATCGTCGAGCACGATCACGTCATTCGGCCATTCCAGATGGAACGAGTGCTGCTGGCGATGCCCCAGGATCCGCTGACTGCGGGGCTGACGCTGCGCGACGCGGTGATGGACACTGGCGAGAAGATCTTTGGATGGATGGCCCTGAAATGGCCGGACGAAGAAGCGTTCAAGTACATCGTCGACCACACGGACATTGCGCCGTTTGCCCAATTGCCGACGCCGGAGGAATTGGGCAAGGAACCGGATCGCGCGGCGAAAGGCAATGACCATTGGCCCGCGAACCTGGTAAACGGGTTTACGGCCGACGACACGTGGCGATTCACCTACTCGGTAATCATGGACGCCGGCCACAAGACCAAATGGACGATGGAACTGCCCAAAGAGGAAGAACTGGTCAGCCTGAAGATCAAGATCAACCAGATCTATCACAAAATCACCAAGATCAACTTGTACGTTGACGACGATCCGGAGCCCGTCGTGGCTGAATTACGGCCGGAAGGGATGGTTCAGGAAGTCCCGTTGGCTGGCAAGCGAGGCAAACGCATTACGTTCGAGATCGCCGACTGGGAAGAAACCGGCAGACAGAACGTGGTTGGCATCGACAACTTCTGGTTGTACGTCAAACGCGACGACGATTACCTGCAGCGGGCGCGTCCGCTGCTGAACATCGGCGGTTTGATGCGATACGACAAGGGAAAGGGAGGTATTGTTCTCAACCAGTTGAACGTCCTCGATCATGAAAAGCTCCCGCTGAACAAGGTGAAGAAGGCCAATATCACAAAAGCCCTACTCGCCAACATGGGCGCCGTATTCGCACGGACAAAAACTATCATCGCCGGGGCCGGGCTGCGTTACGAACCCATCGAGATTCCTGACGCGCGTTTCAACGCTTACGTAAACCGCCAAGGCCGGCCGCGCTGGTTCCCTGGGCCGGGGGATGTCAGCGCGATCCCGTCGGGGGAACAGACCTACGCCAACGTAGATTACGTGCTGTCCGACTTTTCCACCTCACCGGTGCCCGCGGTGTTCATGCTGAAAGGGCACGGCAGCGATGTGCAGGACGAGGAAATCAAGGGTATCACGGTGAACGAGAAGGCGGACGCACTGTTCTTCTTGCACACACTCAACCGCAGCAACGGAATCGCCGGATGGGAACGTCGGTATCAGGATGCGGAACGACGTGGCCGTCCGCTGCCGGAGGTGCCGGTCGTTTTCCGGTACGTCGTTTACTATGCGGACGGCCAGTCCGCCACGGTTCCCGTGCGCTGGCGGGAGGGCGTCGGGCACTGGGTCGATACCTCCCCGAAAGCGTTTCCGCAGGCCGCGATTGCTTGGACTCACCGATTCGAAGACAGCCAGAGTGACGAAAAGGCCGTCGTCTACTCCATGCAGTGGAACAACCCAAAGCCGGACGTACCGATCCGACGCATCGACCTGAGCTACGGTCCTGACGGCTCTCGGTGGGGAACGCCAGCGGTGTTCGCTATCACTGCCGCCGCTGCGTCCCAGTAGTGTAATGGCCTAGCGAGCATCCGATGTAGCAGCGATGCGACAAAGCGCACGCCAGTCGGCTGGTGTTGGCTCGAATCGTGGATGCGTATTTCGCTCGCTAGGACCAGGCATATGATGGGCGAAAAGCTGATCTTGGTGCCGACGACGGATTTGGCTGAGCTTCGCGCCTCCCTGTTGAGCCTACGGCAACTCTCGTGCGTTCCGAGCCCCAAGAGCGAATTTGGCTAAAGTGGCGTCCGACCGTCACCGACGAAGACTCTAGAGAGTTGTCCAGACGAGGCAATTCGATCCTTGTTGAGTGAGGTGTTCCGATGTCATATACACTGCGAGTTGTGGATTGGCGAGACAATCGGGGATGTAGTCACCCGGAATACAAGTCGCGGGCGTCCGTCTGGGACTTCGTCGACGGTCCGAGAGACTGGAAGTCGAGGGCGGAGGCGGAGGCAGCAGCCGAGGCAGCATGGATTGAACCCGACTGTAATGGTGTGGCTCCCGTATGCGTCGTGACGGAGTGTTGAACCGCCACGATTCCCGCACATAGCAAACACTACAACGCCAACTTGGCGCACAGATAGAGCCCGAACTCCTTTGCCTTAGGCGAAAAGGGGGTTCGGGCTTTCTTTGCGCTGGGTTCCGGAAGGAGTGCGGCAGTGAAGACTACCCGGCCAGGAATTGAACACTCCGCTAGCATGCTGGGAATAGCGACGTTTTCTGAAGGCGACGCACAAACCGACGCATCTGACGCCAATCTGGCCCGCTGGCTGGATGCGTGTCCTGCGCCCCTGGATGAAGCCACGAGGGCGGACATCGTGGCGGTGGTGAAGGCGCAGGATTGAGTCTCGCCCGACACCACACCGCAAAGGATCTACGGAAGGCTGCGTAAGAGTGTCTGGCGGTTCAACGCCGAACACTAGTATGGCACTTTCGATTACCTCGAAAGACCTGAAAGCGGCGGCGTGATTCGCCAAACCCCCGCCCGTGCGTCGATGATGAATGCAGAACACGACGAAATTGTCAAACGAGGAGCGGAAGCGGGTAGTGTGTCATTAAAAGGTGCTCGTGGTCGGCGGGTGGTGTGGCTCATCGGTGATCACCCTCCTCGGAGGGTCCGTCGTCGCAAACCTTTCGGTCAACTCGTTCAATCGCAAATCGGCAATTCCTCTGGCTCTCCACTCTCGAC
>CAZUAH010000141.1:0-28297 GCA_964617665.1 uncultured Pirellulaceae bacterium
TCGGTCCGGCTTGCCCTGCAGTTCGTCATCGAGGCCCAATTCGACAGCGGTGGCTGGCCGCAGTGGTACCCGTTGCGGGGCGGCTATCACGACTACTACACGTACAACGACAATTCGATCAACGATTGCATACTCGTCATGTTCGACGCACACCGCCGCTACGGCGAACCGGCCTATCTGACATCGGCTCGACGCGGCGGCGACTTCATGATCGCCTCGCAACAGCCGGCCCCACAGTCCGGCTGGGCCCAGCAGCACTCGCACGATCTGAAGCCTGCATCAGCGCGCAGCTTCGAGCCATCCGGTATCTGTAGCGCGGCAACGGCAAGGAACATCCGCACACTGGTCGATATCTACCTTTGCACTGGCGACGAGAAGTACTTGAAGGCGATTCCCCCTGCGATCGGCTGGCTCCAACGGTCGCAACTTCCCCGGGATGCGGTCTTGGAGGACGAAATAGGAGGGCGCGTTGACGATCGCTCCAGCTACTGGGCTCGGCTTTACGAAGTCGAAACCAACCGGCCGGTCTACGGCGACCGTGAGAATCCTCGCACGAGGATCTATGACATTCGCAAAGTAAGCAAGAGAGAACGCGACAGCTACGGCTGGCAGGGAACGTTCGGTGTCCCGGAAGCGATCGCCTATTATCAGACCGTCAAACAACGCGGCCGCGACGAGATCTTGCTCCAGCGCAAAAAGCCCACCACGGCAGCCGCCCGCGCACGCAGGGCACAATCACTGGAGCAGCAGGTCCGACAACTCATCTCGCAGCTTGATCCACAAGGCCGCTGGGTAACCGGCAACATGCTCCGCATCAACACCTTCGTGAGAAACATGAATGTGCTATGTGAATACCTGGAGTGCGTGACCCCACCAGATTGACGCTAGAGGCGGTTTGAAAACCGGATTTCGTTGTCATCCTGAGCAACGCGAAGGGTCTATCTTGCCCAATTCCGGAGATTCTTCGCTTCGCTCAGAATGACGGTCGGCATTATGTAGAGTTTGCCCTTGGTTCCCAAGCTCCGGCTTGGGAACCCATATCCCCGAAGCTCAGCTTCGGAGGCCAGGAAGCAGAGCTTCCCCAGTGTGCGTTCCCAAGCCGAACTCAGGAACGAGTGATGAATGTGACACTGATTCCATCGCCGGTCTGTCATCCGTGGCCATACCCCTCTACTGAGGAGCCAGAGTAACGGAGTCAACTCCAACTCGGTACCCTTTCATCGCGGCTCGATTTGCTCCGGTTATCTCCACAGTGAGTTTGTGGTTTCCGGACGTTAGCAAATGCTACAATGCCAGTTACACGTATTCGTTTGTGCCCGATGCTGTTATTGGATTTGCTGATCACCGTCGGGACCATTGTTGGGAGCTACCATGCGACTGTTCGAAGGCACCGAATTCGACCGACCACCGCGCTGTGACACCTGCGGCCAACTGGAAGCCGACTGTCAATGTCCGCCACCTCCGCCAAAACGGATCCCGCCGGAGAAGCAGACAGCGAGGGTCTCGATCGAAAAGCGAAAGAAGGGAAAAACCGTCACGGTAATTCGCGGATTGCCCGCCGATGGCAACGAGCTACCGGAACTCCTAACAAGACTCAAAGACGCATGCGGCGCCGGCGGAACGCTCAAAGACGAAACCATCGAGATACAAGGCAAACAGATCGAGAGAGTCAAAGAAGTCCTGCTGCAACTGGGCTTCAAGGTCAAGCCGTAGGGCAGGTCGTTCCACAGGACGGTAGGCCGGCAACAAGGAGTGCAGCGACGCAGTTCCGGCATCTGGTTCCCGCAGAAACAGGCATCGCCGGAACATCGCTTCGCTTGTTACCGCCTACGAAGCTCGTATCGCCAACGAATTGCGGACGTCGCGCCGAAGCGGGGCCGGCCAACTGGGCGTTCAGTTTGTCTCTGCCGCTGTTAGAATGGGCCGCTAGTCGCAATCCGGAGCTGCTGAAAAACGCGGAACGCGTAACATGATCGCGGGCCATGAAAGGTAACCAAAAAAGATGAACCAAACGTATCGCGACATCACCGCACTGTCATCGGTTCGTAGCAGCGCCTTGTTGAGCCTGTTCCTGTGGATGACGCTGTCCGTCGGTGCGGTTCCAGCTTCCGACTGGCCGACCTATCAACACGATGTCCGACGTACGGGTTTCACCGAGGAACGAATCGAGCCGAAGGAACTCGCGCTGCTGTGGACATGGCGATCGCCGCATCCTCCACAGCCGGCATGGGCGGGACCTGCAAAATGGGACGCGTACGCGAAGCGCAGGGATCTGCCGTCCATGCGTAGCTACGATTTGGCGTTCTATCCAATCGCAGTTGGCGATTCAGTCTTTTTCGGATCGTCCACCGACGATTCGGTCTACTGCGTCGATGCGAACAGCGGCCAAGAGATTTGGTCCTACACGACCGATGGACCGATACGAGTGGCCCCGTCTGCTGCGAACGGCAATCTCCACTTCGGATCGGATGACGGCTATGCATACTGTCTGCGATCCGCCGACGGAACACTTGTCTGGCAATTCAGACCGGAAGAATCTAACAGGAAGATTCTGAACAATGGACGCTTGATTTCGCCACTTCCGTGCCGCACGGGCGTACTGGTCGACGATGGAATCGCGTATTTCGCCAATGCGTTGTTGCCCTGGAAAGACGCGTATCTGTGTGCGGTAGATGCCGAGACGGGCCAAGCCGAGGGGCCGCAGTGTTACGTACGCGAGTTCAAGGGCTTGACTTTGGAAGGTGCACCGGCGGCGACTTCCGAGTTATTGGTCTTCCCGCAGGGTCGAGTGGCTCCTCAACTCTTCCGTCGCGTCGATGGCGACAACCAAGGACAGCTCAAGAAGAGCAGCGGCGGGTCCATCGTCATCGCCGCGCTCGATTCGACCATTTTCCACGGCCCAGGCGCCGACTCGCGGAAAGGGGCGATTCACAGCAGCAACTCGACAACATTGGAGATGATCGCCAGCCACGGACGCGCCCACGCGATGGTCGTTGCCGGAAACGTTACATACATGCTAACGGAAAATGCCCTGATCGCCTCGGATCTTGCCAACCGCAAGACGTTGTGGAACGTTCCGTGTGATTGTCCTTACTCGCTAATTGCGACGGGTGACATTCTGTTTGCCGGTGGCGACGACCAAGTAGCGGCCTTCGCCGCCAATGACGGAGAGCTATTGTGGCAACAAGCGGTTGAAGGCCGAGCGTACGCTTTGGCAGCTTCAAACGGTCGATTGCTTGTGAGCACCGATGAGGGCGCACTTCATGCGTTCGGCAAAGGAACGGCCACAGCTCCTCCGCAAGGTACGTCTCCTTCACAAGACCCCGGGGAGACGACCGCCCCCGAAGACAAAATCGAGCTGGCAGCGATCGCTCCGATCGAACACGAAGGACTTCTGAGCCGGTGGGTATTCCAGGAACCCCATACCGCCGGGAAGGCGGTCCGAGACCTCGCCGGCGATGCACCAGGGACCGTACTTGGCAATGCCCGCCTGGCACAAGGTGGAAAGCATCAGGCCCTCGAATTGGACGGTCGCGAGCAGAGTGTTTTGATTTCGGCCGATTACACGCAGGTCACCGTGCCGCAGGCGAGTATCACGGCCGAGGCATGGGTGCGTGTGGACAAACCACTGACGTGGGGTGGTATCGTGGGAATCATCCAGGACAACGGCTCGTACGAGCGCGGGTGGATTCTTGGGTACCGTGAATCGAAGTTCAGCTTTGCTCTGGCGGGCAAGAAAGGCAACGGGCGACTCACGTACCTGATTGCAGAGACCGATTTCCAACCGCAACGTTGGTATCACGTGGTCGGAACCTACGATGGGACGACGATGCGGCTGTTTGTCGACGGGCGTTTGGAAAACAGTTCCAAAGACCAACGAGGCTCGATCCACTATCCCCCGAAAGCGATTTACGAAATCGGTGCCTATCACGACGACGACGAGAACTTCCGCCTCTCAGGGATGATCCACGAGGTCTGCATCTATGGCGATGCGCTCGATGCCCAGGAGGTGGCTCGACGATTCGCGGCAAAGGCATCTCGCTTCCCAACCCCTGCCGCGCCGCAGAAGACCATCCGGTTGGCGGCTGGGCCTTGGCTACAGTTTGTCGAGCCCAGTGAGGCCACGGTCCGTTGGCGCACCGCAAAGCCTTCACCAACGCGGCTTGATTATTGGCTGGACGGCCCGCCGACAGAGGTCGAAGACGCAGCGCTGAAGACGGAACATGAAGTGCGACTGTCCGGTCTGCGACACAACCGAGTATATCGGTACGTCATCTATCGCAAGACCGATGACGGAATGCAGCCAACCCGCGAATACGAATGCGACACGTTTTACAACTACACATTGCCTCGTGCCCCGTCGCTGGATACGACCGAAAAACCCGGCTTGGCCGGCCGAGCCGCCGAACAGATACTTTCGCGCACCGGCATCCAGCAAGGAATCTGTCTAGTAGTCGGCTCAAACGAAGGTCGACTGGCCCAAGAATTGGCGCAACGCAGCCGATTGCGAATCGTTGGTGTAGAAGACGATCCGGAGAAAGTCAGAAGATCGAGAGACGCGTTGAGAAAGACGGGACTATACGGCGCTCGGATCACCATTCATCATGTCGACCGACTCGACGCCCTCCCGTTCATCCACGGCTTTGCGAATCTGGTGGTTTCCGAGAAGCTGCTCGACGCGGAAGAATTCCCTTGTAACGCGTCTGAGGTGCTGCGTCTCCTGCGGCCGGACGGCGGTATCGCGTACCTGGGCCAACCACGCGGCGCCGAGCGGCCTTTGACGGCAGGTCGTCTGCGCGAGTGGTTGGACGCCACGTCGGTCAAGGCGGACGTAACCGACGACCGGCGAGGCGTTTGGGCGCGAATTGTCCGCGACCCCTTGCCCGGCGCGGCCGAATGGTCGCATCTGTACGGTCGCCCGGACAACTCGGCGTTCGCCGGAGAGCACCTGGGCGGCGCTAAGTCTGCGAAAGATCTCCAAATCCAATGGATTGGCCGGCCCGGTCCTCGCTTTCAAGCCGACCGCAACGGTCGCAAACCGTCGCCATTGTCGACGGGGGGTCGCTTGTTCATGCAAGGTCTGCACCGCATCGCTGCCTTGGATGCGTTCAATGGAAGCGTGCTGTGGTCGTTGGAGATTCCGGACTTGGAGCGTTTCAATATGCCGCGTGACTGCAGCAATTGGTGCGCTGATCGCCATTTCGTGTATGCGGCCGTGCTCGACAAATGTTGGCAGATCGACGCGAGTAGTGGCCGAGTTGTGCGAATGCACGACGTCGATCCAGCGGCTGCCCAACGCTGGCGGCATGATTGGGGGTACTTGGCAAGTGTTGGGGACAAGATCATTGGCAGCGCGGTCAAAGAGGGCACATCCTGGACGAACTTCTGGGGCGCTGCTGACGCTGGTTGGTACGACGCACGCAGCGGTGCCGTTACCGACAAGATATGCAGCGATAACCTGTTCGCGATCGAAAAGAAGACCGGGGCAACAGCCTGGACCCGCGCGGGTGGTTTGGTGCTGAATTCAACGATTACCGTGGCCAGGGACCGAGTGTTCCTGGTCGAGTGTCGGCATCCGGCGATCACGGAAGGAGAGGAACGCCGCGTGGGCGAGAAAGCGCTCTGGCAGAAGCAGTATTTGGTAGCTCTGGACGCCAAGACGGGTATGCTACTGTGGGAACGTCCGATCGACACCGAGGACGGAACCGTCGTCTACTATGTGGCGCACAGCAAGAATCGCCTGGTGATCGTCTCGTCGACCGGCGGCAAGTATCACGTGTATGGCTTTTCGGACAAGGATGGTCAGCCCGTCTGGAACCAGAGTTTCGGCTGGCCTGAAGGAAAAGGCGATCACGGCAAGGCCATGTCGCGTCCGGCGATCGTCGGTGATCGAGTCCTTGTTCGCCCCATGGTGTTTTCGCTGGCGGATGGCACGCCTCAATCCGAGCGCATGCCGGGCGGCGGGTGTGGAACATATGCCAGTACGACCAACGCGGTCTTCTTCCGTTCTGGCACGGTCACGATGTGGAGTCCGGAGACCGGTGGATCAAGTACGTGGAAGCGTTTGCGCCCGGACTGCTGGCTAAGCACAATCCCGGCTGCCGGCATGCTGCTATCACCCGAAGGCGGAGGCGGATGCAGTTGCGGCACGTGGCTGGAGGCATCCGTTGGCTTCATGCCAAAGGTGGTTTCCGCGGTGAAACCCGAGACACCCTAGTTGGACAGCGCCACCTTGAAACTCAAACACTGCTTTTCGTTGGATTTCCTGAACTCATTAGCCGTTTGGGCGCTAGCCCCGGTTCCTCCCGCAATAACCGGGGCTAGCGCCCAAACGGCTAATTCAAAGTGGCGCTGTCCAACTAGACTCGTTCGTACAAGACGGGAAAGGCGATTACGCCCGTCCGCCCATAGTGCGGCAGATCTCCCTTTGGCTGTTTCTGCAAATCATGAAGACGAAATGCTGATGCAGATTCATTTGACCCAAAGTCCCTTGAGGCGACTCGGAGCCCTTCACTCTGACTTCACGGCCGGGCCGTGTCCGTACGCGACACAGGCTGATCACCGCGGATGGTCCGGCGGCGGTCTCGCGGCAGCTTCATCACTCCGCGGTACATGATGCCCAGCAATTGACCGCGCGTTGTGCCGAAATCGAGTTCTGGCGGCTCCTTCAACTCGGCTTGCTCGATCCATCTCGCGGCCAAGTCCGGTGTTATGGGTTCGTCCAACCTCCCAGTCCAAGATCCGGGAAAGAAGAAACCTCGCAGTGCGAAGAACTGTAGGGCCGCGTAATGCTTGTCACCAGGACTGATGTCGCGGAAGTAGATCAGCACGGCGCCGTGGCCGACCAGCCTGTTCTGCAGTTCGACAACGTCAACGTCGCGCACGGCACAATCGGCGTCGATCGACACCGCTGCTGCGACTCCGGCTGCTTCACCCATCGCCATCCAGCAGGGCTCCATCCGTAGCGTGCTGAAGCCGATATGCGTCGCGGAGACAGGTACTGGCGTCAACAAGCCGTCGATGTTCTTCGGCACGATCACACCATACGGGACCGTGTACGGGCTGGTGCCCTTCAAGCTGAAGAAGCCTTCCAGGGCGATGCGGCCCGGCTCGCGTTTGCGCGCCGCGTGGGAATCGAGATGGTAATGACTTGACGTAATGCTCGTGGCGTGAATTGGCGGACGGAGCTTGCCCTTGATGCCGTCTATCGGAAGCGCATCGTGCGCCGTGAAAAGAGACTCGCCCATGATGCGTCGGCCTTCGCGCACGTAAGGCTGTCGAGGAAAGTGACCGTTGTTTTCGTACTCGGCCCGCGCGAGTCCCCATCGCTGTGCGTTTCTGCGGATGTCTTCTGGCACCTCCACGTCGTGCTGGACGAACCAGAGCAGTCCGAGGATGTAGTCGCGCAGACGTTGTGCGTAGCGGTCGCGCCACGCCCAGTCGCTTGTGGGCCACGGCCAGTTCTCCTCCGCCAAATCTGTGGAAAGGAAGCCCGAGGCTTGATGATTCGCATCCGTCTTTCCGTTAGGCACATCGTTTAGTGAGACGACGCGGCCGATTCCGTTCCATTCGCGTGGAACGAAGGTCGCTGCGGGAGCCTGCGTGGTGCGGTTGTGGTGGATATCATCCAACAGCGATACGTACTCGTGCCGGACGTAGCTTTGCGGTTTTTCGATTGGCACCATCAAGTCTGGCCGTTGGGTGAGGCACAAACGAAAGTTGTATGCCTGCACGGCGTTGTCTCCAAAGCCCGTGGACCCAGGTCCTGGCTCGGCTCCAACGTGCCTGCGCTCGTAGTACGCGTACAGCCGACCGGCTCGCGGTTCGTCGTACTCCGACCTTGCCTCGCGGCCGATGCGAAATGGTGCCCCTGCCGCCGCGGCGAGATCTCCCTCGTACGTCGCATCGATGAATACGTGTGCCGCATAGCGTTCTGTCCCGCCCGCCTCCCGGTCGGTTACGCTGATCTCGCACAGGCGGTTGCCTTCGAGCTGCACGTCTTCCGCATCGGCGTCGAATTGCCGCATGGTCTTCACCGAAATGCGGTCGTCGTACTCGGCGAGCATTTCGTGAAATGTCCTCTCCGCAACAGAAGGCTCGAAGTGATAACCGCCGCGACATGCGCGATACTGCGACGAGTCCAGGCCGTAGTTCTCGCGATAGTGAGTGGTGATGCGATTGACAAATTGCAGGAACAATCCGCCAGTCGCACCACGCGTCGTGATATCAGTGGCCCCAAGCCCGTTGGCCGGTAATCCGCCGATGTGGCCCGATCGTTCAAGCACAATGGCCGACCGGCCTTCGCGCGCCGCTGCGATCGCAGCCATCAGCCCGCCCGGTGTTCCCCCGATAACAACAACGTCGGCTTGAGTCGGTTTTGTGTCTTCTGCCCGGACGGATGGCGAGTGCGAGGCGATGAGTGTGGCCACAGCGATCGCGCACACAATGTGTAGTAAGCCTGAGACTCGCGTAGACAAGTTCATTCCGCTCATCTTATCGATCCGATAGTCCGGGCTACTCGCGGATCTTCGGGGGACGCTTCGTAACGATAACGGAATCGGCCGCTTGGTGCGGTGTCTCCGTTGATGTAGACATCCAGGATGTCACCAGGCTTCTGGGCGTTATCGATCCATTTGAATTCAAGTATGAATTCGTCACTTTCTATACCGAGCAGTTCCCTTGGAATCGCCGTGTGTATCCGATTTCCTTCCGTGCGATACTTCACCGCCCCAACCGTCTTCCATCGCCAGCCGCCGGCGTTGGCTTCGATTGATGCTTCGGTCGGACTGGCTACCTCGCGACTCACGATGAAATTGAATCCTCCCCAACGTGGACCGTTGGTCCCTTTGACATCGGCCAATAACCACATCCAATTCGTATCCGTGTGAGGTGTAACGTTTTCACTGGTCTGTGCATGGAAATAGACGTTCGCCCGATCGTGAGTGACTTTCAACGTGCGGAAGTCGTTGCGGCCGGTTTGGACTCGATAGTGCTTGTCGCCACATCCGCGAAAATCGCGAGGCAACGTGTCAAGAGCATGGTCACGGTATACCGATGTCACATCGTCCCACTGGCTGAACGGTTCCGTCAGAACGATCGTCTTGCCTTGCGAGGGTGCCGGAGGTTGCTGCATGCCTTTGAAATGACGGATATTGGCAGCCATTTGCATGTAGTAGTTGTCGCCATACCCGCCCTTCATCATTTCGACGTCACGACTGAACTCCAGATCGAACTGGTCGCAGAAGACGGGCGGTCCATGCTTCGTGTTGAGCTGCATGGCAATCCACTCGTTCCATCCTGTGACAAATACGACGTCCGGATCAAGGTCGAAAGCCCGCTGCCATTGCTCTTCGAAGTTGAAACCGTACTTGTAGGCATCAGGCCGATCGTCGACGCGACCGCCATGAAAACTTCGGCCACGCGCCTTTCCGGTGCTCATCATCTCGACGCGGCCGTGTTCCTGATGCAGGTTCTGCCCAACCGAAACGTCCACCTGTTCCGGCTTGGACGGATCGTCGTCGTACGAGTACACCTGTGGATAAGCTGCCTCCCAATGCCAAGCGTTGTGCGTGTTGACCAGCTTGAAGGGCCAGTGAGCCTTGCGCAAGGTGAAAAAGGCCGCCACCTCGTCTGATGCTTCCTTGGGGTCGCAGATCAGCAGCGGCTTGCCCTGCCAGCGGAACCAAAGCTCGGGATGAAGCGACGGCTTATAGTAGGTCTCGTAGATTCGCTGTGCGGTCTGCCCGGCGCGGGTGTTCACCATGAACACGATTTGCGGCACATGCTCGCCCAATTCACGCTGTTCTTCGAACACCTCGCACAGTCGCATTACCACATTGTCATAAGTGACTGCGTTGGTCGTATCGAAAACCAGGAAATCGACACCCGCATCCGAGAGCAGCGCAGCATGACGTCGCAACACCCACGGATCGTCGCTGCGATAGTAGCCAAACATGGGCTCGCCCCAGAAATGATAGGCATGGGGCCGACCCCACGGAGGCGACGCATTGGTTGTGCGCGCCTGCGGGTTCACGCTAAGAATCTGGGTGTTGTTGTAGACGCGATTCAACCGCAACCACAAGAAATAGAAGATGCCAACGTATCGGTCTTTCTGAAATGTACGAACCTCAGCCGGACTGGGCATGCCTCGGCCCACGCTGTCCGTGCCATACAAAGCCGGTGGTGGATAGCTTTGGGAAAATGCTGTCGCGGTGAACAGCAGCGCCGAAGCGATGACGATTGCTGTCTTCAATCCTATCCAGATCCTATATCGTGACATGAAGCAGTTTCAAAACCGGGAGGGCGAGGCTGCCGCCGAGCCGGAACGACGAGAAAACACGGCTCAGCAGGAGCTTCGCCCTCCCGTGAATCGGCCATGGAATGCCCTCATACAAAACGGTGCTACTTCTCCCGGATCCGGATGTTTTTCCAGTGGGTCTCGGCGCCTTCGCTCTGGAAACCGATGGGGCCTTCGGTCAATTCGCAGTCGCCGACGGTCGAGACGACGGTGCCGTTGAGCGAGATGGTCATGTCGCCACCTGTCACCTCGATTTCCATCGCATTGAACTCGCCGACCGGTTTGCGGACTTTCGCCAGAGCTTCTCTGTCGAGTGTGCGCGTGCACTCGACGTTACGCGGAATCGGGAGGATCAGCCCCATTGATCGGTGCGCTCCCTGCACCTCGATGCTCCGCGGCCAGACGCCCAGAGCGTTCTTCTCGCCAACGTGGATCAGGCAGCCGCTATTGCCGGGCCTCTTCTTGAAGGCGAAGTCGAACCGCAGCGTGTAGTTACTGTACGACTTCTCCGTGTACATGTAGCCCGACGGGCTGCCGCTGCAGATCAGGATGCCGTCTTTGACCGTATAGGTCCCGTCGTTGTCCGCACCTTCCTTTCCCAGGTGGAACTTCCAGTCGTCCAAGTCCTTGCCGTTGAATAGAGCGGTCCAACCCTCTTCGGTATTCTCCTGTGCAGTAAGAATGTTCGGCACGGCGAGCATCGCGACCAGAATCAGGATCGAGACAGACGCAATTCGATGAGTTCTCTTCATGTGGTTTCTCCTGTCGTACTCGTAAACCGATTTGACTCCACCTTGACAATCACTTCCGCGGCTTGCCCGAAGGAGAAGCCGCGAATTCCCATTCATACACAAGCCGGTCGTCAGCATCCAGCAGTTTGATTGCAGAAATGCGGATCTCGCCCGCTGCCTGGCCGGGATCCAGTCGGACCGCGGTCACCGGATGCGCTGCAGCGAACGCAACACGATACTCGTGTGGTTTGCCATCATGCGTCATCGCGAATACCGTACTGCGATCGCGGAAAAATGGCGGCTGAATGCCCTGCTCCTGCCAGAAGAACTGGCCTCGTCCGCGGCCAGTCGAGGTCATCGTGATTAGGGCCTTGAACCGGCCAACTTCCAGCGTCTTTGGCAAGGTGTAGCTCAGATAGGGGTCCGATCCTGAACTGGCAACCACCAGTGAGCCGTCCCGTACCGTCAGCGTACAGTCGTGGCTCGGCTTCCAGCCGGCAACCGGTTTTGGCGGTGGGCCTTTGCGGGCCCTGGATGGCTTAGGCTTTCTCGCTGGCTTCAAGCCTGGTTTTCCCTCGTCCTCCGCGTGGTAGACGGCCGGATCGAAATTGGGATTCGGGATGGGAAGGACTGCTTGCGTGTCCGACAGAAAGGTGTCGATCAACGCGTCCAGCTCCTTGACTCGCTGAGCCTCGCGGGCGGCCAGATCGTTCTTCTCGCCAATATCCTCACTTAGATTGAAGAGCTTCCAACGGTGCGCGCCGCCTTCGCCACCATGAAAAATGCGGATCAGTTTCCAGTCGCCGCGATGCACGGCGACCGATGGCGGCAACCAGTCCGGTACTTTCGGATTGTGCGGAAAATAGGTGAAGATGGCTTCTCGCACAACTGGCTGCCCCTTCAGCGCGGGTACGATACTGATGCCGTCGAACTGCTGTTCTTCGCGAGCTTCGAGTCCAAGCATATCGAGCAGTGTTGGATAGAAGTCGCTGCTCTGGACGACCGCTTGGCTGCGAGTATCGCCGTCAACGACGCCGGGCCAGATTACCACGCAAGGCACACGGACACCGCCCTCGAACATGGTCGCCTTTCCGCCGCGCAATGGCCGGTTGCTTGTGGGCGTGGTGCCATCGACCTCGTTGTACATGTTCCCGCCATTGTCGGAGAAGAATACCACGATCGTCTGCTCGGCGATTTCCAGCCGGTCAATCGTGTCGAGCAGCGTACCGATGGCATCATCCATCGACTCGATCATGGCAGCGTAAGTCGGGCTGCGCTGCGCGTCTTTCTGGTTGACACGACCGCGATGCTTCTCGATCAACGATTGCTTTGCGTCGAACGGAGCGTGAACGCTGAACATCCAGTAGTTGAGAAAGAACGGTTCGTTCTTGTGCTGCTCCATAAACGCAACCGCTTCTTTGGCCATGCGGTCTTCGATGTGCTCGTTGGGCGTATCGGGATCGAAGTCGGGGAACTTCCACGGCGCAACGAAACTACCGGCTGGCCCCGGTCCAGGCCAGTGTGGCACGTCGACGTCGAAGCCATGTTCCAGTGGCGAATACGGCTCGTGGCCCAGATGCCATTTGCCGAAATGCCCGGTAGCGTAGCCGGCGTCCTTTAGCGCGTCGGTCAGTGTGTAGTAGTCGGTCTTCAAGCGCGTGGCCGTATTCGGTCCAATCGCTTTGCAGTTCGCCGGTGCCCGTGTGCCCGGCGTTGCCTCCAGCGCCGCCTGCGGCAAATGACACGCCGGTGTGGTGATGCCAACGCGAGCCGGACTGAGGCCAGTGAGGATACTGGCACGCGTTGGTGAGCACAGCGGGCTGGCCGAGTAGGCTCGCGTGAAGGTCATCCCGCGCCGCGCCAGTCGCTCGACGTTGGGCGTTTGATAGAACTCTGTGGTTCCGTACAGCGTCGTGTCACTCCACCCAAGATCGTCGGCCAGAATATAAACGATGTTAGGCTTGCGATCGGCGGCGGTGGCTACCGAGCAGAACGCAAAGAACAGGACGGCGACAGGCATTACTGACTTCATTTGATTCCTCTATCAAGTTGCGATTCTTCCAGGTTCGAGCGAGGCGTGGTTGGGGGCGATACTGAAGTGGGTATGACCAGTCGGAACACGATCGCCCCATCTCTACCCTACCACCCGCGAGATGCGTGGGGAAGAAGGTGAAGGACGTGTGAACCGGGATGAGCTGGCGAAGCAGAAGGTGTGCGGCGGTTTGTTTTTCCGACCGTCAGGCACCTATCAAATTCTCAATAGATCAAACAACATCAGAATCGCTGTCAGTATCGCGCCCAGGACTGGCGAAAACACCAAGCCCCAGATCGCGCCGTACCACCCTCGTACCAGATAGCCCGCACAAGTCGCAATCGTTGGCACGAGGATGATTCCGCCGATGGGGTGAAGTATGCCTTTGCTGACAAACATCGCGAAGGGCACTGACAGCACCGCAACGATCACCAGTATCGCTTTTAGGCTGAATTGTGGTCGGGGCATTCTTGTCTCCCGTAGAGGCTCCAGGATGTAGCCTCTTGAGTCGGCACAAGCTATTGTATGCTTGACGAACGCTCGATTGGAAAGTGTTCCGGCTAGAATTGTGTCGGTCCGGAAAAACACGCGATCGCGATATCGTTGGCACACGGCGTTCGCGAACGGGTATAATCGCCTGGACGAATCTGGAGTTCCTTTCCGCTGGAGGAAACGATGAGACTCAGCCTGTTTACCGTCAGTTATGCCGGACTTTGGGGGCAACATGCGCTTTCGCTCGAAGACACAATTGCAAAAGCGGGCGCGTTGGGGTATGACGCTGTGATGATCATGGGCAAACGTCCGCATCTCTCACCGTTGGACGCTACGGAAGAACGACTGGCAACGATCGAAGCGACGCTGAAAGAACACGGCGTCGAGTGCGCCGTGCTGGGCGGCTACACGGATCTCTCTGGAGCGGGTGCTGCGGAAGTGCCATTCCTGGAGATGCAGATCAGCTATGTCGAATCGTTGGCTCGCATCGCGGCACGACTTGGGGCCGGATATGTCCGCATCTTCACGGCCTACGAAGTCGAAGGGCAGACTCCGCACACCCTTTGGAGCCGCGTGGTGACGGTGCTGCGAGAAATCTGCGATCGAGCGGCCGAACACAACGTGACCATCGCCGTGCAGAACCATCACGACATCGGACTACACAGCGAGGCGTTGTTGGAGTTATTGGGCGACGTCGATCGCGCAAACTGCAAAGTCGGCTTCGACGCGTGGTCGCCGGCGCTTCGAGGCGAAGATGTCTACGAAGCCGCCAAGCGAATGGCACCGTATGCGGCAATCACGACGAATGCGGACTATATCCGCTTGCCGCGTTTTCAATATCACCCAGCCATCGTCAATTACGAACGCGTGTCGCCGGATCTGGTTCGGGCGGTACGATTCGGCGAGGGCTTTATCGACTATCCCGCTTTCTTCCAGGGATTGAAAGAAGGTGGATTTGACGGCATCGCCAATTTCGAGATGTGCTCGCCGGTCCGCGGCGGAGGTGCACTGGAAAACTTGGATCAGTACGCAGGGCATTGCGTCCGGTGGATGCGAGAAAATGTGTTGAACCAGGAGCAACGCCGTAACGCATCGCTTGTGGATTAGCCGTCGGGCGCCCCCACAGTTGCTCTGATCGTCACACGAACCGGACGCTAGCGCGTTCCGGCTGGTTGCCATCCGTCAGACGTTGGTGGAGATGGCTCCAACTGTTTCTTGGGAGGCGGAGCAACGGGCATTTGGTCGCCTCCTTCCGGACCCACGCTTGAACGGCCCGGCGGAATATCAGGAATGCTATCGGCGTGAGGATCCTCGGCTTCGGAACACCCGAACACTCCAACGCCTAGCAACAAGAGAAACAGCATCAATCCGCGCACTGTGTAAACCTCCACAACGTGTGTTTCTCGATGTACGGTTGATTTCTATTCAGGAACGTTGATGGCTTCACCGCCGTGGCGCGTGGCCATCGCCTCGACGATTGTTGGGGACGACGCGTTTTCGGGGCCGCCGGCCTCGTAGCTGATGAACCTGATGCTGGCATCGGCCAATGCCCAGTTTGCGCCTCCCGGATGCAGGCTCCAGAAGTGATAGCGATGGCTATCCATCGGATCGATAATCGATCCATGCCGGAAAAAATCCGGGGTGGCCGTATGCAACAACGGGCGTTCAAGAACTCCCAGCACAACATCCGTCGCGCCAAAATGCGGCGATTCGCCGGCACCGGCCCACAGCCACCCGTACACTTCGTTGGTGGGCGGTCGTTCGCCAATCATCAATGTGTTGCTTGTGCCGTCAAGGATTTCCGCCATTGGCACGGACGAGTTCACATAGAGAACTCCGTCTTGGCCGCCGGCTTCTTTGAATTGATTGCGTCCGGACACGCCCAAGTAGGACGTAAGTGCAACCTTGTGACCGCCGTAGGTGGTTTGGATCCCGGCACGGACATCGGAAGGGCAGACAAACGTGTCGCACAAAACCCCGTTCGGGTCGGTGCCGCTGGGATCGGGCTGCCACCACGGCCAAGCGTGAAGGTCCACGGAATCGTAAAGGTTCTTCATCTCGATGTATGGTGCAATTCGTAGCGTCCAACTCCAGAACGGCCCCTCGACAGGGTACCCGTTCGGAGCCAATCCCCCGGGCGTCTCATCGCAAGAATACGTGGTGCAATAGACACTCGGCATTATCTGGTGGGCGGATGGAAAACGACGGTATGTATCGTGAAAACTATGCAACCCAAGCGCTTGCTGCTTCAGGTTGTTCAGGCACTGTGCCCGCCTGGCCGCCTCGCGGGCTGCTTGGATCGCGGGAAGCAGAAGCGCAACCAGGATGCCAATGATCGCAATCACGACCAGCAATTCGACAAGCGTAAACCCGCGCGATCTGTCCGATTTCATAGCTTCTTCCGCTGGCGACAGATGTGAATCCCAGCGTTGGAGAAAAGGACCGTCCGGCAACCGTCCAAAACCCTGGCCCTCACGGCGTGGAAACGCCACACCAGTCCAACGTACCACCTCAAGTCAGCGTGTCAAGTTTCGAGAATGTGTTTCCCTGCCCGAATCTGAGTAGATAGCCCCCAACATCAGCGGCCATCCTGTTGTCTCCCGGCCGTGAGACCTGCACAATCGGAGATCTCCAGCGGTGATGGGTGACTTACGTTCCAATGGACAAATGCAGGCTGCCGAGCACCGGGCGGAGCATTGCTCCGTGTCGTGACCTGTACTTTTCTTTGAAATTGGGCGGGAAGACGCCTCGTGATCGGTGACATATCCGTACTTGTGGGAAGTAAGTCGCCTGAATACGCGTGAACAGGTAGGATGGTGGGGAACGCAAAACGCAAGGATCTCGAGCGGGGTTTGGCAGCGGCGGGCACGTGACACGAATCGACGCGCAACGAATTGGCGAGTTGGTGGACGCACATGGGGCGGCCCTTGCGTTGTACGCGCGTCAGTGGTGTCGCGCGCCGGAGGATGCGTTGCAGGAAGCGTTGATCGAGCTGTTGCGTCAGAACCCTGCCCCCGATCACCCAGTCGCTTGGCTGTACAAGACGGTCCGGCGACGGGCCATGAATCAGGCTCGCGCGGAACGCCGTCGCGTCAAGCACCACCGGCAGGCGAGTGAACAACGTGAATCGTGGTTTCTGCCAGCAAACGACATCCTGGGTGAATCCATCGACGTGGAAGCGTTGCTCAGGCGGCTACCACCCCTGGAACGCGAGATCGTAGTGGCCCGCGTTTGGGGCGAACTCTCGTACGCCCAGATAGCCGAACTGGTCGACCGATCCACCAGCGCGGTACACCGGCGTTACCAGCGCGCGTTGGTCGAATTGGGGCGGATCATGAACAACGAACTCGAAGATTCGAGACAGACAAATGAACCCAAACCATCCATCCTCTGAAGATCGTGAATCGCTTGCAGACGACGGCGTCGACCCGAAACGGCCGGCTGAGGTCGAACAGCGGCTGAAAGCAGCCCGGCCGCGCCCGGCAGCTTTGGATATCGAGGCGATTGTGCGCTCGGCGGACCAAACGGTCATGTTGCCTGAGCCGTCTGTTGGACGACGCGGCATTCGATCATACGGTTGGACCATCGCAATTGCCGGTTCTTGGGCATGCGGTGCGATTGCTGGAGCATTGATGACATTCCTGTTGTTGAGTCGAGGTGCGCCATCAGAGAAAGCGTCTGACGAGATGACGGTAGTGAACGAAGGAGTTCCGAAGGTCGTGGAGTCGCACGAAAAGGAACCGTCGGATCACGACTCGGAACAACCGCCGCGCGACGAATCTCCACGGAAGAACGCGCCGCTCTGGTCTCCTTCCGATTCGCTAGTTGCCTCCATGCTGTTCGATACGGTCGGTCGCGGAGTTGCAGCTTACGGAGACGAATGGCCCACATTGAGAGCCGGCGACTTCGCTCGCTCCCAGGACGCATCAGGCTCTTCACGTGTTCGGCATCACACCAGCACCATGCCACAGGACCGGGCACACACGCCGGACCCAGGTGGCGATACTCGACAAGACATGACACCCGATTTCGCTCCGACACCGTCAATCACACAGGAGCAGTTGCTGAAAGAACTGCTTGGCACGCGTCCAGCGTCTGTGCTTTAGGAGACCGTCCGTGTGCCTTGTTTAACCCGAAGCCGGAGGCGACGGCGGGCGTCATGTATGTGCGATCAATCCCGCTACCCGCCATCGCCTCCGGCCTCGGGTTAAACGAGGACGTTTCAAACTGGCGACACGACAACTCGCTTTTCGAAGGGAGACCAATCCATGAACTCGTCATTCTCACGAGCGTTTCTAACCCCGACCCTACTGATCATCGGGCTCTGTGGCTGGGTTTCGCAGAGCGAAGCACAAATGATCACCGCCCTGGCAGACCCTAACGATTCCGGGCGCAAGCAGCAGACCAAGGAAGACGGTTGGATTGTGGAACGCGACGAGCAGACGGGCATCCGCGTCCAAACGATGGAGATGACGCTGCACGCGAAAGCAGAACCTCGTCCTGCACTGAAGTACCGTCTGATACCTGACGATTTTGAGATGCTGGACGGAAACGCATACATCTATTACCTCAAGGCGAATGGATTCTTTGAACAGCGCTCCGCTCGGGAGCGGCTGATTCAGATTTGGAGAGAAGCGTCCGCGCGGGCGGAGAAAGAAGGCAAACAGTACCATCAAGTGCCTCCGGCTGTCTGGGGTTCCACGCCTCCGGATGAGCTGCCATTGGACGAGGTGAAGGAGTACTTGCGACTGACATCGTTTCAGACCCAGTTCCTCCGCGAGGCAGCGCAGCGCGACCGGTTCGATGCGGACCGAAACCTGCGCGAGGCCGACGACCTGATCGGATACCTGCTGCCCGAAATCCAGTCAATGCGCGAGGTTGCCCGCACGCAAACCCTGCGATGTCGAGTCGCGATTGCGGAAGGACGCATTGACGACGCCATCGAGATCACCGGTCAGCAGTTCGCGATGGCGCGCCATATGGGACACGATGACTTTCTGGTATCGAATCTGGTTGGAATCGCCATTGCCGGCATTGCCTGGAACGATGCACTGTATCTGGTCCAACATCCCGAGACGCCGAACCTCTATTGGGCCCTCGCGTCAATGCCAAGACCGCTGGTCGACCTTCGGCATTCGTTGGACGTCGAACGCCAGTTCTTGTATCTGCAACTGAAGGTGCTTCAAGAAGTAGACGAGATGCCGCGACCGGTTGGATATTGGCAAGACTTCCTGGATCGCCTGCTCGGACAATTCGGCCATCTTGCCTCCGAGTTCGGTTTTGGTTCGCTCGACGATGATCCCCAACTTGACCGCACCAAACTTGTCGCATTCATCGCCGCTGCCTATCCGGGTGCAAGGGACTACTTGATCGACGAGTGCAATTTGCCGCGAGATCAGGTGGAGGCGTATCCCACGGCACAAGTCGTCGCTCTGGCAGCGGTCCGATTCTATGACCAATGTCGCGATGACTACTTCAAATGGACGCATCTTCCGTACTGGCAGGCTCGCGATAAAGGCCGCCGCGTGGACGACGCGATGCGGGCAGCGTCAAAAAGATATGGTTTGTGCACTGCACCGGCCATGCTGCTGCTGCCGGCCATCCGGGCGGCCTGTACCGCCGAGGCCCGTTGCGAACAGACCATTGCTTTGCTCCAAACCGTGGAGGCAATTCGCATGTATGGTGCTGCCGACGGTATGCTTCCCCGTTCGTTGGACGACTTGCCGGTCCCGGCACCCGTCGAGCCCTTCACCGGTCAACCGATCGACTACGAGTGTCTCGGGTCACGCGCTGTGCTCAGCGGTCACTCGCTGCCGGGCCTGCGTTATCGGCTCGTTCTGCGATTGGCCAAGCAGCCCAAGTAGACCGTCCACGTCAAGACCGTATCGAAACAAACAACACGATTCCGCGGAGATCTGCCATGACCACTAACTCGTATCGCACTTGGTATACCAGTCTTGGTTTCGGGATGAGTTCCATCTGTTTGGCGGTATGTTCCCAGGCCGCAATTCCGATCGCCACCGCTCAGGAGCCTCCAACCACGGACGCAGCGATTGTACAACCGTTTGTCAGTGACGCGAGTTTTCTCGTGGTGAAAGTCGATCCGTCCCGAATCACTCTGCCCAATTTGGCCGACACTCTAGAATCGTTGCCACCCGATGCCGAAACATCCTATCGACAAATGTCGCAGCAGGTAGGTGCAGGACTAGAGATGTTGCGTGCGTTGGTGAACGATCAACCGGTCTTTGCGACGGTAGGCATTCCTATCTCCCAACGCCGTATACCCATGTTCGCCTTCGTGAAGAAGCCGCCTGAGGCTGTTGCGGCGAAGCTAGACGCTTTCTTGAAAAGCCAGTTGAAGACCGACCTTCAAATTCACGGCGACTATGCGGTTGTAGCTCACATGCACGATATGAACGTGGCCGAGTTGCTGGCTGCGTTCCCCGCCTCACCACGTGACGGAATCGCAGATGCTTTCGAGTCCGTGGCAGGCTATCCCGCTCAAGTGCTGCTTCTGCCGCCGTCACACGTGCGGCGAACGGTCAAAGAGCTGTTACCCGAACTGCCGCCTCAGTTGGGCGGCGGGCCCAGTAGCGTGTTGACCGAAGGACTCCAATGGGCCGCCCTCGGCGTCGACCCTGCGCAGCTCCGTGCCGAACTCGTCATTCAATCCTCGTCGGAATCGGCGGCCCGCGATCTGGCAGCCCATCTCCCGAAAATACTGCATTCTGCCTACAACGCAGCGCCGCACATGCACAAGCAGATTCCGCCAGAGTTGACGCAAGCATTGACCGGTTGGCTGGATCCGCAGGTCGAGGGCCAGCAGATTACGATCCACATAGACGGACGCGAGAAGACCAACGCCAACCTGAAGATACTGGCTGCAATTGCTCAGACGATCGGAGAAAAGACGCGCCGCCACAAGAACCGCGACCGCATGAAACAGATTCTGCTGGGCATGCACAACTATCATGATGTTTACAAAACATTCCCCCCAATCGATAAGTTCCGCGGCCAAGACGGCAAACACCATCTGAGTTGGCGCGTGCACATTTTGCCGTTCGTCGAGGAAATCAAGCTCTACGAGGAATTCCATCTCGATGAATCGTGGGACAGTCCGCACAACAAGAAGCTGATTGCGAAGATGCCCGACGTCTATATGAGCCGTTCGTTCGAGATTTCGCCTAAGGCTGCCGTCAAACCGGGGTATACAACAATCTTGGCGCCGGCAGGGGAAAAGACTGCTTTCGGTGGAGCTGACTCACCGACGTTCAGCAACTTCACAGATGGTACCAGCAACACCGTGATCGTGGTCGAAGTGAAGCCGGAAAAAGCCGTGCCCTGGACCGCTCCGGATGACTATGCATTCGATCCGAAAAACCCCGCAGCCGGACTAATGGTCGGAGCCGACGGACGCTGGCTATGCGGTTTCGCCGACGGCAGTGTAGATCAACTACGCGGCGACCTCCCGCCCGAGACGTTTCTACACCTGTTCCAGATCAACGACGGCCACGTAATCGACCGCCGCAAACTCAGGGAGGCATCTCGTCAGAAGAAACTGATCACAGGACTCGCTCAATAGGCGAAAGAGCGGCACCGGTCACCGATGGGACTCTCTGCGAGCTCTGCGCCTCCGCGTGAAACCATTACTCCGGCAAGTTATTCACAATCCTGGAGATACCGTTCTTCAGCAAATCGACGTTGAAGTTGATCAGCAATCCCACACGCATGTCCAGGATGCGCAGGTAAGTCAATACTTGCTTCTTATGCACCGGAGCAACCGCTTCGACCGATTTCGTCTCGACAACCACCATGTTGTTCACGATCACGTCGGCCCGAAAACCCAATTCGAGTCGGACGTCGTCCCAGACGACAGGAATGGGTTTCTCTTCCACGACGTGAAGACCACGTTTGCGCAGTTCGTATGCCAAGACCTTTCGATAGACCGACTCGAGCAAGCCCGGGCCCAGCCGACGATGGATGTTCACTGCGGTGTCAACAATGATTCCGGTGATCTCGTTGTGCGTCATGGTCATCTCTCCGGTAAGAAAAGGGATCGGGAAGAAGGGACTCACGCAGAGGCGCAGAGTTCGCAGAGAAGAATCGGCATAAATCACTCTCTGCGATCTCCGCGCCTCTGCGTGACACCAACGTCCCCAAGTTGCTTCAGGGTTCGGAACCCTGATGCGACTATTTGATATTTCTCACGTGCCCCTCTGGGATTGTAGCTGATGGTACATACGAAGAAACACTTCTGGCCTGGACTACCTTGCCACTGTGGCGCAAATGATATACTGTTCGCATGCCTGCGAATTCAAGTCCGGCGCACACGAAGAAAACGGCCAACGCCAAGAAGGTGAATGAGATGCAGAGATATCGTGCCGAAACTGTGAGGGAATTTATTGCGACGATCCTCCAGCGACACGGCGTACCGGCCAGCAAAGCGGATGTGACGGCCGAGGTCCTGGTCGAGGCTGACTTGCGCGGCATATTCTCTCATGGAGTCAACAACTTAGACCTGCTAGTCGTCCCTTCGATCAAAGACGGCGGAACGTTTCCAGGCGCCGTACCGAAAGACTTGACAAGAAACAAGATTTTTCCAATACGGCACATGGACGCTCGAGGGGATCTCGGACATTCCGTGGCGAAATCCGCAGTGACTCAAGTGAAGGCACTGGCCGAGACACACGGGATTGGCAAGGTCTACGTCTTCAACGCCAATCATTATGGGGCGGCGGCGGTGTATTCCGAGGAGATTTGCAGAGAGAAACTCCTCGCAGGCCGAGTCACTTGTACCACTGCTTCCGTCGTGCGATCCCATGACGGTGAAAGCAATCGTCTGGGCACAAACGTGGTCTGTTGGTCTTTGCCATACAACGAAGGAATCGTCACCATCGATATGGCGACAACGATTCATGCAGTCAGTGGAATCGCGAAGGCTTTGATCGAAGGAATACCGCTACCCTTTCCCGTGCTTGACCAGCATTGCGAGGAGACGACTGATCCAGGTAGTTTCGATGACATGGAGGATTTCCTCAAGAATGGTTCCATGGTTCCGCTGGGCGGATTGGGAAAAGAAAAGGCCGAAAAGGCAGACGCGGGATTCAAAGGAACGGGGCTGGCAACCTTGATCGAGCTCGACAGCGTCGTAGGTGGTGGTCCGTCAACCTTCGTCGATCCGATGGCACATGGAACCGATCGATGGATAAGGCAGACATTCGAAGCATGGCGCATCGACACCCTCGTTTCCCAACAGGCTGCTCTTCAGGGCATCTCTGACACCATCGCAGACATCAAAAAACACGGTGGCGAGAACATGTTGCTGCCCGGAGAGAAGGAACAGAAACAGAGAGATCTTTCACTGGCACAAGGTATCTTCTACACGCCCAAACAGATCGAACGGCTGAACAAACTCGGAAGCGCAATGGGACTGGATCCACTGGAATGCGTGGACTAGCGAGTCAGCATCTTATTCCTTCGCCTGGGCCACGGGCTTGCCAATAGCGTACGCGTGGAAGCCCAATTCTCGCAGGGCGGCGTGATCCAGGATATTGCGGCCATCGAAGATGAACGCAGGCTTCTCCATCGCGGCGTAGATGCGAGCGTAGTCGAGTTCGCGGTACGTGTCCCATTCGGTCACGACCAGGATCGCGTGTGCCCCTTCGGCGGCACGGTATGGATTGACCTCGTATTCGATACCGTCCCCAAGGTCTTCCAGGTCGCGGGCCGCGTACTCCAGGGCCTGGGGATCTGTCACCACAACCGACGCTTTCTCGGCGTGCAACTGCCGGCAAATGCGAATGGCCGGGCTCTCGCGCGTATCGCCCGTATTGGCTTTGAAAGCGAAACCGAAGACGGCGATGCGCTTACCGGCGACGGTGTTGAACATGGTTTTGACGATCTTGTCCACAAATCGGTCGCCCTGGTATTCGTTCATGGCGACGACCTGCTCCCAGTACCGAGCCACTTCGTCGAGCCCATACGTTTGGCAGAGGTATACCAGGTTCAGGATGTCCTTCTTGAAGCACGAGCCGCCGAAACCGACGCTTGCCTGCAGGAACTTCGGTCCAATGCGCGAGTCGAACCCGATCGCGCGTGCGACTTCCTGAACGTCGGCACCAGTTGCCTCGCATAAGGCCGATATGCTGTTGATCGAACTGATCCGCTGTGCCAGGAAAGCGTTGGCCACCAGCTTCGACAGTTCGCTGGACCAAACGTTGGCGGTGAGGATCCGTTCGCGTGGTACCCAGTGAGCGTAGATGTCCACCAGAGCCTGAACCGCTTTCTGTCCCATTGACGTCTGCCGTCCGCCGACGAGAACGCGGTCGGGGCTTTCGAGATCACGGATGGCAGTCCCCTCGGCCAGGAACTCCGGATTCGACAACACCTCGAAGCGATGGCCGCTATCGCGCGAATGCAGGATCCGGCCCATCGCGGCCGCCGTGCGCACGGGAAGCGTGCTTTTCTCCACCACGATTTTGTCGGATTCCGAGTCCTGCAGAATCTGCCGAGCCGTCTTCTCCCAGTACTGCAGATCGGCGGCCTTTCCCGCACCACGGCCGAAGGTCTTCGTCGGCGTATTCACGCTCACGAAAATGATGTCTCCGGCTTGTATGGCCTCGGTGATATCGGACGTGAAAAACAGATTCTTCCCGCGGACCGACGACACGACTTCGTCGAGCCCCGGTTCGTAGATTGGCAGATGATCGCTTTGCCAAGCCTCAATCCGCTCCTCGTCAATATCGGCCACGACGACTCGATACTCGGGACAGTGCTTGGCGATAACTGCCATTGTCGGGCCGCCAACGTAACCAGCGCCGATACAGGTGATAGTCTTCACGTCACTCCCTCCGTGTCTTTCTTCCGTAGCTTGGCAGAAACCTCTTCCTGACTGTAGGTATTATCGCAACCGCCGCGATGGGCTCCAATAGCAACCTTCTATTGAAACGGCCGCAGATTCCGGTAGATTGCCGTTGAGATGTGCGGGAGTTGGAGCCTAGTCGTTAAATCCGAGGCCGGCACAGTGAAACAGAGTTTTCGAGCGCAGACATCCGCGCGCCCTGCGCGCATGTTTGTGGCATGGGCCCCCCGGCCCGTGCCACTTTGATTGCGGCCCAAGGCCGCGTTAGGAGGGATCGAAATGCAGCGAGTGATTTTGGTGATGTGCGGGCTGTTGTTGTGTACGGCCAGCGTGTGGTCGCAGAACCTACTTCGCAGCCCGGGTTTTGAGGAAATCGAAGACAAAACGGCCAAAGGCTGGACTCCGTTCGGCGGGTCCACCTTTGTCGACGATCCGGACATCGCACACTCCGGTCGGCGATGCGCGAAGGCGCGTTTTGAAGATGGCATGGCCCAGCGGTTCACAGCCGAACGCGGTGCGGCCTATCGGATCACCGGTTGGATCCGCCGTGTACAGGCGGGCGGTACGGAAACGCCGAAGATCAAAGTCTACTTTCTGGATGCCGACGGCAACCGAGCGGACGTGCAGGCGGCTGAATTCCAGAAGGTAACCGCTGACGTGTGGCAGCGGTGGGAGACGGTGGTGCAGGCGCCGTCTAACGCGAAGACTCTGAATCTCACGCTGCGAGGCTTCTTTGGCGGCAGCGAATGGTTCTACTACGACGATCTTTCAGTCGAACGAGTCGAGGCGATCTCGTGGCCCGCGCCGGACGCGACGCCGAACCTGCACGGGATGACGGTAAGCGTGCCGGACATCGCGGACGTGTGGACCGAGGCGCTGCTGCGCATTCCGCCAGCGTCGCTCGTGCCGGTGGACGGGCGACTAGACAGTTCGGTACCCATTCGCGGCCAAGACATTCGCGTGCGGTTCCAGCGTCCTACGCGTGTTTGCTGGGCATTGGTGCACTCGATGCGCCCCGAGATGAACCTAGGCAAGGCTCGTTTGGTCTCGCTCCAGACGTCAACGGCAGGCGCCACCACTCGACGACTGTTGGCCGAGAGCGAGCCGAAAGACGAACTCGTAACCTCGCTGCAGTTCGAGTCCGCCGACGTGAATGATTTCGCGTTGGAAATGCCGGACAGTACGCCGGCCCTGATCAATGAGATCCAACTGCTCGGATTGAGCGAGGGCGGCGCGTTGCCGGGCCGGCGTGTGGACATGACGATCGCACCCGTCGATCCCGCGGAGGTGGTTGCCAAAGATCCCGCAGTGGCTCTTGCCGGCATTGGGCATCGAGCGTCCGTCCTCGCGCCGCCGAGCGCCGACGCAAGCGGCAAGTTGGCCCTGTCCGCAGAACAGTACCTGCACGTGTTGGCTACTCCCCGACATGACGAGTATGGCTTGGCGGGACTGAACGTCGATCTTGCACTGCCCGGCGCCGACGAGGGCGATATGCTCGAGGTGACGTTGCAGCGCCTGGAGGAACTCGACGTCGATATCCGTTGGACCACTACGACCGACCGCGGCTTGAACCCTCGCAAGCAGCGACGTAACTATGCGATGACTTTCCGCACGGTCAGCCGTGTTGAAGACGGTCGCCTGTCAGTCACATTTGACGTGCCGGATATGGTGTACGCCCCACGCGAGTCAATCTGGCTGACGCTGCGGCCGCGCAGAGACATGACACTGGATCTGGCGAAGTCACGTTTGGTGCTGAACGTACTCACGCCCGAACAAGCCTATCCGGAGTATCTGCCGCAAATCGAGCGGCTGATGCGGCGCATGTATTCGGATGCGAGCGAAGCGCACGCCTACGATGGCCGCGACTGGTCGAAGATGGTTTTGGGCCGATACGTGCGTCGCGTGCTCGAAATCGCCCCACAGAACAAACCGGCGACATACGTCTACCGCCGCACCGCCAAGGTGCGGGAGAACGTTCAGTTGGAGCGTCCCGGACCGGCCGACGCACCGGACTGGGCCGTTTGGGCGCGCGAGGCTCTGCGCAATCGGCACGAAATCATCACGTGGTGGCTGGACAACCGACAGCACTCCAACGGCGAGTTGGCTGGGCATATCAACGACGACGGAGAATTCTCCTGCAACTGGCCCAGCCACTACCTGATGACCGGCGACGAGCGAATCGCCGAAGGCCTGCGCAAGCTGGCGGACGTGGCGTGGGAGATGAGCGCCGGGACTGGCTATACAGTGGGCTCGCGCGACGTCGAACACGCCGCCGAGGATCAATCGTGCACGCAGCCCCAGGTACTGCTGGTCGATTACGGCAATCCGAAAGCCGTAGAACGATTCATGGTGATGAGCCGCTACCTCGACTTCTGGACCGCTATCAACAGCGCAGGGCAGCGGCAGTTCAAGTCGTACATGTTCACCACCAAACAGATCTGGGACGATCCACCTTACGACGTCGACCATCCGTACTGCCCACTTGCGATGGTCGGCACTGGGCACCTGATCTGGTATACGAAGAATCCCAAGGTAACCGAGATCTTCCTGGAGGAAGCCGAATCGTGGGCGTTGGGTTGTCTGAGCACCGATGGCGGCAAATCCGCAGGCGCCATTCCGAAGGAGATCCACTTCCGCGATTCTCAGGTCAACCCATACGCGCCCTATCCGACGAATCCGATCCTCCAGAAACGCAACACGTTGTATCGCGGCGGTGCCGGAGCGTACATCGTGCAATATTTCTTGCGCGGGGCGTATGCACTCACTGGGGATGATCCATACGACCGCGTCGTGGAGCTATGGACGCCATCGGACGAGCGAAAGGTCGCCGACGCACGAGCCATGCTCAAACGGTTCACCGAACCGATCGAACCGCCGCGGGAGGGCACATGGAGCGCTAGCCAAAACGAGACAGCTTTGTATGAGGCATGGCGAGCGACCGGCGACCCGAAGTGGTTGGTCGAGGAATTGAAGGAGGTGGTGCGCCAGCAGATCCGAAACCGCTGGCTGTTGACCGAAGCCGAACCCTACACTGACCGCATCCCCCTGCCCGGTCGACGTTTGCTGTCCAACATGTTCCTGGGCGACTGGACTTCCGGCAAGAGCCACGTACCGGGACATTGGGTCAGTTGGGAAGGCGGCGGCCTGGACTACGCGGCGCTTATCCTCGACGCGAAACCTGATCACCTGAAAGCGCTTGTCCATAGCTTCCACGATCGTGAGCAACCGATGACGATGCGCGCCTGGCGCCTGCCGCACGGTCGTTACGATGTGTCCATCGGAATTGACCGCGACGGCGACAATAAGCCCGACGAGCAAATCGGCCGCAAGGAAAAGGAGCTATGGCGATACGACGGCGCAGTCGAGTTCACCGCCCAACCTGGACAGACGGTGGTAATCGAACTCACATTATTGGAGGAGTTGGACGACGTGCGCACTCGGCCAGACTTGGCAATCGGCTTCGACGACGTGAAGGCCGAGGAGGGCGCCGTCGTAGTGACCGTTCACAACATCGGTGGCTCCGCCTCGCCACCCAGTCGCATCGAAGTGCGCTCAAGCGGCGGCGATGTGCTGGGAGTGGCGGAGATCCCGCTGCTGGAGCCACCGCACGATTTGCAGCCGAAGACCACGAAGGTACGCATCCAACTCACGAGCGGCGCGAAGCCAGCCAGGATCGCCCTTGACCCAACCAACGAGATCCCCGAGATCACCGAGGCCAACAACGAAGTACGGGTGCAGACCCGAATGTCACTGTCGATGGTGCAAACTAGCCATAAAGTCTTCGGGCGTCGAGAGTTGCGTCGCGCGAAGGAGAGAATCCGGTTTTCTGCAGACGGCGCGCACCCTTTACGGCGACGGCCCGCGATGTTCTTTGAAATTTGTGC
>CAZUAH010000142.1:0-28222 GCA_964617665.1 uncultured Pirellulaceae bacterium
TAGTACTCTGCCGCATCTTGGTTTTCGGGTAGTGGATCTTGCCAAAGATCCTTCGCGCACGGGATCGGTGGCAAGCAGATCGGCGACTTGTTCAAGCGACGATGGGAAGGAGAGACGACCTCTCAAGAGATGCGTTCGCATCTTGGCTTGGAAACGACTCGTGGCAGGAGTCGCCTTACGGTGCTGCGAATGGCACCGTGCCTGTTCTGCTTGTACACGACCATTGTTATCTTCTACGACACTATGCCTTGGTCGAACTCGCATCTTCGCGTGATGCAATGGACCGGCAAGCGGGCGACAACGTTTTCGGATATGATTGAAAACGTTCGACGCCACTTGTGGATGGAGTGGATATTTGCACAGGTGCCTAGCGGCGAAGCCGTGCAAAAACTATCCAAGCCCACCCGTGCCGCCCTAGATTTCGGCCTCGCGCAGGCCACGTGAAAGGGAAGAAGTCGAGCTGAAGTTCCGACAGTTGTCGTCGACCGTTTGGTGCGTGGTTGCTGAAGAAAGATGTGAAATGCAAAGAGGAGTGTGGAAGTGAAGACGAAAGTCATATTGTTTGCGTTGGCGATGGGGTGGAGTCTTACCGCGAACGCGGCGGAATCGCGTTGTCCGCTGATCCCGATGGGGGCGATCACGGGCAAACCGGACGAGCAGGCGGTGAAGGAGACACTGGAAGCGTACAAGGCTGTCGGAGTCGACCAGTTTCTGATCTACGCAAGGAGCGGGTTGGAATATGAGTACATGGGCGACGAGTGGCTTCAGACGTGCGAGTGGATCTGCAAGCACGCCAAACGGCTGGACATGTCCGTTTGGCTGTACGACGAATACAACTGGCCGAGCGGTTCGTGCAAAGGTCGGGTGCCTGCGGAGAATCCCGATTTCGAGTCCCGCCAGTACGCGGTCTACAAGAACGCCGACGGTACGTTCACATGGAAGATTGCCCACTCGCCCGGCTGGGTCGACAACTACAGCTTCAAGGCCATGGAGCGGTTTGTCGAGTTGACCCACAAGAAGTATGAGCAGCGTCTCGGACCGTACTTGGGCTCAACGGTCACAGGTATCTTCACCGACGAGCCAGCCCATGGCACGCCGGTGAAACTCGACGGCAAACCGTCGCTGCTCTTCCGCTACTTCGACGGTGCTGAGACGGAGTACAAAGCCGCGACTGGGCGCGAGCTGCGGGCGGATGTGCAGGCGTACTTGACGGACAACACCAAGGACGAGGTGTGGGCCGTCTATTACGGGCTGCTCGGAGAACGCTTCCGCAAAGCCTATTTCGATCCGATCCGCGCCTGGTGCGACCGCGTGGGACTGCTATCGACCGGGCATATGATCTCCGAAAACAGCACCTCCAGCTCGGCCCTCTACAACGGCAAACCGTTACATGCGCTGAAGGGTCTGACGCTGCCGGGCATGGACGAAATCGGAACACGCTACGATCCCGCGAACATCGAATGGCTCACGCTGGCCGTGGCGCAGCATGCCATAGGCCGACGCGCACACGGCGGCTTGGTCGAGCTTTTCGCGCTCGGTCCGAGCGACTTACGACACGCGACACACCGTCAGATGATTTGGCTCTGCGCAATGCACAAGATCGATCACTATGTGCTGGCGGTCGCGCCCCTCGACGCGCGCGGCAACGTCGAAAAGTTCGCGTATTTCAATCCGATGACGCGCATGCAGCCGTGGTTCCCCGCCTTCCGTCTGCTGGGCGATGAATCGCGCGTTGCCGCATGCTATGCCTCCAAGCCGGTGCGATGCGATATCGCCATCCGCTATCCACAACGCGAGGCCGCACGGTTGGCTGCAAAACGCAAATCGCATCCGGCGTTGCTCGCCACACTCCGTTGCTTCTCGGCCGAGCAGCTCACTTACGACCTCTACGAAGAGGACGAGCCGTGCGACAAGCCACTGGTGTTCGCCTTTGAGGGTACGACCTTGAACGAGGAGAAATCCGGGCGCGTATTCCCGTCGCCCGACGAGGCAGCCGCGTTCGCCAAGACGGTCTGTCCGCCCGCGGTGTGGGTCGAAACCGCGGGCGGCAAGACGGTTGAGGATGTGCTGCTGCGCCACTATCAGGACGGTAGCGTCGCGGTGCTGGGCCTGACCGCGAAAGAGCATGGGAAACTGCGCCTGATGCGACGAGGCGGCGAGCCGGTGCCGTTCGAGCTGCCGGCCCGCGGAGTATTTCGGTTTGAAGGAAAGGTGTCTGTGTCGGAGACACCCGTTGCGATTCGCTCCCTTCCCGCCGACACTTCCTTCGCGGTCGCTCTTGGCGCATGCAATACACATCGGCTGGCGTTCGGCACGGACAACATGGCACGAATCAAGGTCGAACATCCGGTTGCGGCTGCGCGGATCGTGGTCCGCCATCATCCCGTGCCGAGCGCGTTGACGCTGGACGGCAAGCCCGTCCGGGCGAATCAACCCTGCAACACATTACGACCGGGACTCAACGAGCTGTACCGGCAGACCGAGCCGTTTCGGCTCGACGCAGGCGAGTATGTGTTGGCCATCGACGCGGGCGGGGGCGACATCAATTATTACCTTCCAGTCGCATGGATGACGGGCGATTTTGCGGTCGAGAACCACGCGATCAGAGCCTTGCCGAAAACGGTTGGCACCGGTGCGTTGTGGAAACAACGCCTCGCCGATTTCGCGGGCCGGGTAACCTACTCGACGCAGGTGGAGGTCCCGTCCCATGCGAGTGACGCAAGGCTGCGCATCAATTCAGGCGAGCTTTACACGGCGGTCTCGCTGGACGGGCAATCTTTGGGCGCACGCGCCTGGGCACCCTTCGAGTGGACCATTCCAGCCGGCGTCAGAGGAAAGAAAACCGAGTTGAAGATCACGGTCTGGACTTCGGTGGCACCCATGTTCGGCGACTGGAAGAACCCGAACGCCGCGTGGAATAAGAAATTCTGGGTGCCGCCACCACCACACCATCCGGACATCGGCCTTCTGTCGGCTCCAGAATGGGTGCTGTACTGAAGAGAGTGGCTTACAATGGATAGCTGAGATGGATGACAAGCGGTGGTTTCCACCACACGCAACTGGAGGACCCTCGATGCGACAGAGAAACCGGCTGGCCTTCGCGATGGTGGCTGCCTTGATCGGTTTCACCCCGTCTTCGGTTGAGGCTGCATCGCCCCCGAACATCGTCCTGATTATTTCCGACGATCAAGCGTGGACCGACTACGGCTTCATGGGCCATGCTCACATCGAAACGCCGAACCTGGACCGCCTGGCGGCCGACAGTGTGGCCTTCCGGCGCGGCTACGTACCCACGGCGCTCTGTCGATCGTCGCTCATGACGCTCGTGACGGGGCACTATGCACACCGGCATGGAATCACGGGAAACAGCCCCTCACGCAATCGCGCGGAGTTCGGCGGCAAGTTGTACACCGAGCGTCGTGCGGCTCTGATCTCGTACATCAAGCGGTTTGACACTTTGCCGGCACTGCTGGCCGAGCGTGGCTACCTCAGCCATCAAAGCGGCAAGTGGTGGGAAGGCAGCTACAAGCAGGGAGACTTCATATACGGCATGACGCGCGGGTTCCCCAATCCAGGCTGTCGCGGCGGCGACGATGGATGGAAGATCGGGCGCGAAGGCATGGAGCCGGTCGAAAAATTTGTCGACATGGCGATTCACGAGGAAAAGCCCTTCTTCCTTTGGTACGCCCCGATGATGCCCCACGTCCCGCACACGCCGCCCAAACGACTGCTCGAAAAGTATTCCCGTGTCGCCGGGCTGACTCGGCAGACGGCCGGATACTACGCGATGTGCGAGTGGTTCGACGAAACGTGCGGCCGGTTGATCGCCTATCTGGAAAAAAAGGGCGTGCGCGGCAACACGCTCATCGTGTACGTGACCGACAACGGGTGGATTCAGCATCCGCACGCCGGACATCACATGACGCGATCCAAGGCGTCGCCGTATGAAGGCGGCATCCGCACGCCGATCATGTTCTCCTGGCCCGACAAACTCAAGCCCGCGGATCGCGATGAGATCGTCAGCAGCATCGACATCATGCCCACGATCCTTGCCGCCGCAGGCGCCAATGTGCCCGCTGATCTGCCGGGACTCAACCTGCTCAAGAACCTGGAGGCCGGCACGCCGATCCAGCGCGAGATGATCTTCGGTGAAAACTTCGCGCACAACATCGCCGACATCGAAGACCCAGAAGCGTCGCTTACGTTTCGATGGGTGATTGCGGGAAAGTGGAAGTTGCTGCTCACGTACGACGGTGAAGTAGTTCGCACGCAACCGGAGTGGGATTCGCGGACGGTCACTGGGCCACAGTTGTTCGATTTGCTGGCCGATCCGCACGAGAAGCACAACCTGGCGGCGGCGCATCCCGACGAGGTAGCCCGGCTCGCGCGGGAAATCGCCAATTGGTACCCCGTGACAAAACGAAAGACGGAGGAGACCGTCCTTCGGTCGCCAAAGGCTGATTCGCCAATCGGAACCGAGCTGGTTTCCAACGGTGATTTTGAAAAGCACGAGAATGGGACATTCCACTCATGGACGCCCAGTCCCAGGCCGGGCGTGGCTCCCTCGTCCGCGGCGCCCACCGTTCTTTCTGGCAAGATAAGCGCGAAGATGGCGGCCGAAGGTGGATTTCTGTGGCAAACGGTCAGCGCCAAAGGGCTTCGCGACTTTGCCCTGGAACTGGATTTCGCCGTGTTGGACACCTCGTCAACGGGCGTCAGGTCGTTTGGGATCCTCACCAATTCGGCAAATTACCTCGCGCACCGCAGTTCCGACGGGGTCAACAGCATCCGCGTTTTTTCGACGGCTGGCGGCAGACACGAAATTCAGGTTTACGACAACGGGAGGTTTCTGAACACCGGCCTGTTGGTCAAACCCACCCCGGACATCGGCAGTGACATGCGCTTCGATGACGGAGAGGCTCCGGTCGTCAACCACTTGAGAGTCGACGGCACTGGATACGGCACAACGAGCCAGAAAGTGACGATCACGCTCACCGACGGGCAGAAGTCGGGAACTTACTCGCGCCCTCTTTGCTACGTGGGTACAAACGCGGCGGTGAAGCGGATCGGTTTTTACTCAGGAAGGTCTGCCGCCGACTATCTCGTCGACAACGTATCCGTCAAGGCCCTGGCTCCACCTCCTCCCCCACCCGATCAATCGGAGAAGGCACTGGAATTGATGGACGGCGCGGAAGAGATCGTCTTCGCGGTCCGCGGGCTCTACTCCGATGGCCATTACTACGCCAACTTCGGGCACTGGTCGTCCGATCCCAATAAGATGATGTACGCCGAGGGCGGATCACGGCTGTGTAAGCTCAACCTGCGGACACGGCAAGTCACTATGTTGCTGGACGATCCCGCGGGCGGAGTGCGCGACCCACGCGTCCACTACGACGGTGGGAAGCTCCTGTTTTCGTACCGCAAAGGCGGGACGAAGTACCACCACCTGTACGAGATTAACCCGGACGGCACGGGCCTGAAGCAGTTGACGTTCGGTCGTTGGGACGACCTCGAACCTGCCTATCTTCCCGATGGCGGAATCATCTTCGTTTCGTCGCAATGCAACCGGTTCGTACCCTGCTATCATACGCAGGTGGGCCTGCTGTACCGGATGGATGCCGACGGCGGCAACATCCGTTTGCTTTCGGCGAACAACGTGGACGATCACAGGCCGGCGGTGCTGCCGGATGGTCGAGTGATCTACACGCGATGGGATTACGTCGACCGCGCCCCGCAGAAATTCCATAGTCTGTGGAGCATGAACCCCGACGGCACCGACCAAATGGTCTTGTTCGGCAACACCGTGTCGCCGTCGGGAAGCTTTTTCGTGATGATCGACGCCCTGCCGATCCCTGGCAGCGACAAGATCGCGGCGATCTTCTCGCCGGGGCATGGGTTTCGCGAGAACGCCGGCCACGTGATGATTGTCGATCCCAAGGCCGGGCCGGACGACTGGACCGCAGCCATGCAGATTAGCCCTGAGAGGAACCTGGGAATTTCTGGATGGGCGCGAGGCGAAGAAGGCTTCCGCGACCCGTACCCGCTGTCCAAAGACTGTTTCCTTGTCGCCGAGGACAAGAGCCTTTTTATCCTCGATAACCAAGGGGGCCTCCACGAGATCTACCGCGCGGAACAGATGATCCACGACCCGCGCGTGATCCGTCCACGGCCGCGCGAACGGGTCTTGCCGTCGCGCACCCATCCGGGCAAATCCACCGGGAGATTCGTCTTGGCCAACGTCTACCACGGACGCAACATGGAAGGGGTCACGCCTGGTGAGATCAAGAAACTCCTCATCTTGGAAGACCTTCCCAAGCCGGTCAGCTACTACTCCTTGGCCGGCGCCATCAGCATGGACGGTACGCACACGCTCCATCGCATCCTGGGCACCGTTCCGGTGGAAGCGGATGGCTCGGCCTCGTTTGAAGTGCCGCCCCTCCGAGGGCTGTTTTTCGTGGCGCTGGACGAGAACGGTCTGGCGGTCAAGCGGATGCAGAGTTACACGATGGTGATGCCTGGTGAAACGCAAGGGTGCGTGGGCTGCCACGAGCCCCGCGCGGTAACCCCCAGCCCGATAGACAACGGCGACCTGATGGCGTTGAAGCGTCCCCCCAGTCCGATTGAGCCTGTACCGGGCGTTCCCGACGTGATCGACTACCCTCGCGATATCCAGCCGGTATGGAACAGGCACTGCGTCAAATGCCACAGCGCGGAGAAGCCGGAAGGCCGTGTGGTGCTGACAGGCGACTTCAACGAATGGTTCACGCAGAGCCACTATGCTTTGTTTTCCTACAATCAGATCAGCGACACGAGACGCTATGACGAGGATGGAAACCATCCGCCCCGGAACTTCGGCACGGCAGCCAGCCCGCTGATGAAGAAAATCGACGGCAGTCACTACGAAACGAAGCTGACGGGCCAGGAACGCGACCTGGTGCGCCTCTGGATCGAGGCCGGTGCGACCTTCGCCGGGACGTACGCAGCCTATAACCGCACGGACAGCGCGGTCGCGGGCGCGCTGTGCAACAACACCAAGGTCGCAATTGGTGCCCCCGCCGGTCCGATCGTCGAAAGGCGTTGCCTCTCGTGCCACGGCAGCGTCGACAATCTGGGACAGCGCGTCGACAAGATACGGGTCAATCCTCTCTACACGACCTCACCAGGAAACGCGTGGCGGGGACGCGTCAACCTGCCCAGACACTGTTGGAATCTGTACAACCTCTCCCACCCTGAGAAGTCGATGATCCTACTGGCCCCGCTGGCGGAGAAGGCGGGCGGTTACGGTTGGTGCCGGTCCCAGGACGGCCAGCCCGTCGCAGTCTTCCGCCACGACCAGGATCCCGATTACCAAGCCATCCTGCGAGCCATCCGGGCGGCCAAGGTTCGCCAACAGAAGGCAGGACGGTTCGACATGCCGGGCTTCCGTCCCAACGAGCATTATGTCCGTTGGATGAAGCGTTTCGGCATCCTGCCCGATAGCTTCGACCCGGCCGAAGACACAATCGACCCGTACGAGACGGACCAAGCATACTGGCGTTCGTTGTGGCACCAGCCCGCTCGCCAGCCAGTGAAACGTCAAACAGGAGGCAGGGAAAAGTCCCTTGGACGCCTGACTTCCTCAGGGTAATCGCCGGGAGCCGTGTGGGCATCGAATGTCTCGCTGTGAAACCGACCAACGAAAGGGGCCGATGAAAACAGAAAATCGGATGAGCGGTGTTGTGATGGCGCTGACCGCGGGTGTGCTGTTGACGGCGGGCATGGGCCTACGCGCCGAGACGTACGATATTGCGCCCACCGCGGTTTGGAGTCCCACGCCGACGCATCCGTCCGGTCCGCAGACGCTTGACAACCTGATCGACGGCGATTTGGCCACCTCTTGTTGTTTCCTCGATGATACGTTGACTGGGGCGGATCCAAAAACGATGCCGCCGAAAGCCGCTCCACCGGTTACCGCCCGTTTCGTTCTGGATGTGGGAAAGGTTCAGAAGGTCGGCGGCATCCGCTTTGTCGCGCAGAAGTCCTGGGCCAACTGCATGGCGGAAAACGTCAGTGTTTTCGCCTGCGATGATCGGGAAGGGAAGGCGAACGTCCGCCGCCTGAAGGATGACTGCTGGCTCCCGCCGGTCAATACGTTCAATGCAGCATTTGTCACGTGGGAACCGATTGCCACGCGCTATATCAGCATTGTGATCAACGAGTCCTACGACAGACGGCGCAACGGATCCGATTGGTGGCGTGGAGCCGATCAGCGACTGGATCAAGAGAATTGGCGGTGTGACGAAAAACGGCGCTGCCAATTCGGTTGGTGGTGGAGCGGTTGGCTGTCGACAGTCAGAAGACTTCCTCAGGCTGTAGGCGGACCAGTGTATGACGTTGCAGGAACGGGCAGTCAGCTCACGGTGCAAATCGCCGAGGTTTCCTGCTTCTGCGGCCAGCCCACGGATCTACCGCTTGCCAACGCCCCGGATGTCGCTTACCCCGAAAACCGCCTCGAGCGCGATTGGATGTATCAGGACTGCGGGCTGGAAAACCTTTCGATGGTCGCGAACACTGTCGGCAGCGCCGCTTCGGATACACTTGGCCCCGACATTTCCAGGTGTTTCTCCTCGAAGAATGACTCCGCGTTTGAACGAAAGATGGTCCAAAGGGTTCTGGCCGAACTGAAACAACACAATGTCGACATGTCCCGGTTAAGCCAACAACTCGATGCACTGTCCTCCGTTCCCGGAAGTGATACCCGGTGGAAGGAGTTGTACTTCACAGCCTGCCGGCAACGCCGCCAGGAACGCCTGAAGACCATTCGACAATGGGCTTCGCAGTTTGTCTACGTGAAACATTATGTCTTTGGCGGTTGGACGCACATCAATACGGCGGCGGACGAACTGACGGATGAGCAGTTCTACGAACGAAATCCGGACTTCCGCGAGGGTTCCCAACTGTGTCTAGCAACCATCCACGAAGACGGAACCGTTACGAACGAGATTCTCATCGACAAGCCCCAAGGCATTATCCGGGATCCTAACCTCTCGTTTGACGCGGAGACTCTGATTTTCTCGATGCGGGACAACTTCGCGACGGATGATAATCATCTGTACAAGATGAATCTGGCGGACAGACGCGTTCAACAGATTACGTTTTCACCGGTAATCAACGGCAAGACGCTGCCCTGCAGCGATACGGAGCCCTGTTTTGCCCCAAACGGGGAGATTATTTTCCAATCCACGCGTTGCGGCCAGTTGGATGTCTGCTGGGCGCATCCTGCCAGTAATCTCTACGTGTGTGACGTTGACGGGCGGTATGTCCGCCGTCTGGCGATCGACCAGGTGCGCACACACTACCCACAACTTCTGGACGACGGACGGATTATTTACACCCGCTGGGAATACAGTGACCGCAATCCGTTCTTCCAACAGTCTCTGTTCGCCATGAATGTGGATGGGACCGCGCAGACCGCATTCTATGGGAATAACAGTGAGTATCCGGCGGCGCTGATCCACTCCCGCGGAATTCCCGGTACCAGTAAGGTTATCACGGTCATTGCAGGGCATCATGTTGTGCAGAAGGGCAAACTGGCGATCATCGACCGTTCGAAAGGCTCGGACGGGAACAGTGGAATCGAGTACGTCGCCGGTGCTTCGCCTGACGGCAGGCCGGGCCGTCAGCCGTCGAACATCCCGCACATCTCGCAACTCGATGATCCCTGGCCCCACTACTTCTACGACTTGTTCGGTCAAGTCGGTCCGCAATGGCAATATCCCTATGCATTCGACGACACCCATTATTTGGTTGCCTTCAATCCCGAAGGTTATCATTTCCTCAAAGGTCCCTTCAGCGTCCCCTTTGGCCTGTATTACATGACTGCTGAAGGTAAACGTGAGCTTTTGGCTTTCGACTGGAGCAATTCGTGCGGACAGGCCATTCCTGTGATGCTGCGCAAACAGCCGCCGGTCAGAATGTCACGGGTGGACTGGAACCAGACGACAGGCACGTTTTACGTTCAGAGTGTCTATGCGGGACCGGGCTTGGAGGGCGTAGCAAAGGGAACCGTCAAACGCCTGCGGGTGGTTGCATTGGAATATCGGGCGGCCGGAATCTCCAGAAACCGCAATCGCGGTGATGCAGGTGGCTCGGTCATCAATACCCCGGTTGCGGTCGGTAACGGCTCTCAGGATGTAAAACATGTCCTGGGCGAAGTGGACGTTGAAGAGGACGGCAGTGTGTATTTTGAGGTTCCGGCGCGCAACGCCGTCTACTTCCAACTGCTGGATGACAGAGGGCGCTGCGTCCAGACCATGAGAAGCTGGACCATGGTATTGCCTGGCGAACGAGTTGGATGTGTGGGGTGTCACGAAAGCAAATCCGATACGGGTTTGGCAGCGGCGAAAATGGCTGCGGCATTTGATAGGCCCGCCCTAAAACTGCAGCCGCTGGCAGGTCAGCCACCGCATCCGTTGTTGGCTCGGCTTGAAAAGGAAGGGCCCTTGGAGAACGTGAACAGTTTTCTGGGTGTCAATGAGCCGTGTTCGCTCGACGCCAAAGCGACCGTCGATGGATTCAGCTACGTGCAGATGGTGCAGCCTATCTGGGACAGGCACTGCATCACCTGTCATCAAGGCAACGTCGATGATCGCGACAAAAAGAAACGGTCGGCGTTACGCTTGACCGGCGAGGTTGTCAAGTTGCCTCCGGAAAACCAGCAGGGCGCTCTAAGAGGTCTAAGGGACTTCACGCAGTCATACGTCGCCCTGACGGCGAAAGGTCAGTGTACACCGCTGGTGAATTGGATTCATCCCGAATCAATGGCCACCATGTTGCCTCTATATGCATGTGGTTCAACGCAAAGCAAGTTGATGGACTATTTGGGGCCTTCGCATTACGATGTTCAATTGACGGACGCCGAGAGACGGATTGTCGCATGCTGGATCGACTTGGCGGTTCCTTTTTGCGGCTCATACGCCGAGGCAAACAGGTGGAATACGCAGGAGCGTGCGCGGCGGATGGAGACGAACACGTGGGATAGGCCTCAGAAGGAACTGTATGAGTATTTCCAAATGAAACGTGTGCGGTTTGCCCAACAGGAAATCGAGAATATCAAGGCCTTGATGAGGAGCGAATAGTCATGCAGCGGCGCGAAGCGGTTTCGATTGTCTTGGCATTGTCCGGATTCGTCGCGGTGGCTTTGGGCGGTAACGCGCGGGGTGGTGAGGCCGTTAAACCGAAAACGGCACCGGCCGGGCTCGTGGCCAAGGCATTGCAGGCGATGGACGGTGCCGAGGAGATCGTTTTCGCCGAACGCCACCTTTGCGCAGCCTATCAGTGGTATGCAACCTTTGGCGAGTATGCCGACGAACAGGAATTCATCCATGCCCCCGATGGATCGCGGTTGTGCAAGCTCAACCTGCGCACCCGGCAGCTCACGGTGCTGCTGGACGACCCCAAGGGCGGATTCCGCGATCCGCGCGTGCACTACGACGGCGACAAAATCATCTTTGCGTATCGTAAAGGCGGCACACATCACTACCATCTCTGTGAGATCAACGCGGATGGAAGCGGCTTCAGGCAACTGACCTTTGGGGATTGGGACGACGTCGATCCGACTTACTTGCCCGATGGCGGCATCATTTTTTCGTCGAGCCGGTGCAAGCGTTTCATAGCCTGCAATCGTGTCCCAACCGCCAACCTCTACCGGATGGATGCGGACGGCGGCAAAATACGGCCTCTTTCCGCTAACGCGATCTCCGAGGATCGCTCGGCGGTGTTGCCGGACGGGCGAATCGTCTACACGCGGTGGGATTACCTGGATCGTGACCCCGAGAAATTCCGCGACTTGTGGGTCATGAATCCCGATGGCACCGGACAAATGGTGCTTTTCGGCGGAGTGGGGCGGCCGTACCCGGATTTCTTCGCCAAGTGCGATGCCCTGCCGATCCCGGGCGCGAGCGGCAGAGTCGTATCGGTGTTCTCGCCGGCGTTCGGTCGCCGCGAGAATGCCGGAAACGTGATGATTGTCGATCTCGAATCCGGACCGGGCGATTGGTCCGCGGCCAAACAGATCAGCCCCGATGTACCGGATTTGGGCTGGAGCACTGGTTCAGGGCAAGGGCGAAAGGGATTTCGAGACCCCTATCCGTTGTCCGAGGATTGTTTTCTTGTTGCCAGGGATAAGAGCCTTCTGATTCTTGACGGACGTGGGACGACCCAGGAATTCTACCAGGGGGATAAGATGGTCCACGATCCGCGGGTGATCCGTCCGCGGCCGCGCGAACCGGTGATCCCCACTCGTACCGATCCAAGAAAAGCCACGGGGCAACTGATTCTGACCGATGTCTATCGTGGGCGGAACATGAAGGCGGTCAAGCCGGGCACAATCAAGAAGCTCCTGGTGCTCGAAGATCTGCCCAAGCCGGGCAGCAAACACGGACTACCTGGTTTTCACGGGGGATATATTACACTCCGCCGCGTTTTGGGGACCGTTCCCGTCGAGCCCGACGGATCGGCCTCGTTCGATGTTCCGGCTCTGCGGGCCGTCTATTTCGTAGCCCTCGACGAAAAGGGTTTGGCGGTGAAGCGGATGCAGAACTTCACGATGGTGATGCCCGGCGAATCTCAGGGCTGCGTGGGCTGCCACGAGGCTCGCATTGGGACCCCCGGCAACCAACTGGACAACCGCAGCTTGATGGCGATGAACCGTCCTCCAAGCCAGATTGAGCCTTTTGTGGGCTTACCCGATGTGTTCGACTATCCACGCGACATCCAGCCAATATGGGATCGGCATTGCGTCACCTGTCATAGTTCCGACGAGCCCTTGGGCCATGTCGTGCTCACAGGGGACAACAACGAGTGGTTCACGCAGAGTTATTCTGAGTTATTAGCATACGATCAGGTCAGCCAGTGTTTCAGTTGGGGGGAGGACGGCAACCATCCCCCTTACGGCTTCGGCACCGGCTCCAGCCCTTTGATGCAGAAGATCGACGGCAGTCACTACGAGGTGAACCTGACCAAAAAGGAATACGACATGGTGCGGCTGTGGATCGAATCGGGTGGGGCATTCACCGGAACGTATGCCGTGTTCAACCACCCGGAGAACGCGGTCGCAACACCCTTGATTGTTTCGAAGCCCGTCTTGGGAAAACCCGTCGGTCCAATCGTCGAACAACGTTGCCTGACCTGTCACGATTCGGTCGCCAATCTAGGACGCCGCAGCAGACAACAAAAGGATGGCTGGTCCAACAGTAAACCACCATCATGGCTCAACTATCCTCTGTACTACTGGAATCTCTACAACCTGTCTTGTCCGGAGAAGTCGACGATTCTTCGGGCGTCGTTGTCCAAGGAGGCAGGCGGCTACGAGTGGTGCAAGGCGAAGGACGGTCAACCCGCCGCGACCTTCCGCGACACCAAAGATCCCGATTACCAGGCCATCCTTAAAGCCATCCAGGCAGCCAGGGTGCGTCAGCAAGAGTATGGACGGCCCGACATCCCCGGCTTCCGTCCCGGCGATTACTACGTCCGCTGGATGAAGCGCTTCGGCATTCTGCCCGACAGCTTCGACTTGGCAAGCGACCCCATCGACCCCTACGGAACGGACAGGGCATACTGGCGTTCCTTGTGGCACCAACCTGTCAGCGCCGGGGGCGCCTCGGCAATCGCAACAACTGAAAAATGATCAACCGCCCGGTCTCGCTTGGCGGCAAATGAGGGAGGATCTGGTGTGAGAAGCTTCGTGGCTCTGCTTGCCGTGGTAACCGTGTTGGCGGTCGTGTTGACCTCGCTGGGCGATGACCGCTTCCAGACGGAAGACGTCGCTTTCACGGCGGACTGCGACGGCACAACGCAGCGATACGTCCGCATGCTCCCCAAAGAGTTCAGTCCGGAGATGAAGCACCACGTCCTTATCGCGCTTCACGGGCACGGCTCCGATCGCTGGCAGTTCGCCCGCGGCACCACACCCACAGGCGTCGCCGCACGCAACGCGGCCGCCGAGCGTGGCATGATCCTCATCTTGCCCGACTACCGAGCCAGAACCTCTTGGATGGGGCCCAAGGCCGAGGCTGACGTGTGCCAGATCATCGCAGGCATCAAGAAAGAGTACGTCATAGACAAGGTCGTCCTCTGCGGCGGATCGATGGGCGCTTCCTCCGCGCTTACCTTTGCCGCGATCCATCCGGAACTGATCGACGGAGTCGCCGCCATGAACGGGACGGCCAACCACGTGGAATACAACAAGTTTCAGGATGCCATTGCCGCGTCGTTTGGCGGAACCAAGTCCGAAATTCCTGCGGAGTACAAGAAACGAAGTGCCGAATATTGGCCCAAGCGTCTCACCATGCCTGTGGGAATCACGGCTTCGGGAAGAGATACGGTCGTACCGCCGCAGAGCGTCGTTCGCCTGGCCGGCATTCTCGAAAAAATGCGCCGTCCGGTCATGCTCATCTACCGGAAAGACATGGGCCACACGTCCAGACCTGAAGACGCCCAGCGCGCGATCGATTTCGTGCTGGATCGGGCACTACGGCCGACAGACGCCGACGGCAAGACTTCGCCGAAGAAGACTATCGAGGTGGTACCGTGAATGATCGTATAGTGACTCTTCTCTTGAGTTTGTTTTCCGTGGTTGTGGCGACCTTCGGCCTTGCCGGAGAACCGAGTGAACCGGAGTATCTTGCCGACAAATTGGCCGAACGAATCATCCATGCCAAGCAGGGCTTTGGAACTCTCGGTCTGAACACGGCCGTGGTCCCGTCGCATCGACCCGGTCGGAAACTGCGAATCGGCGACGTCGAATACGAACGTGGCTTGGGGACGCACGCCCAAGGCGTCGTCACGATCGATTTGGGCGGAGAGTTCGAAACGTTCGAAGCCGTGGTGGGACTCCAGTGGCAAACGGGCAAGACGAAGGGCTCGGTCGTGTTTCAGGTGTTCGTCGACGACGAGCAACTCTTCGACAGCGGTGTCATGCGGGAGAATGCACCACCGAAGCAGATTCGTGTCGTAGTCAAAGACGCCGACGAATTGCGACTTGTTGTGACCGACGCAGGCAACGGCATCGTGAGCGACGTGGCCAACTGGGCGGATGCACGACTCACGCGCGATCCCAATGCGCCGCAGCGACGAGTCCGCTCCAGCGTTAATGTCGCCCCCTTTGCCCGTGTAGTCACGTCCGATCCCAAGCGTATCGAAGGCACCAAGGCCGGTCGGGTCGAAGAGTTTCCCGCCGAGGACATCACCTTCACCGAGGAACTGCTGCCGGCCGCCGATGGTTCCTATGCGGTTCCTGTCGATGATGAGGGTATTGGTTGCTTGGGGCTCGAATGGTACGAGTTCCGCTACTTTCGCCAAGTGGGGCTGACCTTTGCCGATCCGGCCGCCGTGCCCGAAGGCGTGCAACTTCAGTACTGGACGGGCCAGTCGAGCTGGCAGGGATCATGGAAAACTCTGGATGCCCCGATCGAGACGGTCGAAGGCACATGGATCTGGCGGATTTCCTACAAAGACAGCACGCGACCGACCGACAAGATTCGCTGGATCTTTCCAAAAAGCGACGAATCAATCATCGTTCGAAGTCTTTCGGCACACACCACGTCTTTCTGCAAAACAGCCGACTTGCGAATCGAAGCAGAGGCCAATATCGGGGAAGGGCCGATCAGCCTTGAGATCTACAACGGCGAGTTTCTCGATTCGGCAAATGAAAATGGCACGCTGACGCACTTGTGGGATTTGCGTACACCGCTTCACGTCCGCGTGCGCTACGCTCGCACCCACCGCTGCAAAACCGACCAGACCGTCCTGCGCTTCACAAATACCTCGCCACCGCTGGCCGTGGGTGTTGAACAGGTTTTGGAGAACGAAGCGGTGTATGTTCCCGTGGCCGGGCTGTTTGTCACTCGCGATCCGGCCTCGATCAGCTTGGAGGCCTACCGTCAGAAGATCGCCGATTGCAGGACTCTCCGCCAACGGGTCCACGAGATGCCTGATCAGACCTTCGAGCGAGCTCTGGAAGTCGTGCACAAACCGATCCAGGACCGTGGGCCGATGATGGTTTCGCTGGCTTGCGATCAGCGCAAGTTCATTGCGTATCGCCACGGTCCGGTCGCGTTCAAGACCAACTACGCGGCCAGCGCCGTGTTCGATGGGACGACCAAACGGAGCGGTCGCCAGTACCCGTGGCCGTACGAGTTGCACGCTGTTTACGGCGACGGCGACTACGAGAAACTTGACCGCCATCTCGATGGCGGGTGGCTGCCGCTGCCGGTGACCAGCATAGACGAGGATGGTGTCATCTATCGTACACGTACGTTTGTCGCCCCGCTGGACGAGGAACCGATAACCGGGGCACCCGATTGGCTCCGCCGCCGTGCCGTTTGCGTGGTCGAGTACACAATTGAGAACACACGACCCGACGACGCCGAGGCCAAGATGACCCTCACGGTCCTCGACGACGTGAAGAGTGAGCACCGCATGGCGGTGCGAAAGGTCGATGGCGGCATGATTGCCGAAAAGGACGGCGGCCTGCTGACCTTCGTCGATACGAGTCAGGCCGAGCCCCTTGATGTTCGCACCGATGAGAATAGCACGACCCTCCACGGTACGCTTCCGGCAGGCAGCCGGGTTCGATGCGTCGGCTACATCCCGGCCTGGAAGATGTCGCCGGAGCAGTGCGGCATGTTTCGAGGAACGGCTCCGGAGTTGGCAGAGCGGACCAAGAACTACTGGCAAGGGCTGATGGCTGGGGCAGCGCAGATCGATCTGCCGAGCGAATTGCTGACGAACGTGATACGTGCGTCGCAGGTGCATATCATGCTCGCAGCGGGTAACGAAGAAAACGGCTCGCGGATCGACGCCTGGACGTCGGCGGATCGCTATGGGGCTTTGGAGAGCGAGAGCCAGCCGATCCTCCGCGGCATGGACATGATGGGACATCGCGATTTCGCCCGACGCGGGCTGGAATTCTTCATCGCTCGCTACAACGACGCCGGCTTTCTCACCACCGGCTACACGATGATGGGTACCGGTTGGCATCTTTGGACGCTGGCCGAGTTCGTCGATCGTTCGGAGGATCTGACTTGGTTCAAGCAAGTCGCCCCGGAGGTGGCTCGCGTCAGTCGCTGGATCGCCCAGCAGCGGGAGAAGACAAAGCGGCTGGACGTACATGGCCAGCAGGTGCCCAACTACGGAATCATGCCGCCGGGCGTGATTGCCGACTGGGGGCGGTTCACAAATGTTGGTTTCCACGAAGCCCACTATTATGCCGGCCTGCGTGAAGCTGCCCGCGTGTTGGCAAAGATCGATCACCCCGATGCCGCAGAGCTAGCCGCCAATGCCGACGAGTTCCGCGACTGCGTGATCCGAGCCTACCGTTGGACTCAGGCACGCACGCCGGTCACTCCGCTGGGAGACGGCACCTTCGTTCCGGCCCAGCCGCCGATTCTGTTCATCTTCGGCGAGGTCGGCGGATTCTTTCCCGGCGAAGACGGCAGCCGAGCTTGGTGCAAGAATGCGGCCGCTCACCATTTGATGGTCAATCGTCTGCTCGACCCCAATTCCACAGAAACATCCTGGATGCTCGACATGATGGAGGGCATCGAGTTTCTGCGTACATCCCTGGGCGAACCGGAATACAACTCAGAGACAAACCACCGACTGTGGTTCGACTTGGGCGGGTTCAACAAGTGCCAACCTTACTATCGTCGCAGCGTGGAACTGTATGCCCAAAGAGATGAGATCAAGCCCTTCATCCGGGGTTACTTCAATACGTTGCCGTCGTTGCTAAGCCTTGAAAACCTCTCTCTGTGGGAACACTTTCACAATTTGGGCGGCTGGAACAAGACGCACGAGACCGGCTGGTTCTTGTGTCAGACCCGAATTATGCTCCTGCAAGAGCGGGGCGACGAACTCTGGCTGGCACCTTTCGTGACACGCAACTGGCTAAAGCACGGCATGACCGTCCGTTGCCGGAACGCCCCTACCAATTTCGGCCGGGCCGGATACGAGATCCACTCCTCCGTTGGCAGCGGAGTCATCGAGGCCGTCGTCGATCCTCCGACCACTCGTCCCCCACAGCGGATCGTTATTCGCCTTCGCCATCCGCACGAGAAGCCGATTAAGTCCGTCACCCTCAACGGCAGAAATCACGAAGGCTATGACGCAGGAGCCGAGACGATCCGTCTCAAGCCCAGCGGCAAGCAAATGACGATTCGAGTTGAGTACGGTCCATGAAGACGGAGGCCAGGACCTGTCCTGGCGAGTTCATGGGTGCTATGCCAGGACGGGTCCCGGCCTACTTTGCTGCATCCGCGGGCACGTCGTGGCTCTGCACAACCGCCTGTTTGGCCGCGTTGAGGTCGTTTCCTGTCAATGAGACACGCGCGGTACGCGGCCCGGTCATTCCAAGAAACGTCGGTGTGCCAGGCAGCGGACAGCAGTCTGTGATGAACATGTGCCGGCAGTTGCGCAAACTGATGACTGGTTGTCCGCCCTCCTTTCCACCCGGCCGACGCCAGATGCTTCGAATCGTACCGGCCTCCGCCTCGTAGATCGACAACGCTGAGCGCGGACGCTCTGTGAACACTTCGTCTTTGACGAACAGTCGTATGTTATCGACGTGCAGCCCGTCGACATGGGCGAGTGTGAGATACGAGGGCTTTCTTGCATACAGCGTGCGCCGGTCGTCGTCAGGATTGGCCGTTCCTCCGCCGTGCTTCGTGCGCTCGGAGTAATCGAAGCCTCGTTCGACCCTCATGGTGACGTTCTGCAACGTGATGTTCTCTAGAGGGCTCTTCTTCATGCCTTGGATTAGTATCCCGTTGTCGCTGTGTATCTGGATATTGCGGAAGGTCATGTCGCGAATCGTGCCGATCGGCGAGTCTTCGTCGCGCTGTTCGATATCGACGAACATTGGGTAGATCGCTCGTCTTGAGTACTCTCGGATCTGCGAGGGGTCCTCGACCGTTCCTATCGAGAGATCGGCAAAGGAAACCCGTTGGACGTTGGCCCCGTCTTTGACGTACACGCCCACTCCGACGGTGGAATTGCGAATGGTGCAATTGGAAAAGCGAATGTCGTGAAAGTCGCTCTCGGATTCCGTTCCCAGCTTGATGGCCGTGGCAATGGACTCCAGGGTACAGTTGCTGACGACCACGTGTCGGCAAGGATAGCCATCCCTGCTCTTGAGACAGATCGAGTCATCGCCCGTGGAGATGTGGCAGTTGGCAATATGAACGTCGCGGCAGGAAACTACATCAATTCCGTCGGTGACGGTGCGAAAGTAGTTGTTGACGATGCTCACAGCGTTGACGAAGACCTCCTCGCATCGGAGGAAGTGGAGCGTCCAGCAGGCACTGTAGCGGAACGAAAGGTCGCGGACCGATACGCGCCTGCAGCGTTGGAGAAACAGGGTGCCGATCTGGAAAGGGGGCATCGTATCGCTTGTGCCAACCCGCCGAAGCAGATCGCGCCGGCCTGTCCCGTGGATCACACCATCGCCCTCGAGCGCGATGTGTTCTTGATCCTCGGCGACGAGGAGGTAGTAGATCACTTTCACACCACGCCCCACATGGGCGCTTCGGACGTAATCTTCCTCTCGCGGACTTGCCCACAACGTAGCGCCGTTCTCAAGCCGAAAGGTCACATGACTCCGGAGGCGGATCATTCCGCTCAGGTAGTCGCCGGGCGGAAGGCTTACGATTCCGCCTCCCTTGCGGTGGCATTCGTCGATGGCCGCCTGTATGAATCGCGAGTCATTCGTCTTCTTGTCGCCTCGGGCGCCGAAATCGCGAACATTGAAGGTCGCGGCGGGAACGACTGATTCGGAAAACAGTAGGACAACAATGACACCAGCCAGCAGACGACTCGCACACACGATACATGCCCCTTTCGTTATCCTCTCATACTTGGTTGATTCTGCTTGATTGCTCGCTGTAGTGCGGTTTCTCGACCGCACCATCGCTCCGACCGCAGGTCTCCAAAGCACCGCGGTAAGCGGGGTCGGAAGACACGCCCACAACATGGTGGTTGCGACCGCTTAGCGCTCGGGACGTATCTCATACTCGTGCGGAACCGGTCTTCGCGCGCGTAACGCCTCTTTTTCCAAAGCGGCCACCTGAGCCACGACTTCATCGCGCCGTTCCCATTCCTTGAGATAAGTCGGTACCTGTCTTTCGTAGTAGCCGGTCTTTGCCATCTTCGTTTCCGCATACGTGTTGACGGCCATCAAGTCGTCGGGATCGACGCGGCGGTGTCGCAAGAACCAACGCACGCACGCATACCCGCGTAACCTCACCTCGGTCCGGCGGCGTCTTTCGCTTATCTCCGCGACCTTTGCAGCCTGTTTCACCTGGGGCGCCGCCTGATTGAAAGCCAAATTGATTCCGTTGGCCCACTCGGCGGCCGTGTGGCAGGCCACTGCAGCGCCGTCGATCAACAAGACATGGGGACCTTTCGCCAGGCCCGTGACCTTCACGGTTTCCTGATTCAGGCTTTTCTCTAACGGAATGGCGTCAAGCATCGCGTGCGCCTGCGCATCGACCGGATAGGGCAACGCCTTTTCGAGCACGGTGAACGTCCAACCGTCGCCTTTGCGCCGAACATCGCTGACCGTTGCGTTCGCAGCCTCCACGACACGTCCTGCCGCCGCGTCAAATGCCACTTCTGAAACCAGCGCCGGAGCTCCCTGGGCCTTCAGGAACAGCCACACCATCATGAGGTTTCCCGGAAGGCCGGGATGCACTCGGTCCGACCCGATCAGCGTGTAGGTCGGATCGCTTTTCTGCTGCTGGAGATTGAAGGCCGTCATCGGTCCGTGCAAGTCGATCACCTCGGCCTGGTATTTCGAGGCGAGCTGGCGCACGATCTCTGCGCATTTTCCCAGCCCGTCATTGCAGCCGGGCTGGTTGTTGTCTTGCTGGTTCACACACGTCTGGTCAAACGGCGATGGCGTCATCAGAACGAGCCCAGCGGAGGTTTCATCGCTCAGACGCCCCAACAACTTGTCCATGTTGGCCCGATAACGATTCAGCGACACGGCTTGCGCCGCGCGCTGCCCGTCGGTGGGATTGGCAACATAGTTCCCGCGCCCCACGTCGTTCATCCCCAGCATCACGACGACCGTCGAGGGCGATTTCGAAATCACGTCATCTTCCAATCTTCCCAACGCACCGCCTGCACTATCGCCCGAAATCCCGGCGTTCACGAAATGGATCGTACGGTCGGGGAACCGGGTCAAGTAGTAAGCGTAGATCATGCCGTGATACTGGCGGCCATGAGTGATACTGTCTCCAAGAAAGCACACCGTTTCGCCATCCTTGAACAAATCCGCCCGGACACTGCCGCCTGACAGGAGAAAAACCGCCAGAACAACGGAAAACAATCGTTTCATTTTCGTCTCCGATTCAGGAATGTCGCGTTAGTTTTCTATCCCCTGTGGAATAATGCCTTGAGCGGTCATCCACTCGAGGGACTCCGCTTTCCATTTCTCCCACATGGGACCTTTGCAGCCAAATAAGCCGTGACCGCCTTCGGGCAGTTCCAGGTACTCGACGGCCACGCCGTGCGCCTTCAGCGCGTCGCGCAATGCCCGGCTGTTCTCCGGTGGCACCGGCTTGTCGTTCTTAGCGTGGGCCAGAAAGGTTGGCGGCGTCCGGTCGGTGACTTGCTGCTCGTTGGAAAACAACTGAATCAACTCGGGCTTCGGATCGGGGCCCAGAAGGCTCTGCTTCGACCCTTTGTTGGTCTTCTCGCCCATGGTGACGACCGGGTAAACCAGCACCATGAAGTCGGGGCGGCAGCTCTCGCGGTCGATTGGGTCAGTGGCCTTGGGGTCGCCGGCGTCGAAATGCGTGCCCGCGGTGGAAGCCAGATGCCCGCCCGCAGAGAAGCCCATGATTCCGATGCGCTGCGGATCGAGGTTCCAATCTTCCGCGTTCGATCGAACCACGCGCAGAGCACGCTGGGCATCCAGCAGTGGAACATAAGGACGACCGTGGGGCAATCGGTACTCAAGCACGATTCCCGCGATGCCATGCTCGTTGAGCCATCGAGCGACAATGGGGCCCTCGCGGTCAAGCACATGGCGAATGTAGCCACCGCCCGGACAGATTACGATGGCCGTTCCCGTGGCTTTCTCGCGTGGCGGCAGGAAGGCTGTCATCACGGTTTCGGCCGGCTCGCGAGTCCCGTCGCCGACTGGGGCCGTGTCGGGCCAGAGCAGAATCCGCGCGGCCGGAAGTGGATATTCGCGAGCGCCTTCTGCCTCGACGATGGGCCAGGATGCGCGCAGGTCGTCTTGGTGAGGCCCGATTTTCTCGACCGGAATGGGTTCGAAGCCGAGCTTGAGCGCGGGCGAATCGGGCTGCAATCGGTAGTCGTAGTTGGCTGCGTCGACGAAGAGCGGATCGGCGACGACGGAGTTCGCGTCCATGCCCAGCGCCTGCCACGCTTCCCATGGATCCATGGCGACGGCTTCGTGCAAGGTCACATCGTCGACCCAAATCGCGCCGGTCCCTTTCCGAATGTCGAAGCGGATGCAGACGGTCTTCATCTGCTCGTGGTAGTCGCTGTCACCCGGCCCGGGGAACGTGAAGAGGGCGTCGTACTGCTTCCACTCCGTGCCAGCCTTGCCGGACATTCCCTTCGCCCAGAAGTAGACGCCGGCCTTGTAGGACTGCGGCATCATGGAGAACTCGGTGTCCGGCTTGGCGGCCTTGATGCGGGCGGTGAGCCGATACGTCCGGCCAGGCTTGAGGGGGATGTCGGAACTCACGAAGTTCGGCACCAGGATCTGGCCGTTGGGCCTTTTGACGGTGCCGCCGCCGTCGATGCGTACGGACTGCTTGCCTTCGCAACGTACCTCCCCGTCGGCCTCGGCCTTCGAGTCGCCCGGCCGCACTTGCCACCGCCAGTCCGATGGCACGGCACCGGGCTCGCCGGTCTCGAAGCTTGGGCTGGGCGCCAGGTTCGGGCCAATCGTTCCCTTCACGCCCGACTGGCCGGTCTCGATGGGCAGGCCGGCGTGCCAGTACAGGTTGTGATCGAACTGGTTGTGGGCCAGCGGCATGCTCCGCAGCTTCAGCAGTCGGCTGGCGGGGTCCGTGTAGTAGCAGATGTTGCGCCGGAACACGTTGCCGGTCATGGTCATGTCGTTGGGCAAGACCGCGTCGTTGGGATGGATGTGCATGTTGCGCATCCCTTTCCATGCCGGCTGGTTCATGACCGACTCATAACCCTTGAGCATTGTGTCTAGGTGTTGCTTCCACCGTTTGCCTGAACCGGTCCATCCGCTGCACTGGATCTGCTGCTGCTTTCCGTCGATGAAGATGTTGTTCTCCACAAGATTGTCCCGGCCGTTGTGCAGATGGATGAGCGCGAGGACGCATCCGGAGACGATGTTGCCGATCACGTCGACACCACCGGTGTTGTCGTCCAAGTAGACGCCCCAGGCGTAGTGGGGCGAGACCCAGCGGCCCTTCTCCTGGCCGTAGCCCAGGATGTCGTGGAAGTAGTTATGGCGAATGACCGTGCCTCGCGAGCCCAGCCAGTCTCGGCCGCCCGTGTAGACCGCACCCGTGTCCGCGGTTTCCAGATTCACGTGTCGGATGTGGTTGTACTCGATGACGAGGTTATTGCCTCGGAACCCAATGCCCCAGCGGGGGCCGTCGTGGATGAGATTGTGCGATGCGCGGTTGCCGCAGCCGGACAGCGACACGCCGACGCCTTGCTTGTAGAACACGCCGATGTGGTGGATGTAATTGTTGTCCGCGAAGTTCCCGGCGGGCGTCAGCGTCTTGCGGTCGCCACCTGCGACGCTGATGCCGTTGCGGCCCACTTCGTAGATGTCGTTGCCCACGACGCCGTTGTTCGACCCGCCGCTCACTGACACGCCGCTGCCGCGGTAATCGCCCACGTTCCGGATTGTGCAGCCTGCGATCAGGCAGTTCGTCGTGCCCTTGAGCATGATGCCCGTGCTCTGGCTGCACTCGAACGTGAACCCGCGAAACGTGATGTTGGCACTCCCCGGTGCGAGGTCGACGATCGTGCGCAGGTGCGGCGCATACACGGCCATGGTGGCCGGGTCCGCGTCTTGCGGGGGAATGACGTACAGCGTCCACGTGCGTTTGTCCAGATACCATTCGCCCGGCGCGTCCAACTCCTCCTGCATGCCGCGCACGTAATACCGATCCGTGGGCCGGATGGCGTAAGAGCAGTCGCCGGCCAGTGTGACGAGTCGCTTCTCGCGGTCGATGCTCTTGATGCGCACGATGTTGTTCCACCAGTTGTAACGAGGGAACACAAATACCTCGCCCTCCTCTGGTCGTGCCCAGTCGCGCGCGTCTGAAGGCTTGTAGTGCAGCGTGCGCCTGTCCTCGTCTGGCACACTGACGTACATGGGCACGGGCTTGCCGTCGGCGTACGCCCAGCCGCCGCCGTACGGATTCTGAGGGTCGAAATTCGGGTAGCGCGCCAAGGGCATACGCCGACCGTTGCAGAACAGTTGGCGGAACTCCACGCCCTCCAAACCCTGGGTCGCAACGTCGGCTTTGAGGATCTTGCCCCGGTATGGCTCGAAGCCGCCGATCAGCTTGCCGCCGATCACCACGGGCGTCTCGCCTTCGTAGGCCTGGTACGTGACAGGGGCTCCTGGCAAGCCGGAGTCCTGGGCATCGAGCTTCAGCGTCAGAGGCAGCGAGTATGTGCCGCCACGGACGAAGACCGTCACGCCGCCCTCCGGAAGTCCGCTGGCCTTCTTCAACGTGCGGATGGCATCACGCGCTTTCTGGAGCGAGGCGAATGGCCCGTCGGTCTTTTCCGCGTTCGGCTCCGTCAGCTTGCCCGACCAAGAGTCGTTCCCGTTGGTGGCCACGAAGAACTCAGTTGCGGCCGTTGCTGAAAGGGGCTCGAACCACAAGATCGACAGGAGAGCCCAGAAGCTGTACGTCAATAGTCGAAGGCAGATAGGTGGCATGTCGGGTTCCTTGTCCAGGAAGGGTGGAAGGCAGGATTCTCAAATCCTGTAGGCCAAGCCCCGTCCTGGCGCGTTCGTCGGTTCCATGCCAGGACAGGACCCGGCCTACCATATTTTGGAGGTTGCATCAGGTCGAACATGGTAGTGGCCTAAGCCGACCTTTTGAGAATACGAAGCGACCGTTTGGGAAGCCGCCAGAGTTTCGCGGGAGCAGCCGAGGAGTCATCCATGGGAACGTACGTATCGGCCGTCTCTATTTGCTGAGGCGATTGGCCGTAGTTAGCCAAAACAATGTACAGGTCCCGATTCGCAAAGGCGGATGCTACGCAATCTTTCGGCAGTGGCTTGGCGAACAAGTCCGAGTCGCCGATCTCCAGGTAGGCCCAGGTGCCTTCTTCGACCAGTGGCATGTACTGTTTGAGCCACCGAGCGTGAGCCGGCCTCATTTCGGGGTTGGGTGGAATCGGATCCCAACCGCCGTAGATGTAGGGGCCGTTGGGATGAGACTGATAGTATTCCCACGCCGCACTGTAGAACCCCCTGTACTTCGCCTCAGGCAAACGAGGGATGGGGATCTCGCAGCGTTCCCCCGTCAGAGGCCGTCCGCCCTGTAGCAACGGAAATTGCATGTAGGGAATCGAGTGCAGGAAGTGATCGTCTTCGCTCCCGACCTTGGCGGCGGTCCCTTGGATACAGGGAATCAAGTAAGGTGTATGGTTCTTGGTCGCTTCACGCAAACCGTCGGCGTTATTGACGTTCTCTCCCACCCAGAGATAGTCGTAGACCTTGAGCCCGCCCGTCTGAGGCTCATTGGTACGATCCGCGTGCATTTTGTAGATTCCGCCGCGCCGTTTCACCTCCGAGTAGATGAGATGCAGAAGATCGGTCACCGCGCCGTCATACTGCGGGGTTTCCTCAAACACAACCATCTCGTCTTTGGCCAGTTCCTTGATTGGCTTGTTAGCGTTAGGCTTGTAACCCCAGTCGTTATAGAGGCCGTCGACGCCGTAGTCGTCGAGGATCTTAAGCATGCGCGGCAGAAGATAAGCTCGCCAACCCGGACTGGCCGGCGAGCATCGCGGCAAGTCCCACCAGCCGGGATCACAGATGTCTCCGGGGCGCGACCATTCCTTGCGGTAATCCGGATCGCTTCCGGCGAAATATCCACTCGAAGCGTAGGCCAGAATCTTTATGCCGCGCTGGTGTACCATCGCGACAAAACGGCGAAATCCTTCCGGATTGACCGCCGTCAGCTTATTGTGACCGAAGAGCCCATACCGATCATTCCATTCGTCCATCACTTGAATCAACTGGATTCCATGGTCCTTCAGCCGGTCCAATTCTTGTTCGTCGTATTCTCCGGGGGCCCACGGCTCGCGACTGGGATACTCGCCCAGATTGTAGACGCATTGACCAGGCAGATAGTTGGTAATCAGGTGCTTTTTCATGCACTTGCGAATCTTCTGCGTGCAGACGCCAATGTTCTGCAGCCGACGCCGGTGGTCTTCGGCCGAGAAGCTCTTCATAACCACCGATGTGCCGGCATCGCCCGCGGGTGTTTTCGAGGTGGGCGAGTCGGCCGCGCGGCCGTGTTGGGCAGGGATTGAAACCGCGGCACCTGCCAAAGCACCTGTCGCGGCGGCTTTGACGCCAGTCTTGAAGAAATCTCGTCTGTCCATGAAATACTCCTTGTGATTTTGCTGAGCCCGGTCTTACTCGCGTAGTTTCGCCCCACCAGTGTCCGTAGCATGACAACGTTTCCCTTCCATTACAAATGTCGCGATTGCCCCCTTTCGGTTCGAGAGCCCGTTGGTGGATTCGGTTTATGGCTCGATCCGTTTCATCCGCAATGACTTCTGTTGGATGCTCGACAATCACGTGATCCTTACGAGATCGGTCATGCTCGAACCGAAAACCAGATGGTACAATGCGTCGGGTGGTCGGGCAAATCCCATCGTGCATCGTGTGTTGGAATGGGCTCACCGTCGGCCTTGTCTGCAATCGAGAATGTAAGGAATGACAATCAGAGGGATACATTCATGAAGTCCAGGACTCTCAGCGTCACTGCCCTGCTGCTGGTTCCGTTGGCAATTCTCTCGTTTGGCTCGGAGGCGATGGCTGCGAGGGTTTGTCCGCTCGATGGCGACGGTTGGTATATCGCGACCGACGCGAAAAACGAGGGGCGCGAGGCGAAGTGGTTTGTTGCGCCGCGGGAGGAGGCCAAGCCGACGAAGGTGCCTTGGATCATCCAGGACGCCTTCCCTGGCTACCACGGCGTAGCGTGGTATTGGCGGGAGTTTGACGCGCCGACGAATCCGCACCCCGGCGGGCGGTATCTGCTGCGGTTTTGGGCCGTGGATTATCTGGCGGAGGTCTGGCTGAATGGGACGCGCGTCGGCGAGCATGAGGGCGGAGAAACGCCGTTTGTGCTCGACGTGACCGATGCGATCCGTTGCGGTGCAAACAGGAAAAATCTCCTCGCGGTGCGCGTGCTGAACCCCACGCATGAACGCATTGACGGAATCGTGCTGAACGAAACGCCGAAGCAAGCGCGCGTGATTCCCTACCACGCTGGCGCTGCTTACAACCACGGCGGGATCACAGGTTCGGTAGAGTTGCTCGCCGTGCCGGAAGTGCGCGTGGAGGATCTGTGCGCACATGCCGAGCCGAAGACGGGTACGATCAAGATTCAAGCCAACGTGCGTAACACGGCCAAGACGGCGGCGCGAGGCCGATTGGAGTTCACGGTCGCGCCAGCGGCCAGCGGCGAGACGTTGAACGTGGTGGCCCTTGAGCGGGAGTTGCCGCCGGGCGACACGCTGGTCGAAGCGGAAGTGAAAATTGACCAGCCGCGGTTGTGGGACCTGAATGATCCCTTTCTCTATCGCGTCACCGCACGAGTCGCAGCATCCCGGGAGGGCGAAGCTCCTGCTGAGCCGTTGTCCGCCACCGATGCGGCTCGGCGGGAGCCTCGCCCTCCCAACTCGCACGAGAGGACGGTTTCCGTCGACGAGCGATCGGTGCGTTGCGGCTTCCGCGAGTTCCGGTTCGAGAACGGTTTCTTCCGCCTCAATGGCCGGCGTATCTTCTTGCGCTCGACTCATACGTGCAATCATTTTCCTATCGGCCTCAAACTGCCGCCCGATCCCGACATGGCTCGGCGCGACCTGTTGGATCTGAAGGTGATGGGGTTCAACATGATCCGGTTCATCTGGGGCGGCGCGGAGCGATCTCAACTCGACCTCTGCGACGAGATCGGGCTGATGG
>CAZUAH010000143.1:0-28057 GCA_964617665.1 uncultured Pirellulaceae bacterium
ATCCCGTGATTTACTGCAATCACAAACCTCACGCGTTCTTCGTGCGTGCGCTGTGCAAGTCACAGTGTACAGTAATCGTATGATGACGCAATTCGTGGCCCATCAGCTCGACGACCTCGTCAATCAGATCATTGACATTTGTCGACGATCTGCGAGGTTCGCATTTTCGAACCGTGTTGCGAAGACGCTTGATAATTTCGGCCGCGCGACGAACCTGTCCAGAGGTCTTGTCTAGCATCTCGATCAGATCCGCTGAATCGGCCCCCAAACGCCGCAGTTGCCCACGGATGGCCGTCACATAGTTGGTGACGGCGTAGAGCGGCTGGTTCAGCTCGTGAGCAATCCCCGTGGCCATTTCTCCCATTGTAGAAAGCCGCCCCAGGTGGGCCAACTCGGCGTCACGCTGTCGCAATTGTGCTTCTGCCTTCTTGCGATCCGTGATGTCCTGCACGACAGAGCCAACGCCGACGATTTTACCCCGATCCGGCTTAATCGGGTAATAGCTCACCAGCCAATCCTTTTCCACACCGGGTTCGGCTGACGTAGTGCCATGTACCTCGACATCGAGCTCCGGTTGGCCCGTCTCGAGCACGCGCTCGTACACCGGCACGACCTGATCGGCAAGGTCTGGAATGATCTCGGCCGTAGTGCGCCCGTAGTGCTCGGAAGCCGGACGGCCGTTGATGGTGGCCAGCACATTGTTAATCCGCACGAAACGCAGATCCCGGTCCAGTACGCAAAACCCCGCGGGCGAACTGTCATAAAGATAATTCAGCTCGGCGACTTGTTGTTCCAGTATCTTGCGACTCTCCTTCAGTGCTTCTTCGGCTTGCTTGCGTTCGGTGATGTCCAGGCTGAATCCCTGACTCGCGGGACGACCGTCAAACGATGTCAAAGAGACCGTGTGATCCAGCCAGGCGACGCTGCCATTCTTGCGGATGATCCGAAAGGTATAGCGCGACGGTACGTCCTCGCTGGCCAGTCTCGCCTTGGCTCGATGTGCGACCATTTCCCTGTCGTCCGGGTGAAACAGCTCTCGAAGCTGTTCGGGCGTCAACGAGCACAGTTCGGCGACCGAACGGCCCATTATATCGGCCATCGCCTGATTCGCGAATACAATTCGATCGTCCTGAAGAACGGTGACGCCCACGAGTGCACTCTCGACCAGAGATTTGTACCTGGCCTCGCTTGCTTCGAGGGCTTCGGTGGCGTCCGCTCGCTGCAGGGCGATGCCGATGCTATGCCCCAAGCTCTCCAAGAACTCGATTAGTCCGATTGTCAATTGTCCCGGCCGACGATCGTTCAGTTGCAGCAGCCCGATCATTTCGCCGCCGGAGACCACGGGAATCAATGCCACGGATTTGTAGCCTTCAGCGGGACAGAGACCGCGTGGACGGACCAGTAGTTCCTCTTCGGTCGCGGACGCGAGCAGTTCGGTTGTTGAACTCGTCCAGAAGCTGCCGCCGTCGGTGTAGAAGGGCTGCGACGGATCGATGCGTCCACAAAGCACATTGCCACAGAGACAATCCAGCACTGGAGTGCCTTCGACATCGCGAATAAACTCGCCCGACGGGTCGCGGGCGCAGAGATGCCGTTCTTTCTCCACAAAATGATCGCGAAAGCCGTTGGTGGCGTAATAGGGATAGTCATCACCCTCGCGCAAGCGGATACCCACCGCCTCGACGCCCGTGTACTGTTTGATCCGGTCCAGAATACCAGCAATCACCTCGTGCTTGTCGCCGCCGGTATTCAAGTGCTCGAGGATTTTCAGCGACAGCCGCGTTCTCTCCTGTTCTTGTCGTTGCTCGGAAACGTCGGCGCGAATGTCAATGAAATGGGTCACCTCGCCCGCTTCGTTTCTTACCGGTGTTATGGCGACGCGGTTCCAGAACGTCGAGCCATCTTTTCGGTAGTTCAACAGTTCGACCGTGGTAGGTTTGCCCTGTGAAACCGCTTGACGTAATCGGTCGACGGACTCGGGATCGGTAGCGGGCCCTTGCAGAAAACGCATATTGCGACCCAGCACGTCATCGGCCGTATAACCGGTTAGATGCTCGAATCCTTGGTTCACAAAAACGGTCGGTTGGTCCGGCTGCCCCGTGTCCGTGATGCTGATCCCTTCCGTCGCAGCGTTCACCGCCCGATCTCGGAGAAGCAAGTCCTTTTCAGCCCGTTTTCGATCGGTGATGTCGAGGACCGCTCCGATCAAACCAGCAATCGTTCCGGCACGATCCGTGAAAACCGCCTTCTGGTAAATGACTTCGCGCAGCTCTTCATGCGCATTCATCAACCGAGACTCGTACCGTTGCTCCCCCCCACTCTCGAACAGATCGTTATCCTTGGCGTGATAGGTTTCTGCCAAGTCCGGTGGGTTGATGTCGAATACGGTCTTTCCGATCAGTCGCTCCCGCGTTTCGCCGAAGAAGTCTTCGAAAGCCGCGTTGAAACCGAGGTAACGTCCTTCGGTATCCTTGTAGAACACCGGGATCGGGATCGCGTCGAGTAGCGTGTTCAGAAAAGCCTCGCTTTCGCGCAGCGACTCCTCGGCCTTCTTGCGTTCGGTGATGTCGCGGAGGACTCCCACCAGACCCACGATCCTCCCGTCCTCGCCGCGCTGGATCTTGGCGGAATCCTCCAGCCAATGTACACAGCCTCGAACATCCCTTATTCTGAATTCTGTGGGAAACTCTTCCCCTGTCGACATGGATCTCTGAAAATCAGCAGCTACACCTTCGCGGTCTTCGGAAGCCACAAGATCCATGAGGTTCTCGCCAAGTATCTCGTCGGCAGGAACACCGTAACGTTCCCCTTGTGGACCGACGTAGGTGAAATATCCTTCCGCGTCCGCTGAATAGGGGATGTCTCCCGTCTTCTCAACAAGGTTGCGATAGTCTTGTTCCGCCTTCGCCAGCGCCTCGTTGGCTGCCTCCAACTCGCCAGTACGTTCTGCCACTGCGGCTTCAAGAGTCTTGGCACGTTGCAGCAGGCGGGTCTGTATGGCACGGTGTATTTGCCGTAGAAGCTCCGCGGGATCGCCGACTTTTTCTACGTACGCGAATACGCCCCAGTTGATTGCGATCTTCGCCGACTCGAAAGAGCTGTACCCCGTGTGAATGATTACGGGGACATCCTCGGAGAATGCGCCAAGTTTCTCCAGAAGCGTGCCCTCGCTCAGATCCGGAAGACGCAGATCGACCACTGCGACGTCAATCCGGCCACCGTCGAGGTAATCCAGTGCCTCGCTGGCCGTCGGGCAACCGACGACCTCGAACCCTTCATCTCCCACAATGTCAGACAACGTGCGAAGCTGCGACCCGTTGTCCTCGACAATCAGCACACGAAAAACCCGTTGGCCGATCGGATCCTCGTTCATGTCTGTACTCCGCAGGTTACGTCTCGTCGTTTAGCCGCAGTGCCCAGCGGGCCGCGCGTCGACGAGGACGTTGCGCGGTGTGTCTCTTGGGCGTGGAAAGGGATGCTGGTTCCAGCTCAACTCTCACGCGGGCCGCTGGACCCTGCGGTTAAACGATCTGATCGTACCCCAAACAATAGTTGCCGTCGAAAGGACCTTAGGCAATCCGCCCGACGTTTCGTCTTCGCAATATCTCCGGTCGCTCCCATGCGCTCCGCGCGGCGGCTGTTTAGCCGTCGTCAATTGGTGGTTTCCGCATGTCGTCCGACACCCGTCTGCCGCCCACCCGCTCCAGCAGGCTGAGGATGTGATCGATATCCAGCGGCTTCTTGACAATCGTGTACGCATTCCGTCTGACCGCCTCGCGGGCCATACGCTCGAACTCGTCTTCCATGCCGGTAATCATGATGGCGACCGCCGTAGGCGTAATCTGCTTGATCGCCAGATACAACTCCAGGCCTGTCATGGCGGGTAGGTTGACGTCGACAAATACCAAGTCAAAACGAATCTGTTCGACCAACTCTAACGCATCGTGTGGCGACTTGGTAACCGTCACTCGGTAGCCTTGTTCCTTCAAAGCTCCCTGGAGCGGGTCCGCGATGCGGTCGTCTTCCTCGACCACCAGAATAGCCGTGTCCTTCACCTCGTCAATCAACTGGATCGTCTTCTGTACGTCGAGGGGTTTGGAAAGAAAGGCGATGGCCCCTTCGTCCAGAGCAGACCGTTTCAGATCCTCGAGGCCGTAGGCACTCATCATAATGACGCGCACGGCTTCCTGGTGGCGACGGATCTGCCGGAAGGCTTCTACTCCGTCGATTCCAGGCATTCGCACGTCCATCAGGATGATGTCGAAGCGTTGGCGCGAACACATGTCGACTGCCTCCTCGCCAGTCCCTGCGGTAGCGACGTCGTAACCGTCGTCGCGTAGGATATCGCTCAAGGTCCTTCGCATATTGGCCTCGTCATCGACGATCAGCACCCTGGTGTACGTGGCAATTCCCTCGTTCGTACTCATCTACTCCTCTTTCTCGTTCTCGCTAGTCGCTCAATGCACAACTGCCCGAAGCGCGAGCGAGGGATCCTATTCCCTCGCTCGCGCTTCGGGCTAGTGTTGAAATCGTCAAACCTCGGTATTACTCTTCCTTGCGCGTGCTCGGCAGCCGGATTCGGAAAGCCGCTCCGCCCGCGTCTTGTTTCATCAACTCGATAGTTCCGCCGTGCAAGTCGACGATCTGGCTGCAAATTGTCAAGCCCAGGCCCGTGCCTTGAGCCTTGGTCGTCACCAGCGGCTCGAACAGCGGCTCGCGGACCTCGGCCGCCACGCCCGGGCCGCCGTCTCGGAGAGTGATTATATCGTGTTCGCCGTCTTGGTGGGCTTCCACAGCGATTTCCCCGTGCCCATCCATCGCCGCAATCGAATTGTCCAGGAGATTCTGCACGATTTGGGTCAGTTGGTCCGCATCAGCCCAGATTGTAAACGGCTCAGGGTCAAGAGACATGCTGCAACGGACCTTTGCAGCACCGGGATCTCCGGCCAAGACGTCCGCAACCACCTGTCCGAGGTCCACTTCCTCTTTGTCCGGAGGCTTCGCTCTGGCAATCGACAGCAGATTCGTGATTATCGTGTCCGCTCTAGTCACTTCATCATCAATGATGCCGAAGTACTCTCGAAAAAACGGCGGATCGCTTGGTGCGTTGCGTTTCAAACGAAAGATCGCATTCCGGATCGAACCAAGCGGATTGCGCACGTCATGTGCGATCGTCGCGGATACCTGTCCAATCGCCGCCAGACGAGTGTTTCTGACGAGTTCGCCCTGCAATTTCTCTAGTTCAGCCTCCGCACGCTTTCGTGCCGCGTGCTGTTCCGCCAGCAGTCTCTCTCGGGATATGCGTGACTCCTCCTCGGCCTGCTTGCGTTCGGTGACGTCTCGTCCGGATGCGATGATTCCGATTACTTCCCCTGCGTCGTTGCGTACGGCCGTATTCGCCCATGCCTGCCAGCGCCAACCATTCACGGTCCTCGCACGCTCTTCCATGTACGCGTAATACGGCGGTTTGCGGACGCGCGCAATTGCATCGGCCACGCGTTCGCGATCCTGCTCGTGGATTAACGGCATGAACCGCGACCCTATTAACTGATCCTCTGACTTGCCGAAGGTGCGGCAGTAAGAAGGACTGGCAAAGAGGAGCCTACCATCGACATCAAACCTCACCACCATGTCGGTTTGATTGTCGACCAGCAGGCGGTATTTCTCTTGGCTCTCACGCAATGCCTCTTCGTACCTTTTCTTGTCGGTTATATCACGCCACACCGAGCGGCTTCGGACGATATTCCCTTCCTCGTCACGCACTGCCGTGACATTCAAACTGACATCTATCTTGCTGCCATCTCTTCTCTTGAGTTGAAGTTCGGCATTATTGACTTCGCCTGTTTCCACAAAGGACTGAAATGCCTTCTTGACATCCTCCATACAGTCGGGATGGTAGATTTCGAAGATGGGCCGACCGTTGATCTCCTGTTTTGTGTAGCCCAGTGCGTTGGCTACCGTCTGGTTGCAGTCCAAGATCTCGGCCGTCTTGGCGGACACCGAGGCTGCCATGTCCGGCGAGTTATCGTAGTAGTCCTGGTATCTCGCCTCGGATTGCTTCAGTGCTCCCTCTGCTTGCCGACGCTCCGTTATGTCTTCACCAGAACTAACCGTGCCGATGACACAGCCGGTATTGTCACGAACAACCGTGTTGTGCCACGCAACGATGCGTTCGTCCCCGCTCTTGGTGAGGACGGGATTCTCGTAATATTCGAACAGATCTATTTCGCCTGCGATCAGTCTCCGGAAAACACTGCGGACGTCGGCCCGTAGCCTCTCGGGAAGGCACAAGTCAAACCAATCTTGCCCAATGATCTCCTCAGCACTGTAGCCCAGCAGGTCCTCGCCTCGCCGGTTGAGAAGCGTTACCCTTCCCTCTCGATCAAGAGCCACGAAGGCGACACCAGCGATGTCCAGATAGCGTTGCGCCCTTTCGGTCTGGGCATGCAGCCGTTGTTCGGCTTGTTTGCGCTCAGTTATGTTTCGAATGATGGCCCTCGATGATACGACCGTTCCATCTACGACTTGTGGGAATGCATTGACTTCGACGGGGACGGTTTCGCCACTCCTGGTCAAGAAGGCACTCTCAACTGCCCTCTCCGGCTTCCCTTCGAGGACATTCTTCAGCTTGCCCGCAATTCGCTCCCGAAAATCCGGGTGAATTACGTCCAGCAGTTCCTTGCCGATGTATTCCTCTCGGGAATATCCGAGTGTCTCAAGTTCCATCTTGTTCGCATCGACAATTTTTCCTTCGCGATCCACCACGTGGATCATGTCCAACGCGTCGTCGAACAGGGTGTGATATTTTGCCTCGGACACCCGAAGCTCGGTTTCTATTCGTTTTCCTTCCACAACGTCGCCGATCAGCCCGGCCGCTACGGTCAGGCGGTTCCTCGTCACATCCACGATGTCAACCGACTGTGATGTGGTGCTCTCGTCGACCTCTGCAACCAGGACAGCGCGTCCTTCGGCCGCTGGCCGTCGATCCTTCATGTCCTGAGGTGAATCGTCGCATCCAAAACTGATGGCTCCAACCACCTCGTCTCTTGCCAGAACCGGAACAGCATTGACGCGTAGGCATCCCCGGCACTCGATACTTGCGGGCTTGCCTGTCTCGATCGCGATCTTTGACGCCTTGCGCCAAGTAGACTCGTGGCAATGCCAACTGCAGGATTCAGATGCCCCGCCTTGATCGTCGGTCTCACACGATTGGTCCGATGCCTCGTCCAGATACTGACACCAGCCCGATGCAATGATCCCCGTCGAGCATTCGCCGTTCTTCTCGTAGACTGCCGCCGACGTTCCCAGCAGGCCAACCAGATCGACCAGGATTTGCAGTAACCGCTCCTCGCCAACCGCATCCATGATTTCGCGCCGCGAGCCTGACTCCACTCGGTTTCCACCGACGCGCACTAATTCACGGCCAGACACCCCTCCATCAGGGTATAGGACGCGGATAGTGTGAAACATCGGGTCGCCTGAGTTGGAAGGAGAGAGCTTCACTCGACAGACTCCTCGCCGTCCGTGGAACGACGTCAATATCGCGACGACGTCGATGTCGAGAAAGATGCCGCGCATGCGCGACCGGCTGGTATCCTAGCAGCGCAACACTGACGTGATGCGTGCAACAGCGGAGATTCTAGCGTGGCAGGTAACTCTTGTCGACCAGCAAGAGAGAGCCGGTAGTTACAGCACATTCCTATTTGGACTGTTTGACTTCGCCTTGGCCACCTGCCAGCTTGCCTGGCAGGAGCCCGTGTTTGGACAGCTAGCGTGTCCGCACAACGCCCACTCTGCCTCCCCGCTCCACTTTCGCCGCCTCTGGCGGAGAAAGTGGAGCGGGGAGGTAAGTTGGAGCCCGCGTGTTCTAGCTTGCCAAACTGGTTCACCTGTCGGGCAAGCCAACAGGGGCCGAAGTCAAACAGTCGAACTATCAAGCACGCGTCTATTGTCATCGACAATCCAGCCCTGCGCGCGGAATACCCTGTACGTGGCAACCACGTGTTTGACTTCGGCAACGCGGGAGAAATCCACGATCGTCTCTACGGCGTTGCCGGCTTCATCGGTTTCGAGATAAACCGCTGGCCCGTATTCTCCAAGCTCAAAGTGCTTGCCATCATGCGAGACAGCAACACAGGTACATCCGAGTTGTTCCGCCAGCTTGTTGCGCAGGTCTTGCGGGGACACTGACGCACTGATGTCGTCAGGGAATGTGAATCGTGTTAGAGGCATGTGACGGTCCAACCAAGCAGTTCGCGTTTCGTCAATACATTTCCATTCCGGAGACGCCGTGGGAAGAACCGGTACGGCGTTCTGTCCTTCTATTTCGCGGCCATTTCGAAACCTCGATATCCTCGCCAATTGAGCCGCGGGCGCTGGTCTCGGGCTTGCTTGGCGATACCATGCTTAGCCCGATATCAGTTCGTTTAGCGGTAAGCCGAAGGCGACGACGTTTTGGGATCTCTAGAAGTTTTACGACGCCGACGCCCCCGGCTTACCGTTAAACGACGGACTCTCTACGTGCTATCACGCCGAACACGTAACTACGCGGTGGGTGATGGCCACTACCAGGCCATTGCCGGTAGCGAGCATTGCGGTTCCTCCTCGTCCAAAGCTTCTCGAATGGTCTGCAGCAAGCAGACGCGATCAAAGGGTTTCTGCACCAAACGCAGGTTCTGCTGGGTGAGCAGCCCTGACTGAGCTGTCTCCGGATCGTATCCGGAACAGAAGATGATTCTGGCGTGGGGGTCCTGTGCAATGATTCGGCGGTAGACTTCGCGACCGTCCAGCTTGGGCATCACGGCATCCAAAATCAACAGCGCGACCTCATCGCGATGTTCGTCGTACACTCGCAACGCCTCTTCGCCGTCCTCCGCAGTCAACACGTGGTATCCAGCATCTTCCAGTAGTCGAACGGCCAGCTTGCGGACAATCGCTTCGTCTTCGGCCAACAGGATGGTTTCTGTCGCAGGAAGCGATGCGGCAGACGCTGCCGCTGTCTCCTGGCTGTCGCAACGAGAGGTCAAGGAACTGGAGGGGACAACTTGATTGCGACCGGATTGCTTGGCGACGGCCAATGCCTGGTCGGCCAGCTTCTCCAAATGTTCCATACTCGTCGTATCGCTCAAACGCTCGGCCACGCCGACGCTCGCGCTCACCTTGAGCACGGCATTGTCAACAGTGGTCGCTGTGTTGGCGATGGCCAATCGAAAACGCTCTCCCCACGAGACCGCCCCCTCCTTGTCCGTTTCCGGCAACACCACACAGAATTCCTCCCCGCCATGCCGACAGACAATATCGCTCGGGCGACATTGTTCCTTCAGCAGCCGGGCTACCGCCTCCAGCACAGCATCTCCCGCCGCGTGCCCGTGGGTGTCGTTGACCTTCTTGAAGAAGTCAAGGTCGATGATGCCGAAGGATAAGGGGCGGCCATAGCGAATTGCACGCTGCCATTCCTGATAGAACCGCTCGTGAAAAGCACGACGGTTGAACAAGCCCGTCAACGGATCGTGTTCGGACATCCAGCGCAGCTCTTGCTCGATCCGTTTACGTTCTGCAATCTCGGCCGTCAACTCCGCTGTCTTCTGTCCCACCATCTGCTGAAGCTGAGTCATTCGCAGTCTGGCTTTCCGATTGAGACGCCATTTTTCCGTAAGTGTGGCGGCCAACTGCCGGACCTCGGAGCTGTCGAACGGCTTCTTGAGAATCAGAAGGTTGTCAGTCCCGCCGAAACGTTGAAACAGGTCGGACCAGGAGTGATCGGAATAGGCCGTGCAGATGACGACCTGGACATCCGAGTCCTCCTGCCAGATGCGTTCGATGGTCTTGGCGCCATCCCAGCCCGGTGGCATTCGCATGTCGACGAATGCCACCTCGTACGGCTGTTGGTCGCCTAGAGACGTGGCAACCTTCTCCAACGCCTCGTTGCCCTGGTAGGCGTTGTCGATGCAATACGACGGGCTCGGGGAAACTGAGTGGTCATCGCTGAAAAGCGATGTTTCCAAGCCTCCGAAATTCGAGGACGAGCCATCGTCACTCAAGATCTTTCGAAAGTCCTCGTGTATTGCCCGATTGTCGTCGACGATCAGAACTCGCCGTTCGTGTGTCTGCTCTACGTCGCACATGGCACTTCCTCCTCGACGGTCAAAGGCAATTCCAGCCGGAAGCATGCACCGCATCCGGGGCCATCGCTGTGGACCGTCAACGATCCCCCAAGCTCCGTAGCCGCAAGGGCACTCCCGTGCAGACCGAATCCATGGCCCTTGTCTTTCGTGGTGAAGCCGTATTCGAAGATCCTGGCCATGTCGCCCGGACTGATGCCGATGCCATTGTCGCCAACAGTGATTTCCACGCGGCGGTCGCAAGCAGGCTGAATGCCAAGGACTAGTTGTTTGTCACTGCATGCGGACGTTTTCAAGGCATCCTTTGCATTGCCGACCAGGTTGACCACGATCTGCAGAAGCCGGTGTTTGTCGATCGTCGCGGATGGGACATCCTCGTATCGCCGCACGATTCTGATGCCATGCCGCGAAAAGCTGGCTCCATCCAACTTCACGGCGTTGTCCAGGATTTCGTCCAGCCGGACTGTTTCCTGCACGCCAAACACGCGGCCGTGCGATTGCTGTACGCTGATGATCTCGGCGACGTGTTGGATATTACGCACCAGTTCGTTCAGTTCCTCGATCTCGGCAGCGTTTTCATCCTGCAGGTGGTTTCCGAGCATCTTCAGAAACGCAGGCAGTTGCTGCCCTCGACTATCGGCGGTCAAGAAGTCCACCAGATGGTCACTATGCTCCTCCAGCAGAGCCGCTGCCGATGATACCCGACCGACGCGGCTGCCCTTCAGCTTGTCAAGCACCACACCGGCGGACACGTTGACGCTGTTCAGCACGTTGCCAACGTTGTGCAGGACGTCTGTCGCCACCTCGGCCATGCCGGCACAACGAGACACATCAACTAACTCCCGATTCAGACGCTCGACTTGCGCTTCTCGCTCCTTTTGTTCGGTGATATTGCGGACCGTGGCTTGAAGCAGCACGTCGCCATCCAATTCCATCCGCGTCAGCAAGACAGTAGCCGGGAAATCCTTGCCGTCCAACGTCTTGTGGGTCCACTCGAAGAAGTGCGAACCTTGGCTCATGGCCGTTTCAATCGTCTCCTTGGCCATTTCGCTCGATGCACGGCCGTCCGGCTGCATTTCGGGCGAAAGATCCCACGGACCCAGCATGGTGAATTGGCTCTCGTCATCTGTTCCAAACAATGCGACGGTCGCGGGGTTGCCCGAAGTGAATTTCCAAGACGGCGGTGCCAAGGTCATGATTGCGTCCTGCGAGCTTTCGAAAAGGACTCGATAGCGTTCCTCCATCCGCTTGCGTTGACTTACGTCCATCAAGGCCAACAGTGCGTGCTTCTTCCCATCCAAATCTAGAGGAGTGGCGTTGATGGCGAGATGAAGCCGCTTCTCTTTGCCTCCGACAAGCAGCCGCATAGCCGCTTCAGCACCTCGCACCGTCTCGCCTCGTCCGAGGACTCGCTCCATGGTGTTGCGCACGGGACAAGTGGGACATGCGGTCGAGTAGCCGCAACCCGCTGGCGTCTCATGCGCATGAATGCAGCACAGCCCGTCCCCCGGCTGTTGCTCGACAAACTCCGTCGTTTCCTTGCCGACAAGTTGAGCCATCACGCTGTTCACGCGAGTAACCTGCATGTCTTCGTCGACCAGCAGCATGCCGACCTGGACGCCGTCGAAGATGGTTTGGAGGTTAGCCCATTCGCGGACCAGTTCCTGCTGTTGCACCAGCAGCGATTCCTCGGCCCGCTTGCGGCTGGCGATTTCCTGTTGCATTGCTTCGTTCGTCTGCAGCACCGCATCGTAGCTCTCCTTGATCCTCAGGGCCGCGCGGATGCGCGCGGCCAATGCCTCTTTTCGATACGGCTTGGAGACATAGTCGTGGGCGCCCGCGTCGAATCCGTCAGCGACATTTTCGTCCAGCCCCATGGCCGTCACGAGAATCACGGGAATCATGCTTGTTTGGGCATCCGCCTTGAGCCTTCGGCAGACCTCGACACCGTCCAAGTCGGGCATCATGACATCCAGCAGGATCACGTCCGGATGTTCGGCCCGGGCAATCTCCAGACCTTGTTGGCCGCAGGCTGCAGTCAGGACCTCGTAGCCCTGCTGTTTCAATTCGAATCGTAGAAGCCTGATGTTGTCGATAACGTCGTCTACGACGAGTATCTTGGTCATGGGTTGCTGTCCTTCGAACTTGCTACGGGAAACAGACTCCAGCAGAAGTGTGGTGACTTTCCAGAAGAAGTCTTGGTTATTGTTGGGCCGCCGCATACGCGAAAAAGTCGCAGTTTTGCGTTTCAATACCGTCCCCTTGCCGGGGCACGGCTGGCTAAGCCGTGAGTTATTGGTGCGCCCGCGTCGGCAAAGGGCCGGATATGAGACTTCTACCCAAGAACGCCCAACGAAACTCGCCCTTCACGCACAGTGATGCGACAGTGTCGCATGTCGGCTGCGGCGTTCTGATGCCGCGTGTTCTTGACGCCGTATCACGGCAGCCACGGCGTGCTATATCGCTCGGCTTGAATTGAATTGGTGATTCTGCTGGAAGGGTCATGCCGTAGGGGCATCGCGGACAACCCGCGATGTCGGCAATGACGACTCTCCGAATGCTTCCGGTCTACACGCCGACTACACTCGCCAAGGTTCTCGCTTGGGCCGGGATAGCAGACGCGAGGCCTCTTCGTCGTCGAGAATCTCTTCCTTGTCGGGGTCCCAGCGGATTACGCGGCCGAGCATCATGGCGATGTTTCCCAGGTGGGCTACGGTGATCGTGCGGTGAGCCACTTCGGCGGGGGCCGCGGTGCGCGCTCGGCTTTTGACGCAATCCAGGAAGTTGCTGTGCTGGCTTCGGCTCTCGTACAGATGAATCTCATTGGGGCCGATCACCGACTTGGCCAACTCGGGCGGATCGGTCTTGCCTGCCAACGCCACCCAACCCTCCGTACCCTCGAATCGGTTTGGCCCGCCGCTACGGACGGTCATCTTGACGCCGTTGGCATAGGTGCACGTGAACTCAAATGACGTGGCAGCGTTCCACAGGTCGGTTCGTGGCGGAAACGTACCTTTTCCTTGAACCTCGACAGGCCCCGTCTCGTCGCAACCCATTCCCCAATGCGCCATGTCGATCATGTGAGCACCCCAGTCGGTCACATTGCCGCCCGAGTAATCCAGGTTCCACCGCCAATTCCAGTGGCAACGGTTAAATATGTAAGGGGCCCACGGCGCGGGGCCGAGCCAGAGATCGTAGTCAAAGCCGCCGGGAACGGGTTCAAGTCCGAAGGTTTTCTTCGCGTTCTTGCGTATCCAGTGCCCGCCGGGTAGTCCCACTCGGACCGTGTGGAGTTCGCCGATTCGCCCGTTCCGCACCAGTTCGCAGGAGTGCCGACAGCGCGTATCAGAACGCCGTTGACTGCCACATTGAAAGACACGGTCGTAGCGCGTCACGGCGTCAACCATGGACCGACCATCGCCGACGGTCAGACTGAGTGGCTTCTCACAGTAGATGTCCTTTCCCGCCTTGGCCGCTGCCACCACCATCGGAGCGTGCCAATGATCGGGTGCAGAAATGCACACGGCGTCGATGTCGTCACGTGCCAATAGCTCTCGGAAATCACCGTAGCCACTCACGCCGCGAAAGGTGCCCGAGGCCCGCTCGGCGGCATATTGCTTCTCGACTCTGTCTTTGGCCGGGGCCAACCCGCGATGCCACGCGTCTTCGTATCGCGTACTCCCCGCGTCGACGTCACAAAGGGCAACAACCTGGACCTCGGAATGGCCGAGGAACGTGTTCATGTTCACCGTTCCTCTACCGCCCAGCCCGATGCAGCCCATGGTAATTCGCTCGCTCGGCGCCGGTCGCTCATCGGCACCCAAAGCCGAACTCGGGATGATTGCGGGAACCGCCAGACCGGCGCCAGCGGCCAGCGCAGCACGCAGGAATTGTCGTCGGTCCGCCCCGTGATTGGATTGAAGTCTCATCTTGGTGTCCTTCCCGAAATTGAATGTGACGTCACAAGGAACTCCGTCCCTCAGTCCTCCAGGAGTTTTTCTCTAAGGACCGCGGCGATGTGTTCGTTGTACTCGCCGGAAATGGTACGGGGGGCGATCCAGTTCGCGTAATCGAAGTCGGGATATGCCAACGGTTCACCGGGTCTGCGATGGTAGTTGAAGAAGTCGCGGACTCTGGCGGCGATTTCCTCGGTTTCGTATTCGCCCAAATCAATGTCCGCAGGCTCCTGCTCCACATCGTGGTGTGACGGATCGAACGGGTACGGTGGGACATTAGTCACCATTTGCTCGACGCCGCAACCTACGTACACATGAAACGGCTTGAAGTCGAGCGCCGCGTTCAGTTGCGGCCCGCCGCCATAGTCGGCCACCCAAATGTTCTCGTGCACGGCGATCACTCTGCCGGGCAGCGTAACGGAAAGATGAACTTCCGCATCGGGATCGAACCGCTTCAAGAGTTCGATTAGCTCTTCAACTCGCATGACATCTCACCCGCAGTCGATTATAAGGCCCGTCAGCGACCCAGCCGATTGATTGGACACTCGCTATTATACGCCGTGAGGATCAGTGATCTCCAGCGGGCTGGCGGCGTTCTGGCGCCCAATGGATAGCTTCAAGAGGTGGGCAGCCAATCGGAGGCGTTCGCCTGAATTGAAGGACTTGCTACCTGGCTAGCTGCGAGCTGCCACCCACGTATTCGCTATCTTGACCGGTGGCGTTGTCCCAAGCCTCACGGCTTTCGAAGACATACTTTTGCCAATTCCAATCGATCTTCGGCCAATCGAGTGACGATTCCCGAAGGTCTCGGGAGGAACACGAGGCACACAACGCTGCTGCCAAGACGACAATCATTCGCAATCGCATTGCTTGCACCTGTTTGCCTTGGTCTCCGCGCAACTGCCACCCGAACACTGTGTTGATATTTCGGCTATTCCCATGGCTCATCTGCAGGTTATCAACGATTGACCACTGTATGAGACGGCAAAGAGAGCATCAGTCCGGGAAAGTCGCTAGTGCGATGCGTACTAAAATGGCCAATACTTGCTGCTGACCGTCGAATACACTATGGCGAAGATTGCCATCCCTTGTTTGGGGTGTCGTACGTCCCAAGTCGCGTCGATTTTGGTGACGACACCTCTCAAACCCATCCTGAACGAAACCCCCTGGAACGAATAGGATTAGCCATGTCAGCCTTCGATAAACTATGTGCCGCCGTGGCATTTCTACTTGGCATTGCGTTCATGATCTTGGGTGTCCTCGGACTGTTCGCCGGATGCAAAGCACATTTCACCCTTCCTCCCATCTTGGGCGTCTTTCCCGCATTCGTCGGCTGGGGCATACTCCGCGCGATTTGGGTCGCGTGGAACGCGCAGCCACCGCACAAACCACCACACAAACCGCCGATGCCTGACGACGAGAAGATGTTCTCGTAGACTGTCGGGCTGTGCTCGCCAGAGTAGCATGAATGCCGGAACCTGGAACGGTTTGTCGAGATCTGTTATCGACGCAGCTTGCACGACCAGTTGTAGGGTAGCAGAATAGCGGTCTACAAAACGCAGCTCGCGTCTCGGAGGAGGGTGTTATGACAAGAGTTCTCTTGGCAATCACAGCTTTGGTGACGCCCGGTGTGATGGCGCACGCGGCTGATCGTTCGCCAAACATAGTCGTTTTGTTGGCGGATGATCTGGGCTGGACCGGCGTGGGCTGCTATGGCAGCGATCTGCACGAGACTCCCAATATCGACAGGCTTGCAGCGGAAGGGATGAAGTTTTCCGATGCCTACTCGGCCTGTACCGTCTGTTCACCGACCCGGGCGTCGATCATGACAGGGAAGTACCCTGCCCGGTTGCATTTGACTGACTTCATCGCGGGACAGAACCGTCCTTTCGAGAAGCTGACTATTCCAGAATGGACGAAGTACATGAGACTGGAGGAAGTCACCATTGCCGAAGCGCTGAAAGCTGCCGGTTACGCCACCGCGCACGTCGGCAAATGGCACCTCGAACCAAAGCAGCCGCTTGTTGGTCACGCCGTCGATGAATTCACGCCGACCGAACACGGATTCGATGTGTCGATTGGAAGGCCAAGCGGAACACGCGGCTTCTTCTTGCCAACAGACTTCCAACGCGCCGACGGCAGCAAAGGCGGCTATCTGACGGATTACTTGACCGACGAAGCGGTGGCAACAATCAAACGCTTCAAGGATCGCCCTTTCTTCCTATACCTCGCCTATTTCAATCCGCACACGCCCATCCAAGGCAAAAAGGAGTTGATTGAGTACTACACAAAGAAGCTGGAAAGAAATCCCAACGCTCGCCATCGCAATCCGACCTACGCAGCGATGATTCACAGTCTGGACGAGAGCGTTGGGCGGGTTGCAGCCACACTGGATGAACTGGGCCTTTCAAGAGACACGCTAATCATTTTCACGTCGGACAATGGCGGGTTGACGCAACGTTACGGAAAGATCGACGGAATCGCGGACAATTACCCTTTGCGCCGCGGCAAAGGTTCGGCGTACGAAGGTGGGGTACGAGTTCCCATGATCGCTCGCTGGTCAGGAGTGATCCAACCCGGTAGCCGATGCTCGGAGCCGGTCATGACGATCGATCTCTATCCGACGGCACTGGGTGTGGCCGACGCGCCAGGCAACGCGCGGCACAACGCCAATGTGGACGGGCTCAGTCTTGTGAAGCTCTTTCGTGATCAGCATGCGAAACTCGGTCGCGATGCGCTATACTGGCACTACCCACACTATCACGCGGGCGGCGATGCACCGTACAGCGCGATTCGCAGTGGCGACTGGAGATTGATCGAGTTTCACGATGACACGCCAGCCGCACTCTACGATCTAAGCAGTGATGTTGAGGAACGAAGTAATCTGGCTGCGGCGCGTCCTGACAAGTCTGAGGAACTTCGTGCCAAACTCCGTGCATGGCGAGAAGCAGTGGAAGCTCAGATGCCAAGCAAGAACCCGGACTTCGATCCCGCGAAAGCGGGTAAGCCCGGGCCTCGCAAACGGAAGCGGTGATGTCGGACCGACGGGCACGCGACGATGCTCCGTCACGAGCGTCTTGCGGCGGTAAGAAACGCGTCACTTGTCTTCGACTTCACCAACGGTTAACTCAACCGGCTCGCCGCGGAACCTATATTGCGACGTCAGGCGGAATCCTCCCGCGAGCTTCGTGTACTTGAATGGCCCGTCGCCAAACGGATCCTTCACAGACGCCAGGCTGTCCACGCCATCACGAGCCACGCCGATCGCGGCTCGGAAAAGCGCCCAGTTCGCAGCGTTCTTATCGCGTGCATTGCGAACACCTTTCAGCCCCGGAAGAACCGTGTTGCTGAATGGATTGGATGCCTCGATGCGTTTCAGCAGCTTGGCCCAACGTGCCTCAAACGCCTCGGGCGGCAGGTCGTACAACTCGAAGATCTCTTCATAGTCCTTCGTCGTACCGTCCAGCCAGCCGGAGATCTGTTCACGGGTGATATCGGGAAGGTCCGGATCAGACTCGTCATTTTCTTCGGTGAGAGTTCGCAATTGACGTATGGCCTCAGCGTCGCTTTCCGCGTTCTGAATCACCTGACGTGCCCAGCCAACATATATTTTCTGCTCGAGCTTCAAGGCCCCCAGTAGTGATCCCCCATCAGGAAGCGCATCCAGCTGACGCGAGAGGCTATCGATTTGGTCTCTGTCGAGATTGGGTAGATTCGGCGCCACTAGTCCAAAGCCCACCGATTCGACGGCGTATTGAACTAACACCGAAATGAGCACGTCATCGCCGCCTGCATGTCGCGACATGACGAAGATATCGCCGACTACATCGAGGGCGGTGTCGGCGTTGCCATCCGCGAACTGCTTGCGGGCGTGCAGAGCTGCGAAACGTGCCATTTGTCGTGCCTTGGACAGGTGCGGCATCACAACGTGCGGTCCCGCGGAAAAGTCCAGCCCCCAGTCGCAGTGTGACATGGCGGTGGCCCGGCGTAAGGCTTTCATAGATCCTTGGCTCTGCTTGATCAACGCCGAAGCATGCTTGTCCAGCGGGGCGGTCAGCGCGCTGCTAAGTACTTTGTCCTGGTCCTTATCCGTCGGTGGCAGCATGGCAAAGGCTTGCCAATAGGCCAAGGCCGCGTTGGGGCACGACTCTTCGCCAGCGACAGCTACTGACGCAGACAAACACGTAAGTACCAGCATACAACGGCAACTTTTCGGGAACGACATTTTCTCCTCCTTCTTGTCAAGTGCTAAGCACTGCTTAGTTCTGATAGACTTCTTCGAACAGCAAGCCAGTGTCCGCAGTCGACGGACCACCTGCCAATAGACTGTTGGCGTGCTCGTCCAGCAATTCATCAAGGCTCTCCACCGACTCGTTCACCCTTTGACGATAAGCCAGCCACGTCGGTGGCGGATGCACTGTGGTTGGCGGATCTACATCGGGCGGTTGGGGCAGCTCAGATGGCTGTTTCACATCGGGCGACTGATCCACAATCGGGACGCCGCGGCCGGGGGGTCGGATCTCGTCGCGCACAGGCCAAAAGACGATCGCAACGGTCACACCGGCTGCTATCGCCACAGCCACAGCGCCCCAAACCCAGGCGTTGTTCCTCATGCTGGTCCGCGGAGTGGCGGAAAGCTGCTCTGCGATTCCGAGACGGACTCGATCCGACGGACCGTTCGGTCGGAGTGATCGGAGTTCGGATTCCAATTCGTCAAATGATTTGTTCATCCCACGAGGTCCTCCGACAATAGGCTACCGAGCGACTCCAGGGCGCTGCCGTAACGCGAGGCAGTCGTCTTGCTCGACACTCCTAACGCTTTGCCAATTTGCCGAAACGTGGCTCCACCCCACAATTTCATCACGAGCGTCTCTCGCTGCTCGATCGGCAATTGGCTCAGGGCACGTTCAATCGCCTCGCGACGATCGGCCTCGACGACGCCCGTGTCAAACCAGGCGTCGTCCACCCTCTGGGCCGCCACCATCTCGCGTTGCTTGCGCCGCTGATCCGTCCGCCGCAAATCCAACGCCGCGTTTCTGACACAAGTGTACAGGTACGGCAACGGGTCCCGAGCACGCTGCCGCTTCCGCCAGAAGCGAACAAATGCTTCCTGCAAAACATCCTCGGCGTCGGCCAACGACCTCACGTACTGGCGAGCGAACAACAAAAACGCGGCTCCGTGGTGGTCCAACAACGTTTTCCAGTCATTCGTCGCCTCCGCCATGCAATCTTCCTCTTGGTGCATCTACCTATTAGACGCCGCCGATCGGCAGAAGGGGAAGTTCGCGAGGGAAAAAACCTTCAATTCGCTGCCAGGTTCACGGCGCATCGCCAGCATGCCTCACAAAGGTGGTCTAGTGGACGCATCGTTGCAGGTCGGCAATGATGGTGGCCGGCATCATGGCAGTCAGTTGTATGATGTTGCCCGGCGTGAATGGCTGTCAGCCGACCTTCACATCGACGTGGGCTTTGATCTCTACCTGGATGCAGAGAAGGTTGGGCACGCCACTGGCACGATGAAGCTGACTATGAGCATCCAGGACGACCAAACTGCGGACCAAAACTGACGCTAACGTCGACCAGGGGCACGCGGCGTTTGGTGCCCGGCGGCGTGTAGTACCACCTGTCGGTTTGCTTCCAATGCCACGCCGAACCGCGTGGTCGGCGTCGCCTTTCACTGTTGGTTGCCATGTTTCACCCGCCCTTACGCTTGCCAACCGGTGCAGTCACTTTGACGCCCGCCCACGCTGCCGCGCCTTGGTCTTAGTACCGGTTTCTTCGTGGTGCCGCTGGAAGAACGCGTTTTGCCCCGTGGGCTCGCTGCCTTCTTCGAGGAACGTCGGGCTGGCGATCGCTTGCCACGATCCTTCACCCCCTCTCCGATCGCTGCCCAAAGCGGATCCTGATAGTGTTGCCCCCATTCTCTGCCATAGTGATCGAAGGCCACCTTGGGCGTGTCACCAATCAGTTCCGCCAAGGTTTCGATCGAGCAACCGACACCGTCGGTCCAGTAGCCGCTCAGCATGCGGTGGCAGAATGTGTGTCGGCAGGTATAGCTGGAGTATTTCGTCTTCACGGGATCATTGATCCAGCCCAGCTTCCTCTTGATACTAAGGAAGCGGACCACTCCTGTCGTCCGTTTCCAGGGGTCGCCCTTGGTGTTTCGCAGCAACGGCAGGCCGGATCCCTTGGGCGCCGTCTTCATCAACTCACGGGCCAACTTCGCCACCTCGGGTCGCACGGGGATCTTGCGTGTCTTCTTGGTCTTCGACGAATATACCCTCCACGTCATCGGCCGTGATGCGTGCCAACTCGCAATAAGGACGCAGGCCCGTATGGATAGCCGCGAAAAGGAAGTTCTTGAAGCACGGCTCGGTGGCCGCGTAAAGCGTCTTTTCATCTTCCTTGCTCAAGGAATCGAGTCGGGGCTTCGATGTCGGCTTCTTCAAGCCCTCGAGGGGATTGGTGACGTTGTACATGTCCTCCGCTCGATTGAACGCCGCCAACACGATCGAGATTACGCTCCGATGCGTCTCCGAGCTGCGCCATGTCTCGTGGCTCTCCAACCACGTCGTGACGTGGCCCTTCTTGAGCTGCGATACAGGCAGCGGGCCGCAGTACTCGCACAGATCGTTGAGCCATCTCACGGCGTTATCATGATGGCTCCTGCTAATCGTGCCCTTGGCCAAGCCACGTTTGCAGTACTGCAGGTAGTCCGAGCAAGCCCGGGCCACCAACCATTGGCCGCTACCGCTCCCAAGACCGGCGTCTTTTCCTTCCCACGTCAGTCTCTCCTTGGCCAACGCCAGCTCAGCCGCCTCCTTGTTTGCCTTGCCACGAATCCGTTGACCCTCCTCGTCAAACAAGGGCATGCGTTTCTTCGTGCCCGGCTGGGTGTAATACCAGCAATCGGTCTGCTTCCAGTGCCAAGCCGAGCCATGCGACTGCCGGCGTTTCTTTCGTCGGCTCCCATCCTTCTACGCCTCTTCTTCGATTCCTTGGACCGGTCCCCAAAGTTGACGACCGTACGACGACTGCGGATACTGAGGCCAAGCCGCCACGGGGGCCAATGCCGTGCTCGCAAGCCGGTCGTCCCCAGCAACCTTGCGATACCCCGTACTGTCGGTCAGCAAAGGGGAAAACGCACCGGACAATGCAAACCGGTAGGAGTAGGCAGTCATGGACTCGAAATCGATCCCCCTGTATTCATCAGCACATTTACTACACGAACTTACTACACTAATACTTGCTATTGTCGCAGCCTCGTCCTCGAATGGAACGGAAAAAACCAACGAAACCAGAGAACCTAGAAGTGTACCAAATATCGTACTAATACTTGCCGACGACATGGGGTACGGCGACATTCGGGCTTATAACGCCGAGTCGAAGATCCCCACACCGCATCTCGACAGGCTGGCGGCGGAAGGGATGCGGTTTACGGACATGCACGCGGGCGCGTCGTGGTGCATGCCTTCGCGATACGCGCTAATGACCGGACGCTTTGCCTGGCGTGACGGGCATGGCAAGGGGCTGCCGAAAAGGCCGAGTGGGCACCGGATCGACAAGGACGCGCCGACACTGGCATCCGTGCTGAGGGATCGCGGGTACCACACGGCGGGAATCGGGAAATGGCATTTGGGTACGGGCGAGCGCGGCGTCAAATACGAGTATAGGAAAGGCCTGCGCATCCCGATGGGGGCGAACGATATCGGCTTTCACGAGTCGTACATTCTGAAGGGATCGCTGGACTTCGGACCGTACGTCTACTTCGAGAATCAGGCCCCCATCGCGACGCCGACCGAGCGGATTCTGGCCCGCAACTGGCCGAACACGCGGCGCGCAATGGGCGAGTACTGGCACGCGAGCAAGGGGATGCCCGGTTGGGATTTCCGCGAGGTGCTGCCGCATCTGACGGCCAAGTCGATCCGATACATCGAGTCGCGGTCGAAGGATCAGCCGTTCTTTCTCTACTTCGCGCTGACCGCTCCGCACACGCCATGGATGCCCACCGCCGAGTTTCAAGGCAAGAGCGGAGCCGGCATGTACGGCGACTTCGTAATGCAGGTAGATCAGGTCGTGGGTGATGTGGTCGCAACCATCGACCGGGCCGGCTTTCGAGACAATACACTGATCCTCTTCTCCAGCGACAACGGAGCGTACTGGGTTCCGGAAGAAGACGAGCAATACCACCACGAAGCAAACGGCGTGCTGCGAGGTGGCAAGAACGACGCGTGGGAAGGCGGACATCGCATGCCCTTCCTCGCTTGTTGGCCCGGTCACGTTCCGGCAAATCAGACCAGTGATGCTCTTCTGTGCTTTACCGATCTGCTGTCGACATTTGCGACACTCGGGGGCAAGCCGCTGCCGCAGGGGCATCGAGCCGTCGACAGCAATGATGCGTCCCGTCTACTGCTCGGCGAGCCGACGGAGACCTACGCCGTTCGATCCACTCTGTCACTTCCTTCCGGCGGAAAGCTGTGGTATCGCGAAGGCGACTGGAAAGGAATCGCGTTTCTCGGCTCCGGCGGCAACACGCTGCCCAACAAACGTAAGCCCGAACCGGGCGAACCAAAAGGCCAGCTCTACAACCTACGCGAGGATATCGGCGAGCAGCGCAACTTGTACCTCAAACGCCCTGACGTGCTGAAGCGACTGCAGCGTCGCCGCCGCGAGGTCTATCCCGATGCGCCACTCGGCGGCATCTGAACCGAAGTCAAAGGAACTGCGATGTCCAGAGATGGAGACCTCTCCCGGCGCGGGTTCATGACCGGCGGCCTATCCGCCGTGGGCGCAAGCGGACTCACCACCGCGACCGAAGCGGTCGCCGCACCGAACGGGAACCTGCCGCGAAGCGCGCGCCCCTTGGCGCAGGAATTCACCGTCGTCTATCAACGCCGCAACCCAAGGACGTACGTCGAAGGATGTGGCCTGATTGTCCTGCCGGGTGGAGCGATTCTTGCTGTTGTTCCCGTCGTACCACGTGGTGGTATCCCGAAGAAGGGTCCGACCGAAATCAACTACGTCCGCAGTGACGACGGCGGAAAGACGTGGACGACGATCAGCCAATTGCCTTTCTATTCCGCCGTGCCGTTCCTGCACGGCGGCCGGCTTTACACATTTCTGTTTTCGATGGGTACACAGTTTCGCAACGACGATGTGTACCTGGCGGCGAGCGACGACCTCGGCCAGACATGGACGGAGCCGGCAAGGATATTCACAGGTCACTTCTGGACGTGTCAGACAAGCATGGTTGTTCGCGACCAGCGTTTGTACTGGTCCATCGACGATCTGCGGCAGCCGGATCACTCACGCCACCGCTCGCCCCGTGCGATCGTGGGCGACCTTTCCGCCGACCTGATGGACGCGGCCAGCTGGCGGATGTCGAACTTTGTCCCGTTTCCAGGCATGCCGGATGAATTGCTGCGCGACGACCATGACATCAAAGGTCGCAACCTCTGGAACATGCCAGATCACTGGCTGGAAGCTGATGTTGTGGAAGTGGGTGGCCGACTGCGACTGCTGGCGACGGTGAAGTCGCAGTGGCAAACGCTCAGCAACATCTGCGGCATCTGCGATCTTGAAGACGACGGCGCCGAGCTGAGAATGACGTTTCGCCAGTTCCATCCGATGACCGGCGGACAACTGAAATTTGCCATCACCTGGGATGAACCCTCGCGTCTGTTCTGGGCGACGGCCAATTTCGTTGTCGACGGCCAGGAGTCGCACGACTGGTGGGATGAGGCTCGACGGAGTCGTCGTTTCAATGGAATGGGAGGCAACGACCGCCGTTTCCTGATGCTGCTTTACAGTGTCGATGCGTTGAACTGGTTCCAGGCCGGTTGCGTGGCTCAAGCCGAAATGCTGCGTCAGTCGTTCATGTATGGCACACCGGTTGTCGATGGCGACGACCTGTTGGTGATCTCCCGCACAAGCATCAACGCCTCCGACCAGCACGACGCCGACCACGCCACATTTCACCGTGTCCGCGACTTCCGCTCTTTGGCGCTGAACCTATTTCCTGCCTGATCGAGAAAGACGACAGCCATGAAGTACTCTGCCTGTGTCTTGCTGATGTTCGTGTTACCTGTGACTGCGCGCGCTGGCGAGTTCATCGACATCGGCTCGCGGCGTGAGCTGTTCGTCGATCGATATCTGATCGACCGCATGGAGAACACAACGTTGAAGCTACATGAGCCTATCTCCGGGGGTGTCGCGATCAAGATTGACAAACCATGGGAAGGGCCGGCGAATGGTCCTCGGGCCGTGTTTCGACACGATGATCGGCTGCTCATGTACTATCGTGCCATGACCGTCAACAAAGGCGACGTTTCCGGGCAAACGTGTGTGGCGATCAGCAACGACGGCGTGACATGGACAAAGCCGAACCTTGGACATGCCGCGTATGGCGAACACCAGGATACAAACATCGTGGCGGATGATGCCGGTAACGCTCTGACGATTATTCCGTGGCTCGATACGCGTCCGGGGGTGCCAAAGAACGAACGCATCAAGGCCTTCTACAGCGAGGCGGTCAGCGGCGAGAAACACACGGCCTTTCGCGATCCCAAAGGACCAAAGCGTCTGGTGATGTTTGCGTCGGCGGATGGCTTGACGTTCCGCAAGCTGGATCCGCAGCCGAAAATTGTCAGCAAATTGCCCAACTCGTTCGACGGCGGCAACACGATGTTCTGGAGCGATGTGGAACAGAAGTACGTGCTCTATTTCCGCATCTGGGACCGCGGACGGTCAATCGGCCGCATGACGTCCAAAGACTTTCTGCATTGGTCCGATCCCCAGCCGATGACCTATGGAGACTCGCCGCGCGAGCAACTCTACACAAACCAGACTCAGCCCTATTTCCGCGCGCCCCACATCTACATCGCCCCGGCGGCTCGTTTCATGGAACGTCGACGCGTTGTCACGGACGAACAAGTGAAGGCGATCGGTCTGAAGAGATCCCAGGGCCACTTCTACGGCAACGACTGCTCGGATGCGGTCCTGCTCACCAGCCGCGCCGGAACGTCGCAATACGATCGCACGTTCATGGAAGCGTTTGTCCGGCCGGGCCTCGGGCCGTCGAACTGGGTTTCACGGACCAATTATCCGCTGACCGGCCTCCTGCCCAACGGTTCGGATCAGATCATGCTGTTCGTGGCTCGCCACTACATGCAGGACTCGTGGCACATCGAGCGATTGTTGTTGCGGACGGACGGTTTTGCTTCGGTCAACGCTCCCTGGTCCGGTGGCGAGATGGTGACGAAGCCACTGACGTATTCGGGTGACCGGCTGGAGATCAACTACAGCACAAGTGCCGCCGGCAGTGTGCGAGTCGAGATTCAGGATGCGGATGGCAAGCCGCTTCCCGGCTTCGCGGCCAGCGATTGCGCGGAAATCATCGGAGACGAGATCGGCCGCACCGTGAGCTGGAAGCACGGCTGCGATGTCCGCAAACTCGCCGGACAAGCGGTCCGGTTACGATTCGAACTGAAGGACGCGGATCTCTACTCGTTTCGGTTCAATGACACGTACTAACGACAAGCGTTGATACGAGCCCATGACCACTCCAGGCGACAAACGACCTTCTGATTCCATCACCCGTCTTCGACACGCCATCCTGCTGCTTGCCGCGGCCAGTGTTTCCATGCCCGACAATCTGGCCAGCGCGGATGAGGAACTCACACTATGCGCCGAGGCGCAGTGGCAACAGGCAACGGCACACACGGATGGCGTCAAGCTCGGTGAGCAAGGTTTGGAGTTGCGGCATGCCCCGAGAGGGCACTGGACCAGTGAGTGGCTTGACGCCCCGGAGGGCGATTCCTGGAAGTCCGTTGCTATCGAAACCGAGATCGACCTGTTCGCTAACAAGACGATCGAGGTGGTCGTCGACGGATCGGAGAAACCGTTCGTCGATGCAGATGGCGTCGAACACGACTGGTACGGTCGCTGCATGATCGCCATTCTCGACGATCGGCGCTGGGTGATGGCAATCCGCTCGGGCATCAACCACATCCAATGGGGCAACCGAGACGCCATCCACGTCCTCACGTCCAGTGACGAAGGCCGTTCCTGGAGCAAGCTGAACCACTGGTTTGACGGAACGCTCATCGAAGGACTGCCCTACGAAGACGGTCACACGCACAGCGAGCCGGGGCTGTACCACATGCCCAATGGCGATTTGATTCTGCAGTTCTGGCGCACCAGCTTCACCTCGGGCACGAAGCAGCTACGCAGCACCGACGACGGAAAAACCTGGCAAGTCGATCACGACCGTCTCGAAGTGCAGGACGTGCCCGATGTGCCGGGCAACCTGGCGATCGGCACCGAGGACTGGTTCATCGATCCGGAAAACCCCGAGCACGTCTACATGGCCTTTCAGTACTGGGACCACAGCGGAAAGCTCGGCAACCACCTGTCGGGCACGTTTCTAGCAGGCTCGACCGACAACGGTCGCAGCTACCGCTTTCTGAGTTGGATTGGCCCGCTCGGCGACACGCGCGATCGGAGCAGCAAGGCTACCTTCGAACCGGCGATCGAGTACGTGGGCAATCGCACGATCGTCGCCGTGCTGCGTGACGCCCATCCCGGCGCAAGCGGCGGCAGCTACACTTGGCAGACGGTCAGCACCGACATGGGCGTTTCCTTTGCACCGCTGGTCGACATTTCCCATGAGGTCGACGGAGGCATTCCCAATGGACTTTGGCAACGGGTGCGCCTGTACAGGGAAAGCAACCCGATCTTCCAGTTCGGCAATGGGCTCGATTATGCCCAAGGCGAAGGACGCCTGTGGGGTTTCGGCCTACATAGCAATGGCGGCGGGTACACGCGCAAGCCGGTGGTCTACTACTCCGACGACAACGGCAAGACGTGGAATGGCCCCGAGTCGCTGCACGGATCAATGTTCCCGGGCACCGACACTGGCTATGGAGACATCAAACGCCGGGTCGACGGCACCTTCGTGGCCGCCACGTACTTCGCCACTCGCGATTCGTCGGTGGCCGATACCGAGCAGTACACTTTCGGCGGCCAGCGCGTGCGGATGCTGGTCGAAGTGGACCGCGACGCCGACGACCAGCCCGACGCCGACTCGATTTGGCGGGAAATTTACGGCGGTCGGAACGCGATTGATCTGTCAGAATATGCGGGCGTCCGCTGGCGGGTGCAGCTCGAACTCCGTGCCCCGCCGAAGGCTTCTCTTCCGGTAGTGCGCAGCTTAGGCCTAAGAACCCATCAGATAGAAGAGTCGAGGATTCAGGCAAACAGCGTGAAACAGCCGAAGGTTCTTCTCCACTGGCAGGCGAAGCCACCAATCGAACGTGATGGCGAGCGAATGGTACCTGATGCCGTCCCGGCCGGCCGCGATGCCCGGCTGCTCGGCGAGGTACGCTATGTGGCCGACCCGCCTCGCTTCGAATTGAACGGCGAAGCGGCGCTGGTTGCATCCGAGCCGATTGAGCCGGACCGCCTCACGGTGGAGGCGCTGTTTCGCGCCGATCGCGTGGAAGGCGAATTACAACACATCGTCAGCGTGTTCGACCCGTGGGACGACCGGGCCGCACGCAACCCGCGGCAGTGGACACTGGAAATTCACGAAGGCCGTCTGCGTTTCGGCATCTACGGTCACGACCAGCGCTGGCACTTGGTCAATTCCACCCTGCCGTTGCCATGCGGCTGGCATCAGGCCGTCGGCACGTTCGACGGCCGCCAAGTGCGGCTGTACTTGAACGGCTCGCTGCAGCGACGATCCGACGGTCAATCAACCGGCCAGTTTCGAGGCTACATCAATCGGCCGCGCGGGGCCAAACCACCCTCGGCCGGCTCCAGCGCGCCGCTGGGGCATTACGGATTCACAGGCGCCATCGCCCGCGTGCGCCTGCTGGATCAGGCCATAACGGACGATCAGATTCGCGAGGCGTATCACATCGCGTGCAAGCTGGTCCCCGACGTTGCCGACCAGGGCCTACCCGTCACCCCCGCCCGGCC
>CAZUAH010000144.1:0-28010 GCA_964617665.1 uncultured Pirellulaceae bacterium
TGACACATGAACGGTCCGGCTTGGTATTCGTCCGGCCATTCGGCAGCACTGACGTGCGCAGACGAAGTTGTTCCGGAGCAGACGATGACAAACGTCAGGAGCGAAACGGCGATGAATGGGGGAAGGTGGCCATTGGTTACGCGTAGGCCCTTGGCCTCCTGCTGTTGCTGCATGTCGGTACCTCGTTGTACCTTTTCCGTTGCTCGGCTGATGCTTTCCCCGCATCCGACCTTGCCAGACTACGCGGCCTTCTCTCGCTTGAACAGCCCAGCGAAGAATCCGCGTTGTTTGGGCTTGTAGCGTTTTACTTCAACGTCATCGCCAGCAACAACGGCGGCGGGATTGCGGCAGCAGAGATCCGTCGCGACTTCTGCGCCGACCATTGTCTCAGCTCGTTCGAACGCCCGCCGCATCAGCGGTCGACGCGCACTGGGACCGTGGGCATCTGTGGCCAGGAAGTGCGTCAATCCCTGGTCGAGTAGCGACTCGGCCATCTGTTGCGGTGCCGCGCCGAATGTGCCCATGAGACTGCTGCAGGTTACCTGCATAAGACATCCCTGCTCCACTAGCCCTTCGATAAGGCGAGGTTGCTTCAGCAGCCCTTGATTCCGCTCTGGATGGGACAAGATGCCGACCATTCCGACACGCTGCAGGCTGTCCAGTACGTCGTCCAGGGGGAAGTAGAGTTCGTGCGGTAGTTCTAGCAGGACGTGTTTTCGCCGATCTGCCAGCGTCAACACTTCGCCAGACCTTAGTTTCTCGATCATGTCGGGCTCGATACGAACGTCGGCGCCTGGCAGCACCCGCAACGGAACACGATGATCGTCCAACAGTTGTTGCAGTTCGGAGGTCCGCGATCGGATCGACTGGCCGTGGTTGTGGCCGTAACTACCCAATTGGTGCGGCGTTACCACAATTGTCTGGATTCCATCGGCGACGGCGATCTCGGCCATGGCCAGCGATTGATCCCATGACTTCGATCCGTCGTCGATGCCTGGAACCATGTGGCAGTGCAAATCGACAAGCGGTTCGGTGGGTTTCATAGAGGGCTCTCTGTTCGAACGTGTCTAACGAGCAGAAGTGATTGGAACAAAGGCGTCGCATAAGCGAGGGGGGAGTATATCGACTGCGTCGACTTGGTCAAGAGAAATTCGGTATTCTGCACGCGTAGCGGGACCAGGGGAGTGGAGCGCGTGTGGCTGGCATGCTAGCCTTGACACCCGTGCTCCATTGACCGCCCCAAGATGGCCAGCTATTTTGTTGCTGCGCAGTCCCATCGAGAAACAAAACATCGAAGAGGGTTGACATCCTGTGAAACACGCTGCGATCGGACCCGTGGCTGTCCATCTCCCTGAAAGGGAGGAGACAAATGCCCAGCTGCAGGAGGAGTTTCCGAATTGGGACATGAATCTCATCTTCGAGAAGACGGGGATTGCTGCCCGACGGATCGCAGCGCCGGGCGAATGCGCATCTGACCTAGGCGTAGCCGCTGCTGAGAAGTTGTTCAGTCAGTTCGACGTCGATCCCAAGAGCATCGATTTCCTTCTGTTCTGCACACAGACACCCGATTACAAGTTGCCGACGACCGCCTGTGTGATGCAAAGCCGGCTTGGCTTGGCGACCAATTGCGGTGCTCTGGACTTCAATCTGGGTTGTTCTGGATACGTTTACGGTTTGGCGTTGGCAGATGGCTTGATCCGCAGCGGCTCAGTCGGGCGGGTTCTTCTGGTTACCGCCGAAACGTACACAAAATACATTCATCGGACGGATCGCAGTCTTCGCACTATTTTCGGCGACGGAGCAGCGGCGACTCTGATCGAAGCCTCCGATACACCCACGCTACGGGCGTTCAAGTACGGTACTGATGGGGAGGGGGCCGACACACTGCTGGCTACAGAAGGAGGCGCCCGACTTCCGGAAGATGCTCACCAGCCACGACATCGTAAGCGCTGGCCGAGTGCTTTATACATGGATGGCCCTGCCCTGATCGCGTTCTCAGTGGCCGAAGTGCCCAAGTTGGTAGAAGACGTGTTGAAGACAGCGGATCTGGACCGCGAAAGCATCGACCTGTTCATTATGCACCAAGCGACCAAGAAACTGATGGGAGAGATCCAGAAGTGCCTCGATTTGCCCGACGATCGCATGCCAATGCTGCTGGAGCAATGTGGAAACACGGTCTCTTCTACGATTCCAATTCTGATCGATCATCTGCGCCGCGAGCAGCGACTAAAGGCCGGGATGCGTAGCGTACTGGTGGGATTTGGCGTCGGGCTGTCCTGGGCCGGTTGTGTCTGGGAAGAAACATGGGGCGGTTAGACATCGGCGCAGCCTGAGAACAACTCCCGCTCGTCACCGGATCATTCTGTGGCGTCTCTGAGAGAATTCGCATTTGAGATGCTGGCTTGGTATGGCGAGACCACCGTCGTTTGGCCACCGCTTTCGAGCGGGTATTGGCTACGAGATACTCGCCGAGTAGTCTATGCAGGTGTATAATACGGGAGCATTGTTCGCCTTTGGAACAAGACTATGGATTCCCTTCGCGGTTACCTGCTGATCGCCTCGCCCCGGCTGCCGGACGCGAATTTCTATCGCACGGTGGTACTGATCATTCATCACGACGAGCAGGGGGCATTCGGCGTTGTCTTGAATCGTCTCGCAGACAACACGGTGGCAGAGATCTGGGAGATGATCGCCGATAAGCCCTGCGACAACCATCAGCCAATCAACTTGGGCGGCCCTGTGGCGGGTCCGCTGATGGCCTTGCATACGAGCGAAGCATGCTCGGAAAACGAGATCCTTCCCGGCATCCATTTTGCCACACACAAGGACCATCTAAATCGGCTTGTCCGTGAGCCCAAGAATTCGTTCCGCATCTTCAGCGGTTACGCTGGCTGGACGGCGGGACAGTTGGAGGGCGAATTGCAGGTCGGCGGGTGGATGACACTCCCGGCGAATGATGACTACATCTTCGGCGACGCAGAGGAGATGTGGAAGAAGGCCTCGCAGCAAGTCGGCGAGGCGATCACGACGCCCTTGTTGCGAGAAGCCGATACGCCGGACGATCCGTCATTCAATTGATGTGGATGGCCGCCTAGGACGGATTTTGGCCATTCCTGCTGATACGGATCACACCACAGGCGATGGTGGCTAGAAGGCCGGCATACGCTTCATATCGCCACGCACCGGCGGTTCCAGGCTGGGAAACCTCTCGCGAGCACCTTCCTGTTCGGGCCGGCGATACGAACTGTAACTTCCGTCGCGCGGTGCGGATTCCCACGGACTGGTTCTGAAATTCTGAGCGTTGACGGGAACGTTTGTTCGCTGCGGTTGGCCTGGCCCCGGAGGCATTACGACAGGCTTCTGCCCACTACTGCGTTGTCCGCGTGGCGTATTCCTATCGGCTTCGCCCATGCGTACCAGCATCGTTTGTGCACGCGCAAGGGAGGGATCTATGCTGACCGCTCGGCGAAGGTACTCGGCAGCCAGCGGTTGGTTGCGAAGTCGTAGCAACAGACAGGCGACATTGTGGTTCGCCACTGCCGGTGGGTGCACTTTCTGCAGTTCATGCACAGCATCGTCGGTCCGATCGGCTTGGACCAAGACCGCAGCGAGGTTGTTGCGATAACGTACGTTGTCGTGACTCAACGCCACGGCTTGTTGCATGGCGCCCAATGCCCGTTCGATTTCGCCTCGGCGGGCGTGGCACAAGCCCAAGTCGTTCCAGACGGTCGCGTTTTGCGGCTGGACCGAACGCGCACGCTGGTAGACCTCTACGGCTTGGTCGGAATCGCCGATTCGATCGCGGAAACGAGCGTACGCGACTAGTGTCGTTATGTTATTTGGATCCAACTGGAGTGCTTTCTCGTACTGCTGCTGCGCTTCGGCCATCTTGCCTTTGGATTCGGAAAACGCGGCCCCGCGAACGAACAGTATCGGGCTGAGTTGCTCGGGCATGTTCGACAGGTTGACCGAATCCGCGTCGGGCTTCATTTTGGGCTTTTGCCCCGTTGCATAGGGGATTCTGTGGGAAGCCGTCTGGAAGGCGCCAGCGGGCTGTGCCGAGCCATTTCGATGCGACGCGTTGTTGTTCGCGGCCGTCGAGTCGGAATTGCTGATTCGCGTGGTCGATTGTTGGGCGCCGGCTACTTGATGAGTCGACGGGCCGGCGCAACCTAGAACCGCAACGGTTCCCGCAATGGAAAGTAGGAATGCCAATTGCCTCCAGTTACCCATCAAGCACCTCCGTGAGCTTGGCATGAGTTCAATTACGAACCTGTCGACGACTCCTCACCGCCGCCTTCGGAACCCATCGCGGGCAGAACAGGCGGCGGCAAATTTGCCCTATACGTCTGGTCTATGTCGTCCAGGTAAGAACCGTCGCCGCCGCGCGGTGCGATCTGCGTGACGAACACGGGGCATGCCGAGTAGGGAGCAATTTCGGCCATGTGCTCGTAGACCGATGCAACACGTGTGGCCGTGTCCTTCCGTTGGTGGGTTTCTAGGACGTAGATCTGTCGGCGATGCGGGGGGATTTGTGTCAGTATCCAACGCAGTTTCAACTGGCCTGCGTAACTCAACTCGTGCTTTTCTGGATCGAAGAGGTGATCACTTAACGTATTCTGCAACTTCCACCCGTTGTCGGCCATCGTCCGGAATGGCGTCCTGACTAGTTCACGTTCCTCTAGTAGGAAGGGATGCGGCCACGCGTTTACACGGTTGTAGTGTGTCTTACACTCGTTCTTAAAGTCGTGCCACCATTGAAATTGGCCAGATTGGCCGTGGCAAGTTTGCGTTTGCGCAAAGGCCTGAGCACTGACCAGAAGCAGCACTACGAGCAGAGAGGCATGGATTATTCGCACAATACGACTCCACGTTCTAACGGGGCGTAACCTCTTCATTCATCGGCAGCCGTCATCCTGCATCTGCGGCAATGAGGGAGGATTCGCGATTTGCCGGTTGTGCCGATTGTGGGGATCGCGAGGCGCACGGACCATCGGTGCAGCGGCAGCCGAGAGTTCGGTGGAGAATGCAAGAGCAATCTTGAACGATGCTCAACTACCCGCCCATGGACGGCAACAGGTTGCGGGCTATGTTGACCGCGGCGGGGCCCACCAGAACGACGAAGATGCCCGGGAAGATGAACAGGACAAGGGGGAAGATGAGCTTCACGGCGGTTTTCGCGGCTTTCTCTTCCGCAATCTGACGGCGGCGAGTACGCATTGCGTCACTTTGCACGCGCAAGGCATGCCCAACGCCGGAACCGAATTTACTGGCTTGGATCAATACGGAGATGAGCGACTTTAACTCCTTTTCGCCGTTACGCTCGGCCAAGTCACGCAAAGCTTGATCGCGAGTCGCCCCCATTTGCATATGCATGTTGGCGACTCGAAACTCCTGAGCCGTCACCGGGTAGACCTTCTTTAGTTCGTCGGCCACTGTGGCCAAGGCCTGATCCATGCCGAGGCCGGCTTCGACGCAAACGACCATCAAGTCGATTACGTCCGGCAGAGCCAAGAAAATGGCTTGGTGACGACTCCTTGTAATGAGATATAGGATTATCTCGGGCAAATAGAAGGCGATACCAGTAACGAACACAGTGCGCAGGAGGGCTCCCTGAGTCAGCCCCATCGAAAACAGTACAGCCCCTCCCCCGAGGAAGAATCCACTGCCCAGACAGAGAACCTTCAGCCCTAGGAAAATGGACGGGGCGCTTTCCGAGCGGAAACCGGCGTACGATAGACGTGACTTCAGCTTACTGACTTCGACTGCGTCTTTCGGTTGCAATGGTTTGGCGAGTTGTGGTGTTGCCTTGCTTAGCACCTTCGATACGGCCAAGGATACCTTCTCCCTGCCAGTATGCTCCTCTTCGTCTACGACGCCTCTCGGGTTGCGCATGCGGTCCAAGCGATCTTCGGCGAGTCGTTTCTTGCCCCACACAAGATCCACAACCAGCCACGCGATCGTAGCGAAAGCGCCGAAAACCGCGAAGGGGATCAGCGATGATAGTTCAAATGTCGATGGGAACATGGTTCGCTCGGCTAAACTTTGATATCCACAATCTTCTTAATGGTGAGTGCACCGAGGATCTGCGCGATCACCGCGAAAAGGACCATTTTCTGACCAAGGGGATCTGTCACCAGGAGCATCATGTACTCGGGATTACGGAAATACATGTAGATCCCAAGCACAATGGGCAACGCCAGCAGAACAACGCCGGACAGCCGCCCCTCGCCGGTCAGCGCCGCGATTTGTCCTTTGATCTGAAAACGTTCGCGGATCAGTTTGCCGATCTTGTCCAGAATCTCCGCTGCATCACCGCCGGTCTGACGTTGCAGGACGATCGACGTGACGAAGAAGCGAAGATCTAGATTCGGCACGCGCTCGGTCATCTCCTCCAGAGATTCTTCCAGGGGAATGCCTAGATTCTGTTGCTCGTAACAGCGTGAGAACTCAGGTGCGATCGGTTCGTTCATTTCTTCGCCGATCAGATTGATGCCGTCGGCCAAGCTGCGCCCAGCACGCAACGATCGGGCCAGCAGTTCCATCGCCTCGGGCAACTGCTTTTCGAATTTGGCTAGACGCGACTTGCGCTTAAGGAACACCCAGGCCCACGGCCCCGTTCCGAACGTCACTCCCAACAATGGCATAGCCACGAAGGACATTGGCAAACACGTCCCTAGTGCACAGCCAGCCGCCGCCAATCCGAGTGACATAAGCACAATCGACGACGGCTTGACTGCCACCCCCGACTGTCTAATGAACGACCGTACATCGAAGAACTTCGAAACGAACTGCACGAGAGACGTGCTTTCTTCTTCGTCGTCCAACGTAAGGCTCATCTGGTTCGCTTGCGGATTGGCGGACACAGCACTAATGCTGGCGCCTTGCGTGATCGTGGTCAGTCGCTCCTCGACCGCCGTTCCTTGGCGTCCGATCACGAACATTGCGACGCCGCCGATCAGCGTGGCAACTCCAATGACGATGGCCCCTAGTATGATATATAACATCAGTCGCTCATCATGACTCGTTTTCGGAAGATATTGGCGGGTAAACGTATGCCCACTGCCTCCAGCCGATCCATGCACATGGGCCGAACTCCCGTGGCCTCAAAATGGCCTTTAGCGCGGGCTGATTCATCGACGCCATCCTGGACGTACTTGAAGACGTCTTGCATAACAACCGTGTCTTGTTCCATGCCCACGACCTCCGTTATCTCCGTTACGCGACGTGGGCCGCCCTGCAAACGATTCACTTGAATAATTACGTCCACGGCACTGGCAATTTGCTGACGCATGGCTTTGATCGGAAGTTCAAATCCCGCCATCATGATCATGGTCTCGATACGTGCGACGCCGTCGCGCGGTGAATTGGCGTGAATGGTCGTCAGCGATCCTTCGTGGCCCGTGTTCATAGCTTGCAGCATATCCAACGTCTCGGGGCCGCGGCATTCGCCGATGATGATCCGTTCCGGACGCATACGTAGTGCGTTTCGAACAAGATCCGTGGCCAGGACTTCGCCCTTGCCTTCGATGTTGGCCGGTCGCGTTTCCAGTCGGACTACGTGCTCCTGTTGAAGCTGCAATTCGGCGGCGTCTTCAATTGTGACAATACGGTCCGAGTTTGGTATGAAGCTGGAAAGCGTGTTCAGCAATGTCGTCTTTCCCGACCCAGTACCCCCGGAGATGATCATGTTTAGGCGTGCCTTCATGGCGCCTTCCAGGAACATAATCATCTCGGGCGTGAATGCCTTGAAGTTGAGCAAGTCCTCCAATCTAAGTGGATTGCTTCCAAAACGCCGAATGGACACCGCCGCGCCGTCCAAAGCCAGCGGCGGTATGATCGCGTTCACACGCGAGCCATCCGGCAATCGTGCGTCGACCATCGGATTCGTCTCGTCGACACGCCGGCCCACTTTGGAGACGATTCGATCGATGATCTGCAGTAGTTGAGCCCCATCGCGAAACTCGACGTTGGTCCTTTGCATCGTGCCGTTGCGTTCGACATAGATTGACTTCGGGCCGTTGATCAGAATGTCGCTGATCGAGGGGTCTTTCAGCAGTAGCTCCAGCGGCCCGAGACCGAGCGCTTGATCCAATACCTCCTCGACGAGCCGCTCGCGTTCCTTCCGGTTCAGCAGAGTGTCTTCGGCGTCGCATAGGTGCTCGACCACCATGCGGATTTCGCGACGCAATTCGTTGCCCTCGATGCTGCCAATTCGCGTGACGTCGAGCTTGTCCACCAGCTTGTTGTGGATTCTCTCTTTCAGTTCTTCGAACTCGCCAGTGGGTATGCTACCGGAAGTGCGAGTTGGCACGGTTGATAGGCTCATTTCGGTTGTTCTCGCTTGGAAATACGGTGAACGTTCACGTCGGGGCGCACACATGCGGGACGCTAGGAAAACATAGCTTACAATAAGCGCATCAGAAGCCGCCGATGTGCGTTAAGAAGGGGTTAGAAATTGGCATGCGCTGGCGGCTATTATTTGGACGACGCTGTCGGCCACAGACCAAGCCATTTGCCAAATGATGGTGCCGCGGCCGTGCCCTCGCTACTTCCCGAATTGGGTGCCGATTCTCCGCCGCATAGGGCTTTGGCCATGTCTTCGAGACTGGTCGTGATCTTGGCTTTTGGGGCCTTCTCGATCAGCGGCACTCCATTGTTGCGCACTTCCACCATCAGCCGGTAGTCATTGGGCACTTGCCAGAAAATATCTTGTCCGATCGTATCTTGGGCCTTCTTCAGCCGGATCGGCTCGTTCCCCACGCCAGCCCGATTGACAACGATTTTCACCTTTTCACGCAGGCCGTCGATCGCTTCGAACGACTTCAGAAGTCGCACGACGTTACGTAGATTTGGCAAATCAAGTTGGGCGACCAGGAGCACCTCGTCCGAGCACTCGAGGGCCGCGATATCAAGCGGCCCGTACCCTTTGGAAAGGTCGAGAATCACGTGGGAGAACGACGCTTTCAGTAATCCAAGGACGCGCCGAAGAGTCTCGTGGGTGATATGCAGCGACTCCTCCAAATCGACTGGTCGCGGCAGCAGGAAAAGGCCGGAATCAAGTTTCGCCAAGGAACGCCTTAATAAATCGAAGTCCAATCGTGTGATGTTATCCGCGACATCCGACAACGTGTAATCGTGCACCGCGTCCAAGAGTACATCAGCATCGCCAAGCGACAGGTCCAGGTCGACCATCACGACCGACTTGCGTGGATCGGTCGCGAGGATGGATGCCAGGTTGACGGCTACACTGGTCGTTCCGACGCCGCCTGTAGCGCCGGCCACAGCGATCGTCGTGCAGCCTCGCGGCCCCTCGCCGTCGCCATCTTCATGGCTGGCAACCGTGCGCACCACGTTAGACACATCTTCGACACTAACGGGTAATGTGAGAAACTCTCTGACGCCCGCCCGCATGGCACGCAGGATGACTTGACCGTCGTTCGAGGCGCTTACGGCGCAGACATTGCAGTCCGGCGTCCGATTGACCAACTCCGTGATCAACGCGATGGCCTTATCAATGTCGCTGTCCAGACAGATCGTGGCCAATTGGGGACGAGTTTCCTCCAAGAGGGGAGCCGCCGTGTCGTAATCGACGCATTCGGCCTCCAGCCAAACGATATCCATGCTGGACAACGCGCGTTTCACTTCCTCACGTGTCGCGTCATCGGGATCAACAATTGCCGTTCTTACCACGTGGCTCATCTTGATATCTTCCACACATCAAGGAACAGGATGCGCATTTAGAGATTCTCCTAGATCAATCTACGTCGAAGTTAGCCGGCTGGCGGGAGAAAATGACGGTCATTCTGTTCGAAAGCCCACAACTGGAATGCGGCCGGGCTCGGATTAACGCCTTTCGGTCCGGATAGACCGATTGGATCAGTCGAGCGGGTCATAGCCAAGCGGACCGAAAATGCCGGCTTCGTTCGATCCGCCGTCTTGGCGTGGCGGCTGAACTTGACCGGGATTCGTCCGCATTGGAGCCGACGTGCGTACTATCGGACGTCCTGCGGCCGACGCAGACGCAGGCGGCGGCAGTCGCTCGGCCCCACTCGACGGGCGCGCGGCATCTGGCATGACACTGCGAAGAGGGGCCGTGGGCGGGCCTTGACTCGGGACCGGCATCATCTGGTGTGTGGGGGCCGGAATGCTCTCTGCGGGCGCGTTCTGCATAGGTGCTTGGGAGGGAGTGCCATCCGGCTTCAGGCAACAGTTGGGAGTCTCAACGTAGCCGTACAAGTACAGTTCCTTGTCGTCCGGGTGCTCAGTGAGTTGGCTTGGTCCGCATTGGGGAACTTGATGTGGTTCCATGGGGCCTACGAGCTCGGGAGTGACGAGGATCAGCAATTCTACCTCGTTAACTTGTTCTTCGACCCGCGAGAAGGCGCGACCGATGTATGGCATGTCGGCAAAACCAGGAACGCCCTTGTTAATCGCCTCGGTACGATACTGGATCAGCCCGGCGAGGGCGAGCGTTTGGCCGGCCCGCATTTCTACCGAGGTATCAGTGTACCGTTCTGTCAATCCGGGCACCTTGACGCCGTTGATTTCTACGCCTCGAGTTTCGTCTACTTCGCTAACACTCGGCCGGATTTCCAGTCGAATGTTGCCGTTCCCCAACACCATGGGGACGACATCAACCCGCGTCCCGTATTCGCGGAATTCGACGCTGGTCGTTCCCATTCCACTGGGGACAAGTATTGGGAAACTACCTCCAGACTTGATTGTGGCCGGTCGGCCGGTCATGACGGTAATTGTGGGCTCGGTGAGCAGCTTCACCAAGTGATACTCTCGTAGGGCCTGCAGATAGGCAGTGAACGAATCGGCTGCCCAAAACCCTTTGAGCCGTATGGTGTCGCCGCCGATTCCGGGCACCAATTCTTGACCCGACGCATCAAACGCCTGGGCAATTAGCCCAGCCGTGCCTTGATGTACGGATGCATTACTGGTGAGAAGCTGCCAGTCCAGCCCTAACTGGCGAAGTTTCGTCCTGGAGACCTCCATCACTTTCACGTGCAAGGCCACCTGCATAACGCCACCGACGGTTACTTCGTTGATCACGTCCTCGTAGAAGACTCCGGCCAGTCTGACGATTCCGTCGATCATATCGGGACGGGGCACGAATCCGGAGATGTACACGGCGTTTTCCAGCCGGACTATGCGGAGGGTCGCCTCTGGATACAAACTCTCAAGCAGATCTTTCAACTCGGACGCGTCGCGGGTCACAACAACATCGACGGTATAGACCTTCCCATCGGTGTCGAACATGTTCACCTGCGTAACACCTGGCTTGAGCCCCGCTACTTGAACGCGATTCTCGGCCAGCGGGATCGCCATCGCGATGTCCTGGTTGTTCACCCAAACGCGGGGATCTTCTTGTCAAGCGTGAGAATCCGGCTGGTACTGACGGTGATCTCCAGCCGCTGCGGCTTGTCGCTCACCTTGAATTCCATCGGGTTCCTAGGAGCCGTCTGCGCGTGCGCTGAGAGCGTTGGCCAAAGAAACCAGACTAGAAGGCCCAACAGTGGACCCACCTTCCGTGGCAGGGATGAATGATCGAGGAGCACCGAAACACTTCCTTGCAATGGTGTGGAGGGGTCGTCCTGTCTGAGGAGCAGCCAAACGTCCGCGACATCGTGGGCCGATCCGCGCACGATTGCACGTATGGTGCCTCGCGCTCTAGTTGTTTCGATTAGATGGCCACCGGTTCCTGACCTAATGCGGGAGCGCAACCGTTGTAATTCGCACTCGCTACCTCACAACCGGCATCTTATGCGCGGACAGAACAATCGGTACCGTCAGAACCGGCGCGACCCTTACGACCGGCTTCTACTCGATGATCCCGTCCGAGTAGTCGGATACCCCGATGTCACCGTCCAGGTCTTCGAGAGTCATGTCCTCAGCCCTGTCGCCTTCCCCCGTATCCTCAGTGCTATCACCATCGGAACTGGAAGTGTCGGATTCGTAAAGGACTTCCCTTTGCGGTATGGTGCCAGCCGCTTCCCAGTTGTATTGGACAGCGTTTCCAGGAGAAAGGACTTGCATGGACCAATAGGGGCCGGACGGTTCTTTTTCCGCGTTATCCGTCCCGTCGAACAGCCCTCGATTGAGAACCAATTCCCCGTCAGATGTCTCATCGGCCACATCTACACGGCCCAAGGCTTGCTCGAGCGTAGATCCCGGCGTCTCTTCCACGCCCGCGTCATCCGGGCTTCTCAGCGACAATGTGATCGTGCCCATCTCAGCCGCCATGGCCAATCTTTCCACCTGATCCGGCTGCAAAATCAGCGAAACGGCACGCGTCTCGTCGGGCGATCCTCCCGTATCCATGCTAGGCGCGACATCGCTGTTGACGGCGAACACGCGCACGCCCGACAGGATGATTTTGGCCAAGCCACTCGAGCCGAGGCCAGTGGACCGCAACGCGACGATCACATCCACTCGATCCCCCGGTACGATCAGGTTCGAGACAGACGAGTCTATGGCTACTCTGATGGAAAAAACGCGATATCCCTGTGGCACCAAGATTGAACTGCTGGCTTCCGTTTCATCCATGACCATATCGTTCAATACTGCCAAGCCAGGATAAAGCCGATTTTTGGCGTACTTGCCGTCCAGTTCCTCGAGCGTTGTGACGGCGTTTTCCGGCACCTGATCAGCAGCCCACTCGGCAATCTCGACATTCTCCTCGCTGATTGCCTCGTTAATGCTGACTTCCGTCTTGGCTACAACAACCTGGGCCTTTTCGATCTCAGGTGTGGCCGCGGCCTTATTCATCTGTTGGTAGACGCCGATCGCGGCAACCAAACCGCAGCCCAACGCGATCGTGATCAGGATTACTGGCTTCATGTCTTCACCTTGTCACGTCACTCGCGACGCATGGTAGAGTTTGCTGTCAGCGTTTGGCCGCCCAAAAACCAGGGTGCGGGCAGCCAACTGACGTCGTTAAATGGCACGGAAACTTGGACCGTAATCGCGTCCCCCGTGTCCGTTGTGGACAGATTCGATGGCTGGACGGTGACGCTCACATCCTGCCGGTCCACCGATCCGCCGTCCAGATAGTCTTTGACAGTCGAAATCGTACTGGAGGAAGTAGCGCCATCGATCACGGCTACGCGCGATCCGGAACGGGCCGCGTTGGTCAAGAGTTGCTGTACCATGATCATGCGTCCAAATTCGAACATGCCGAAAATCAGCAGGAAGAACAGGGGCGCGACAATCGCAAATTCCACGGCCGACGCTCCGCGGCGCCGGTGCCGTAAGAAACGAGTGAAACCAGTGATTCTCCACCGACGTCCTCGTGAGACGCTTCGTCGCGAATCGTCTTGCCTTCTCAGTTGACTCTTCATCGTTTTCACCATTAGCGGTTGCTTTCCTACGTCAGCATTCCTGTCCATGCGAAGTAGGAAATCGTACCAATCGTGATGGGAATGCCATACGGCAACAACAACATCGAGGGCTTCCGATCGGCGGCGATCTCCGCCAGTTGATTCGGATCTCGAATCGTCATCATCTCGTACAGAATGCCTCGAAACTGTATCAGGTGTTTGCGCCAGCTTCGCTTCCACAAGGTCATGCCGATGGCCAATAGACCGCCGACAATCGCTGAAACGCAAAATGCATAGAACGTGTGCGTGGCGTGAATCCAGGCACCAACGCCGGCCAGCAATTTCACGTCGCCAGCTCCCATGCCGCCAATGGCGTACGCCGGTAACAGCAGCGCCAAACCGACAACCGTGCCCAAGATGCTCCATCCCAGTCCTTCCCAGCCGAAAGCCACTGTGCTGTAAATCCAGCCGCTAATGACCAGTGGGAAAGTGATCCAATTTGGAACCTTCAGAGCAATTCCATCGATAACCGCCGCCACAATCAACACAACGCTAACCAGCCAAATCGGCCAGTTTTCAAGTAGGACAGCGCCCAAATCCCAGACAGACTCCATGTCATCAACTCCCGTTATTGCCTTTTCCTTTCCCGACTGCTTTCCACTGCATTCGGGTCTGTATTCCGGCTGGTTCAGAACCGCAAGTTCAACAAGTAGCCCACGAAAACGGCTACGATTGTTGAAAAGTAGCACGCGATTTCGACCGCGCCGGCAACAGCTTCTTGAGAAATGATGGTGTACATAATCGTGTTCCTCGATTTCGCGGACTCCGAACGGACCGCCCGCGATGCAGAAGTTACGATCCTCCACAGGAAACCTAGGTCATCTACCGCCACAGTCAAATTCTGCCTGGGCCATCGGCGCGATTCGACCGTCATATCCCGCACGAACTGACCGTGTTTCGGGCAGCTAGCGAGGGATTATTCGCGCGAAAACCATCCTGCTAGCTACGACGGGATCGCGTGGGGCGTCGCCCCGCGATCTGCCAACGATTCTGCTGACTGATCTGGAGTCCTCTAGGCGGTTTCGCTATTCTTCCGGGGGCTCCGTGGCACGAGCCCTGCCACAGTCGCACAAGGATGTTTTCTATTCGGGACTGCTGCCCAAGGAGGGGCCGATGAGAAAGGCCGTTTTTCTACTGGTCGGAGCGGCGATTGCCTGGTTCGTCTTCCAGAACTTCGAAATCGCCGGCCTGGATGGTTTCCGCTTAGTTCCTCGCGAAGACTCCGTCGCCGACGGTCCCGACGATGCCCCCTCGGACGCAATGGCTGCGCCGCCCGCTCGGGCCAAAGGGACAATTCGCGTGGCTTCTTTCAACATCCAAGTATTTGGGACCAGCAAATCCAAAAAACCGCACGTGATGGATGTTCTCGCACGCATCGTGCGCAGATTCGATGTCGTGGCTGTGCAGGAGATTCGTAGCAAGGACCAGGATATCATTCCGAGCTTCGTCGACCTGATCAACTCAACCGATGTCAGGTATGACTACGTGATCGGGCCTCGACTGGGCCGAACGGTCAGCAAGGAACAGTATGCGTTCATCTACGACATGACGACTGTCGAGGTGGATCGCACGCAGTTGTACACCGTAGCCGATCCGCACGACATGCTGCACCGAGAGCCGTTGGTCGGCTGGTTTCGCGTACGGGGGCCACCGGAGGAGGAGGCGTTTACCTTTTCGCTGATCAATATCCACACCGATCCTGACGTTGCGGAAGAAGAAGTTAACGTGCTGGCTCAGGTCTACCCCGCGGTGCGCGACGACGGTAGGCAGGAAGACGACGTGATCGTCCTTGGCGACTTGAACGTCGACGACAAGCATTTGGGTCAGTTGGGCCAGATCTCGGGGATGGCATGGGTCATCTCCAACACACCGACCAATGTGGCAATGAACAAGCAATACGACAACATCGTCTTCCACAAAGAGGCCACGCGTGAATTTACTGGTCGCGGCGGTGTGTTCGACTTCCTGCGCGAATACAACATGAACAGAGACGAAGCAGAAGAAGTCTCGGATCATCTTCCTGTGTGGGCCGAATTCAGCTCCTACGAAGGCGGTCAGCCCGGGCGAATTGCCACCATGCCAGATTCTACGACTCGCTAGTGCGGATCCATAACTACGCTGGCCTTTCTAGGCCGTCGTAGTTCCAGTCAGCCTGGAAAGGCCAACCCGCAAAGACGATAGATGCGAGGTATGGTCTACACCATCGGCGCAAAGTCCTCGTCGTCTGTCAGTCCAGCCGCGAATTCAGCCAGTAGGTCAGCGGTCTTGTCCAGATCCTCCAGCGAGATCGTTTCCACGGCGCTGTGCATATAGCGGGTGGGGATGCTCACAAGACCGGTCGCAACGCCCGATCGAGTAACCTGGATCGAATTAGCGTCGTTGGGCGAGGCACGTCCACTCGCAGCCGGCTGATATTCGATTTCCTTGGCCTTCGCGGTTTCTATCAAGCGGTCGGTAACCCCCGGATTCATATTCGGCCCGCGAAAAATCACGGGACCGCCTCCCAGCTTGATGTCGCCCTGTTGACGCTGATCGACGGTTGGGCAGTCGGTGGCGTGAGTCACATCGACGGCGATTCCGACTTGAGGGTCTATACCAAATGTGCTGGTTCTAGCACCGCGTAGGCCGATCTCCTCTTGAACGGTCGACACCGCGTACAGCGAGCATCGAAGCTCCCGCTGTGCCGCTCGACGCAAAGCCTCCAGTACCACCCACAGCCCCGTGGAATCGTCCATGCCGGGCGCGCTGGCCAAACCGTTCTGCAACTCCCGATAGCCCAACTCTAGCGTCACAGCGTCGCCGACGGTCACGATTGCACCAGCGTCCTCCTGGTCCTTGGCCCCGATATCCAGCCAGAGTTCTTCGAGCTTGACTACCTGCTTCCGTTCCTGTTCGTTCAACAGATGGATGGGTTTGCGGGCAATCAGCGCTGAAATTGGTCCCTTCCGCGTCCATATCGTCATCCGTTGGCCGATCAGTTGTTGGGGATCCCATCCGCCGATGGTCTGAGCATACAGAAACCCCTTCTCGTCGATGTGCGTGATCAGCATGCCGATTTGGTCACAGTGCCCTGCGAGCATCACGCGAAGCGGCTGTCCCGGATTCGCGCATGCGATGACGTTCCCATGGAAATCTGTTGTCACTTCGTCCGCAAAACTGCCCACATAGTCGCGCACGACCTTCTGTACTGGCTGTTCAAAACCCGATGGGCTAGGCGTCTCAAGCAGTTTCTTCAACAGTTCGTGGGCAGCCGGTTCCATGTGAGTTCCTTGCGTGCTTTAAGGGGAATGTCGCAAGCAGCATACCCCACGTGGCAGATTCCGACCAGACGTCCGTGCGACCGCCTAAGAACGCCCTACTTGAGAATACTGTACTACTAATGTGCAAGATCGTTAGCTTTTTCACAAAGTTAGCGACCAACGGGAGCGGGCCATTGCTAACCGAGCGGTAGCTCGCATTTGGTTGGCGGCCCTGCCGCCCTGTGCAACGCCTCGTCGAGTTGCGGATACGCAAACTCGTAACCCGCTGCCTGTATCGCTCGTGGAACCACCTTCTGCGACGCCAACAAGACACTCGCGAATTCGCCCAAGGCCGCCTTCAGAGCGAAACCTGGCACTGAAGGGAATACCGTGGGCCGACGAAGGGTCCGCCCCAATGCTTTGGTGAAATCTCGATTGGTTGCTGGATTTGGCGCTGTAGCGTTGATGGGACCAGATATCTGTTCACATTGGGCTGCATAAAGCATCATGCCGACCAGATCGTCGATGTGGATCCAGGACATCCATTGTCGACCGTGCCCCAGAGGACTGCCGAGACCCAGCTTGAACGGCGTTGACATCTTGGCCAACGCCCCACCATCTTTTCCCAAAACCAGGCCAATTCGTGGATTGACCACACGAATTCCGGCGTCGGTCGCCTTGCGTGCTTCTCCTTCCCACGCGACGCAGATTTCCGCGAGAAAACCCTCGCCGGGCGCCGCACTCTCCTCCAGAATTTCGTCGCCACGATCACCGTAGTAGCCAATGGCAGAAGCGGAGACCAGCGTTTTCGGCTTCTTCTCCAGCCCCACGAGGGTCCGCACCAGGTTCCGCGTGCCGCTCACGCGGCTTTCGCGCAAACGAAGCTTCTTCGCGTGCGTCCATCGCCCTTCGGCGACTGATTCGCCGGCCAAGTGAAAGACGGCCTCGACTCCCTCGAACGCCTCGGGAGGCGCAGGTTCGCTCTGAGCATCCCACGAAAAGGCCCTTGCGCCGAATTCGGAGAGGAGTCGCTCGGCCTTGGACCGGTCGCGACTGAGTACCACGGGCCCATCCAGTCGCGACAATAGATGCCTTCCAACAAACCCCGTAGCGCCAGTCACTAAGGCACGCATAACGCCTCCCATTGAGCAAGACAAATGGACAATTTCAAAAAACTCGGGCGATGCCGAATCGAACGGATTTAGCCGACTTCGCCGATCGTTATGCGGTTTCAAAACCGGGAGGGCGAGGCTCCCGCCGAGCCGACACCACTGGAAAACACGGCTCAGCAGGAGCTTCGCCCTCCCGAAATTCGGTCTCGAAATGCCCTCATATCAACGCCCCAACAGTCTGAACAACAATGGACGCGTGCCCGACGGGCACTCATTCACACGCCATTCTAGACGCACATTAGCTCGCGGGGAAATTCCATTTCTTCGGAAGATCCGCGCCGCAGAGGTCACAGACGAACCAGCCATCCTTCACAACGTTTCTCTCACGACATCTCGGACACAGTCGAAACACGACGCGAGTGGTGAAAGTAGCGGGGTGAGTCACGGGGATCCGATCGAGAGCGGCAGCGACATGAGGCCACGATTCCGGTTCCGGACAGTAGCCTGTGGACTGATTGGAAATCTCCGTGACGACACCGTCGGGGCTAAACGTGATTTCACCGGCAGACAGAACTGGGCCACCCGATGCGCAAGCGACGTGTTCCGAACGACGCGGTGCGAGACGGAGAGAACCATCAGTGGCGATGACAAAGGTTGCGGGGATGCCGGCGTGGCCTTCCGCATCCGCAACCTGCGACTCGATCCATGCAGCAAGATCTGCAGCCGCGTGAATAGGAACGCCCGGTGGCGACGATTTCGCAGCCTCACAAATGTCAGGCGGCCCAACGTAGGAGTAGTGACGCGGTGACATTACATCTACGAACGCCCAACGGGTTCGCACGCCCGACGCCGACGGACCATCCGTCAAGTCTCCCGGACATGCTCGAACAGCATTGTTACTTCCCAGACTTTCACCGGCAACGGCGTATTCGCCATGGATGGCGAATCTCTGCGGGCGTGCGGTGTTGGGCAATACCGCTGACAGCTATGGGGACGCGATACGGTCGGCTAACTCCAGGATTGGAGACCGGCGCCGCCGGTCATTAGATCCCAAGTGTCGCAAGGAAGGTGACAAGTCCCACTCGCGGATCAGTGACGCAACGATGCCTTTGTGGTCAACGTACCCAGCAGTAATCAACCCTCCAAGGGCCGCTGAAAGACGACTATAGTGGTCTGAATTCGGTGACGTATATGTCTTCGAGTCCTCGCGAGGAAGTGACCGCCAATACTCCGATTCTTCTTGGACAATGCGTTCCATTTCGGGAACTGCCGCTTTCGCGGCAACCATGGCACTAATGTGGATGATGTGACGGTGAATCGGCAAGTACTCGTCATCGGACAACAGTGGGCGGAGGGCAGGCCATGCAGGTTGGCCACATTTCGTGATGTCTCGTAGCGCCTCGCGTAATGCTTCTCCTCGCGTTGGATCAAGAAAGGTGATTAGCGCTTTCGCTCGTCGAGCCGGATCTTCAATTCCATTAGCTTTTCGGAGGCGAGTTTGGATCTCGCGATCCGAGAGTATTTTGGCCCTCAGTTCCCGATCAGAAATGTGCAGTGGCCTCATGAGAGCAGGGCCGGGATTGACCCATTGTTGAATTGCAAAGCACTGGGCGCTTTCGATCCAGACCGTCGAAACATCAAAATGCTCCTTGCGCAGCTCTGCCGGAGTCCATTGATTAGTCACGTCATCCTCCAGATTGCGGATTAAGAAGAGGTAGAGACGATGGCCGGTAACCTTCGCTACACCCTCCGGAGGCGTATCGCGTTCGAAATGACGATAGTAAACATCGGCGGAACTAGGCAGATTGAAGTCGGCAATCGGCAGCGTGTCGCCAGGATTGAGATCACCCTTCAAGACCTCCTGGACGACACCTCGATCATTCACCACGACGATATGAGTCGCGCACCAACTTGAGAGCGACAATCTAAACGAGGGGCGTATGCCTGCGAGCCCTGTCAGACACGGCCAGAATACGAACGCCAGGAACGCAAATAACTGGAAAAATGCGCCGCGAAACATAGCAGTGTTGCCCAACATATTTTGTCTGACATCCGTGTCGCAAAAACATTTGAGCTTTCCTAGCTTGAATCCAATGCTACCGCTTTCTGAGGGGTAGTACAAGTCTTCAGCCGCCTTCGCGGAACTGCGGGTCAGAATCGCGACGTGGATGCACGGTCACCTGCGTCGACCGCGCACGCCGACAGGTGTGGCGAGAGGATACGGTAAGGCGCCGACCAGCGCGAACGAGTCACTTGATCAACGCGACGAACCGGCGGCCGATGTGCCGCTGCAGCGTTTCGTAAAGCTCCCGCGATTCGATGCGATCCCGTTGGCACGGCGTAAGCGCGTTCAACGGCTCTTCCCATGCCTCGGTGGCTGGAATGTCCAAGGTGATCCAACCCGGGCGAGCTTCTTGCACGACGACGCCCGGCAACCGGACCGGTTGCTGGTCGTTGACGATTTCAATCGTCACGTCCGCCGTCGGTACGCGAGTCGCCGTCAGCTCTCCGCAAGATGCGACAGTCTGTCTTCGAGGAATTGACGAATTCTTGGCTCGTGGACCAATCTCTCACGTTGCTTAGTTGGAGATCGCCACCTTGAAACTCAAACACTGCTTTTCGTTGGATTTTCTGAACTCATTAGCCGTTTGGGCGCTAGCCCCGGTTCCTCCCGCAATAACCGGGGCTAGCGCCCAAACGGCTAATTCAAAGTGGCGCTGTCCAATTAGACGGTGATTCGATATGGCGGGCGTTGTTCGCGTCGCTGCCAGGCGTTGGCTTCGTCATCGCCCACGATCTGCTGCTTCTCGGGATCCCAAGTGATTTTCCGCTCCAATCGCATGGCAATGTTGCCCAGATGGCATGCCGAGATCGTTCGGTGCTGCATTTGGACCGTCGAAACCGGTCGCTCGCGCGTCTTGACGGATTCGAAGAAGTTGCCCATGTGGTTGTTGCTCGGCTTGACTCGCCAAGCGTCGTCCGGCAACGGATTCTCCTTCAACTCCTCGGCGGCCTTGCCGAACACGCCGCCGCGATTGACGAAGACTCGTCCCTTCTCGCCCGTAAACATGATCCCGTTGCGTTGCTCGTGCTGCAGGTCTTCTGGGACATCTCTAAACAATTTCGCGTCGGCTTCGGCCGAGACGTCGCCGGCCTGCATGCTGGCCAGATACTTGTTGTCGCGGACCACCAGATAGCTCAGGTCAACATCCTCGGGGTATTTCATATGCAGGGCGAACCGGTCTGGGTTGTTGTAGTGGAGCGGCTTGCCGGCGTTTGGGAAGTAGGCTTGACCCTCGATGGTCAGCGGCCCGCCGTATTCCTGGCCCATTCCCCAATGAGCGATGTCCATATGGTGATTACCCCAATCACATATGATGCCACCTGCGTATTCCCACCACCATCGGTACGTGAAGTGTGTTCGCGCAGGGTGATACGGACGCTCGGGTGCTTGCCCTTGATACGCGTCCCAGTCAAGGTCGGCCGGGACGGGCTGTTCAGTACATGGGCCGCTCTTGGTGGACCAAAACGGCAGCAGCACGGCCACATGACGCAGCTTGCCGATGCGCCCGTTGCGGACCAATTCGACGGCTGTCTGAAACTGGCGTGCACTACGCTGCTGTGTACCTACCTGCACGATTCGCCCAGTTTCCTCGACGACGTTGCACAGGGTCTTTCCCTCCTCGATGGTCAACGTCAGTGGCTTTTCCGTGTACACGTCTTTACCAGCCTTGCAGGCAGCAATGTTCACTGCGGTGTGCCAATGGTCGGGCGTGCCGTTCACAATGACTTCGATATCCTGACGTTCCAGCAGCTTGCGGTAGTCCTGGTAGACATCGGCCTTGCCTCCGAACATCTGTTTCGCTAGTTCGGCCTGTCGAAGGTCCACATCGCAAACGGCGACCGGCTCGCCGAACCTCATCGCTTGTTTGGCAATGCCCTTCCCTCGGCCTCCCGCACCGATCAATGCGAAATGAGGCCGATCGTTGGCGGCCTCAAATTTCTCCGCTCCCATTGCTGCTGTGGTGAGCCAATACGGTGCTGTGATGGCCGCTGCGGACGAAGCAGTCGCTTTGCGAAGGAAAGACCGACGATTGTCTCTGTGTGCGTTGTTCATGAAGCCTTCTCCGTGAAGGAGTAATCGGGCGGGCGACCGTATTGGCCAATTCGGACTATCGCATCAATCTACATTCTGTGGAAACCGCCCGCAAACCGTCTAGGTTGGAGTCGTGGTTCGCCGCCGCTACAATAATCCTAGCTAAGTAGCGTCCCATTACAGAGCTTCGCCCTCCCGTCCTTGGCACCGATTCTTGTCTTGATCCAAGCAGTTGCCGGCCAAACCTGCTTGGTCGGTTCTTTTTTGGTTGATTCTTGTTTCGTTTCTTGCACGCCACGGCATGGGTGGTTTGAGCGCGGCGTCGTGCCCCGCGATGGGATCGGATGTTAGCCGAGCCCCTGTGATCTAGTTCCGCCCTAAGGTAGGAGAATCAGCCATGCATCTCCCATCGCCACTACGAATTGTCGTTCCGTTTGTGATCTGTGTCGCCGTGTGCGGACTTCAAGGGTGCGGAAGGGACGCTCCGCCCACAGCATCAAATGCACGACAGCCATCAACCACGGCGGCCGCTGCCCCGGCTGGTGAAAACCCTGCGTCCTCTGGCCAGGAGGTGGAATCGCCCGCGGCCGCAGCCGTGACTTCCGCGACAACGGAAGAAACAACGCCGCCAACTCGCGAGCAGGAGACAGTCTCGGTCGACGAGACTCCTCAAGAGCCCGCGACGGTTGCTGAGGCCGCCGCCCTGCTGGACCTTCGAACGTTGCCGTTGCCCGAAGGAGCGGAGGTCCCCGGCGTCCGCAACCAGGTCGGCTGGCTAGACTACAAAGTCAAAGCCGATTTGAAAGACGCTTTCGCGTTTCACGTCCAGCAACTGGAGGAATCCGGCCGGCAGGAGCTGCCCGACAGCCGTTCGGACGAATCGAGTATTCAGGCGGTCTTTACCCAAGCAGGATTCGTTGTCGCTTTGTCGGCATTTGAACCGAGAACTTCTGCCGAGGCGAAAGGTCTCGTCAGCATCTCGATCAAGAACCACGGCAACGTGCCCAGCCGCAGTTTGCCGGTACCTGACGGCGCCGAATCACACTACGTCGCCGACACTCAAGCCGCATACGTCACCACGGCCGCCGCCGACCAGACGAGAGAGCAATGTGATCGCCTGCTGTTGGATCTCGGATGGAAACCATACAGTTCTTCTGGTAACACGCGATACTTCAAGAAGAACGCGGTCTTGTTGGCCACTAGCGTTTCGACGTTCGACAGCGCACCTGGGGAAACGTTCATCACTTATCACACCGAGCAGATGTCTGCGGACATCCCAATGCCGACGGAATACCAAGACGCACATTACATCGATTCACAAAAACGGGTCCTATTCGATTGCCCCGTCGACGGCATTGATGAGGTCACGACGTATTACCGCACGGAGTTGGGCGAACAGGATTGGCGGCCTACGAGCGAGCCCACACGAATCGATGACAGGACAATGGTCATTTTCCGAAACCAATCTGGCGACATGATCGCACTGGAGTTTCGCCACTTCTCCGATGAGTGCCAAGTGAGCGTCGCGCATTCGACAGCGGCCGAGGTTGCCGAACTCGAGCGCCGAATGGCGGAAGAAGCACGGCAACGGGCCGCGGCTCTGGCTGCGACCGAAGACGACGCGATGCCAAACGTTGCGTCTCCGACTCCTCCAGTCGCACTCGACCCGCCCCCAGCGGAACAAGTCGTCCAAGCATCTGTTGACATGCCGATCCAGGCCGAAGGCGAAGCGAGTGAGCAGCCGGCACGCGGCATCTTGGCGAGCCAGATTCCGCTTCCCAAGAAGGCGACCGATCGAGAAATGAAAGCCGACATAGGGATGGTCATCTATCGCAGTGAGTTGTCCATTGGCGAAATCGCCAGCTTCTACCGCAAGGAATTGGGCAAACTTGGCTGGGAGGAGGTCGAGGACGAAACATTCCTGTTCGACGATGAAAACGTGGGGGCAATCGGCTTCAAGAAAGCTGACGATTCGCTGCGGATCGCGATCCAGTCCGGCCAGCCTGAATCAAAATCGCGCATCCTGATTGACGGCGAGGGTATCGTCTGGCCGAACAGCGAAAGCGAGGAGTTCAGCAGCTTTGTTGAGGAGGAAACGCCCGAGGAACCGACGGACGACGACGTCGCGTTGCGAGTGTCGGAGGTCAAGGTGGGCAAGTGCAAGGGTTTCGTGCAGCGAAACGACGAGAAGTTCGAAATGAACCATGCCTTGGCATTCCAAGATGTGGAGTTCGGCGAGCCGGTGACCGTCGTCTACGTGAGCGAAAAGCCTTTTCGCACCGCCGGCTTGAAAGGGACGAGGGTAGACGATTTGATGATCCACGACTTACGTGCAACAGGTCATCCCACTTCGATGGAGATAACGATTCGCGGCAACTACGTTTCGATCAATTGCCACTTCAAAAGCGGGATGATTGGCAATTCCGGATCCGCGTTCAAGAGTGAGGCCGTCGTGACAGACGGTCGGCTTCGAGGCAAGGTGTTCACGCCCGAACCGTGTGAGCACTTCGACGACGTAATCCAGTTTTCGGTTGACCTGGATGTGGAATTGATGAAGGTTGCGGAGACTGCCGCGCCCGTCACTCTCACGGCAAGCGAGGATTACGAGTATCCTGTACCGTTGGGTAGCGATGAAGTCTCCAGCCAGAGTAGCCCTTACCGAACGGTGATTAGCGGTTCGCACGCAGCCGACTTGGCGACGATGACTGAGTTCTATCGCGACCAACTTGCACAGTCTGGTTGGGAAGAGAAGGCTGACGCAACGAAGACGACCGAGAAAACCGCGAGCATATCATTCGACAACGACGGCACGACATTGCTTGTGGACCTACGATCAGTTGACGGCGCCACTGAATTCGCTATTGCGAGTCGCAATGAGGAGCGTGCAAAGAAGGACAAAGTCGTTCCGGAGACGGGTCAGGCGAAAGTGGTGTTTGGTAATGCAACCGAAGCTGAGATCGTCATCGCGATCGACGATACCGAATACAAGATCAGCGTTGGCGTCGGCAGCCATGGTCCGACGGATGCGAAGAAGATCGATATCAAGCCCGGCAAACACACCATCGTGATCAAAGTGCCCAACGAAAACCCGCAGACCGAGGAAGTCGATGTCAAACCCGGCACCACCTGGGGAATTGTGGCCTTTGGCGACGGAGGCTATCTCGCGGATCGGATATACTGAACGGCAAGAGTTCGCTCTGATTCGTTCGTCCAATGTGCTTTGGAAACTGCCTAACTTCGATACGCCGGGATCCATGGTTGTCGGGAGGGCGAGGCTCCCGCCGAGCCGCGTGTCCATGCCCAAAACCCGGCTCAGCGGGAGCTTCGCCCTCCCAATTCTCGGACACCCTCAAATCATGACAGGAAGGAATTATCACATGAAACCAGCACTATTCGTCTTCTCGCTGTTGTGCGCGACGTCTGTGATTGCAGCTAGTCCCAAAGCAGCCAAGCAAGTGAAAGACCAGGAGTTGATACAGGGCACTTGGAAAGTAACTTCCTTTCACGACTACGGAGAGGAAATGCCGAAGCAGGAACTCGCAAAACTACGAGTCGTGATCACTGAAGACCGCGTGTCATTCGGCGCGATCGGCCAAGATCCTATGTGCGTCAACTACACCTTGAATTCCGCGAAGAAGCCAGCAGAAATCGACACCACCCACGAGCTCGACCCCGGAAAACCGTTCGTGCAACTGGGAATATATTCTCTGGAAGGTGACACACTCAAACTGTCACTTACGGGTGCCGGAAAGGCCCGGCCAAAGAACTTCAACGAGAAGTCTACGAGCACGTTTATCCTTAGGCGAATCAAAGCCCCAAATAGGAAGTCCAAGCCCTGACCGACTGCTGGAAGACCGTTTCTGCTACGCAGGCGGGCGGGCCGGGCAGAGTGGCTATATTGGAGCACGATGGCGGCCGCTTTGCCCTGGTTCAAGTCGTGCCGGACAAGGGCGAAGTCGTCGTGTTAGGAGATTACGTGGAATAGGCTCGTCGCTTCCCGCAGACTATCCCACCTTGCCTCGGCTCGGAGGATCCGTAAGGGCCGTTGTTAGATGGTGAATAGGGCACTTTGAATCGTCGTCCTCAGGTTCTTGGGCATCCTGGGCAAGCACGACGCGATCGCGACGGTGCCGGCCTCCGAATCGACCCCGCAACTTGCTGTTTCCCGCGTCGGGCGTGAACACCGAAGCGCGCAAGAACCATGCGTTTCGACACAGAGGTGGGGTCGACCTGTGCGCGCTGTGAAAGGACGTTTTCGCGCACGGGCGGATGTGACCGGTGCGCCTTAGCCAGGTTGCATTTCTTGGCGCCGCGGGGGTCGACCTATTGTGCGAGGACATGACCGACGAGTGAGGATTTGCCGCCTCCCGCTACGAACCTCCACGGCCGTCCCCAGTTCGAAATCGATCACACGGATACCGAGTATCCGACGAAGCGGAACTTATGTAGCTGCACAGTGCAGATCAGCTCCGAATGGTGATCCCTCGAACAATTGGAGCACGAACGGAAACGTCAGCCCGTACACGGGAAGATCCGGAGTTAAAAAGGTTTCAGGCAGTCACTCCAGAGGCGGCAGATATGGCGAAGATGGAAGTATCCCTGTTGGCAATAGTCTCGTCGTACGCTTGCATTTCATCATGCCAAGATGACAATTAGTAGCCCTGTGAGAATCCAGCGGCACTTTCGGCTTGAGGAACAAGCAGTGGGCTGGGAAGAGAGCTTGGCAGAGAAAGAACTGAACCGGCTATGCGACTGCGTAAATCGATGCGGAACGGGCGTTTTTATGGACGAGGTCAAGATCTATGAAATGCAAGAGCTGTGGTGCCGACAACCCGGCTGAGGCCGTGGCGTGTGCCTACTGCAGTACGCATCTGCCGATGTCGGCGAGCACCGAGAAGGCTGCCATCTTCGCACGAATCAAGTCGTCCGACGAATACGGTCAACGCGACTCTCCAGAGCGGCAATCGCGTTTGCCGAACTACGGTGCTATGCAGAAGACATTCCTGCTCGTCTTCTTCGCGATGTTCATAGGTGGCGGCGGGCTCATGTTCGTCATTTTGCTGGGCATGGCTGGGATCTTTGGCTTCTTTGGATTTGAGTTCGGTGGCGGACTTGGCCCCGCGTTTTCGCTTGCCCCGCTCTGCATGGCAGTTGTCCCGCTGGGATTCGTCGCACTTGGCGTCTTTCTGTTTCTAAAGACCAGGAAGAAAATGAATTCGATCGAAAACGATCCGGTGCAAGCGATTGCCGTGATCGTGGTAGACAAGCGGACTCACGTGTCAGGCGGCAGCGGCGACAGTTCCGCAAGCACGAGCTATTTCCTGACATGCGAGGACGAAGACGGGGAACGCAAGGAGTATCAGATGTGGGACGGGCAGATGTATGGTCGCATCTCAGCGGATGATGCCGGGGTTCTGTTCGTGCGAGCGGGTTACGGGCTGGACTTCGATCGAGTTGCGGTTTAGTTCCCGATGACCTCGCATATGAGGACTTCTTGCTGGAACTTTACGAGAGCACGCAGGGACTAGATAGAACAGATCTAGATGCGTGTCGCCAGGTAATCAATGAGAATGCGTGCGGCGCCGTGCAGATGGCTGCAAGTATCGCACTCCCGAGGGAATTGAAGAACTTCCCGTGAACACCCATGACTGGGCGTATCAAGGATTCGCAGATCTCAATGACGGATTTGGTGATGACGCGTACTCTCAGCACTACGACCTTCCTGCATGGCGGCAAGAACTCAGCGCGTAGGGAACCGGATCCGAAAAAAACACCCCCGTTTCCGTCCGCTAAGCGGGCCGAACACTCTTCGAGCATATTGGGGCTCGGGTTATGAGGGGTGAGACACCTGTGGCAGTTGCGTCTGCCGTGGCACTAAAGACGATTTCGTGTCATCAGCTTGATGGCGGATGCGGTACTCGTCGCCCCCCTCTTCGCGCATGAGGGCGATGTGACATCTTAAGTTCTTGACTGTACGAGAACTTCAGCGGTGGGGGCGACCTGTTCGCGTTGTGAAAGGAAGTTTTCGCGCACGGGCGGATGTGTCCCGAGCGGGTTGGCAGGCAGCATTCCGATGCCCTGCGGGCCGTGACCTATCGTTCGAAGACGACGTTGACGAATGGTAAGCGTGCGCCAGATCCATACTTGACGGGTTGTCTAGTCTGGAGTGGTTGGA
>CAZUAH010000145.1:0-3895 GCA_964617665.1 uncultured Pirellulaceae bacterium
CCTCTGTCGTACACCCGGACACATTTGACTGCCTGCGAATCGCGTTGGAAGTGCAGCGAGCTACGTACGGGGCTTTCGATGTTGCTTACGCATCGCGGAACGAGTCCGAAACCGGCGCACTCTTCCGCCTGGACTCGGACAGGCATGCGATTGAGGTCTTGGGCGAAGGCCTGCTTCTGGATTTGGGTGGCGTTGGGAAAGGATTTGCCTTAGATCGAATGGCAAAGTTACTGAAGGATTGGGGACTCGAAACAGTGCTGCTCGGCGCAAGCACAAGCACGCTGCGGGCTGGCGATCCACCGCTCGATGATCGGGGATGGCCGTTCAGCATAGGCCCACGGCATGCCCCGCATCATCTGCAACTATCAAAAAACGCCGTGAGTGGTTCGGGGACGGCGGTGCGGGGACACCACATCATTGATCCAAATAACGGCAAACCGGCCCAAACTCGTTTTCGCTCGTGGGCGATAGCGCCAACGGCGGCAGTGGCCGACGCTCTATCCACAGCGTTCATGGTGATGTCAGTGGACCAGATTCAAGAATGCTGTCGACGGAAACGGGGCGTCAGAGCGTTTCTGTTAGATTCGCCCACAGGTTCACTGCTGGCAGTTGACGGTAAGTCAAAATAGGATCGTGAGGTAACGACGCTCAAGCGTCGAGTTCTGCAGCTTCGATGGAAGTCGCTTTACCAGCTTCGATAGCTTCATTCACCTTGTGAACCACGACTTCCGTTTTGTAAGCCTCGTCGCCTGGACAGTTTAGCTTCACCCTGCCGCGGATGGCATCAAAGAAGTTGGCCAGATGCGGTTGGTGCACCGGTTTGTCGAGCACCACGGGCAATCCAAACGCTACGAGGCCGCCTGTTTCGCGAACGTGCTCTTCCTCGCTCGTGGCCGGCTTGGTCCGATCGGATCCCTCGGGCCGCTTCAGATAGCCCTCGCTGATCCACTGGTCCCAGTCCGGCGCATGCGCTTCGTGATAGATGGCGGTCCATTTGGGATTCTCGGACATTCGGATCGAACCGCTATCGCCCATCACGTGCTGGAAGCTGTGCACTCCGTCGCCACTCGTTGCGGTCAGCACCTGAAACGTTCCGCGTACTGTGCCGTCGGGCGTCGTGTATTGGATGATCGCTGTAGCGTTGTCGAACCACTCGCGCGTATCGTAGTAGTCGATTCCGCCCGCAGCCAAGACCGATTTGGGATTCGCATTCAGCAGCCAGTTGATCGCGTCGACCTGATGGGCTCCGTAATCCGAAAACGGCCCGGCGCCAGTTCGTTTGTAGGACCTCCAATTGCGGAATTGGTGCATGTTGTCGTAGCCGTATCGCTTCAGTTCTTCGTCGGGTATGGCGAACCTGCTGGGCCAGCCGATGTCGTCGCTGGCCGGCTGGCTCCATTGTCCCCGGGCCTGCGTGATCCTTCCCAGCAGTTCCGCTTTTCCAAGCAACTTCTCGCGAACGTGTTGGTAACGAGGATTGCTCCGCCGTTGGTAGCCGATCTGCAGCAGCTTGCCCGTCTCGCGCGCCGTCTGGACCATGGACTTCGCAGCTTCCAGCGAGTTGGACATGGCGCGTTCGCAATACACGTGGAGGCCGGATTTGAGGCTGGCGATCGTGTGTTCTGCATGCAGGAAGTCTGGCGTGGCGACAATCACTGCGTCTAAGTCCTTTTCCTTGTCGAGCATTTCCCGAAAGTCGGTGTACTCGTTCGGCTCGTGTTTGTTACGCTTCAAGAAGTAGCCCACGACACGCCGACTGTACCCCCAAATGTCGCACACGGCGCGAAAATGTAGGTTGGGAATAGTCATAGCCGCATTGACCAACGCCCGCCCTTGGATGCCAGCACCGATTACTGCGACATTCAAGTCGTCGTCGACCGAACTTGGCTGGGCCGTGGCGGACTTTTTCGACAGCAGCAGAATACCGGCGCCTGCGCCGAGACTTGCTCCAAGGAACGCTCTTCGTTTCATCGGCTTGGGCTTCCTCTTTGGTGTGGACGGAAAGCACACGGAACGTTGATCGATTCAACGGCCTCCACTTTAGTGCCCGCGCAAAGAAGAATCAATGGATTCCATCCTCCAGGAATATGTCATCTTGATGAGAATACGTAGCTTGCCTTCTTAGGCTGTCTCGCATTATCATGGCTGAGTTGCAGGGCGGCACTGATCCAAACACTCCCACCTGCTTTTTGCCCTTCCCAGCCACTAGGAGATAACCATGACGGACAACAGGAAAACAGACTCATCCTTCGATTCCTCTCGCCGGTCCTTCCTGAAAGGCTCGACAGCCGCCGTGGTTGGTGGTTCGATCGCGGCCACATTGGGTTCCGCTCGTATGGCACATGCCGCAAGCGACGATACGCTCAGAGTTGGGTTAATCGGCTGCGGTGGACGCGGCAACGGAGCTGCCAAGAACGCCATGCGGGCCGACGACAATGTGAAACTGGTCGCCATGGCCGAAGTGTTCGAAGATCGGCTGGAAAGCAGCCGGAAGATGCTCGCACGCGGTTTGGGCGATCAATACGCGGTGGACGACGATCATGTGTTCTCAGGCTTCGACGGGTACAAAGGCGTGATCGATTCGGACGTGGATGTCGTGATTCTCGCCACCCCGCCGCATTTCCGCCCAGCGCAACTTCGTTATGCCATCGAAAAAGGAAGGCACGTCTTCTGCGAGAAGCCAGTGGCCGTTGACGGTCCCGGTGTGCGAAGCGTCTTGGAGACGACTGAGCTGGCCAAAGAGAAGGACTTGAGCATCGTTTCCGGCCTTTGCTGGCGTTACGATTACGGCGTGCGCGAGACGATGAAACGCATCAAGGACGGGGCCATTGGCGACATAGTTGCGGTTCAGGAGAATTACCTGGCCGGCACCTTGTGGCATCGCGGCCGCAAGCCAGAATGGAGCGAAATGGAATACCAGATGCGCAACTGGTACTACTTTACATGGCTCTCGGGCGACCACAACACCGAGCAGCACGTGCACAGCCTGGACAAAGCACTATGGTTGGCAGATGACAGGCCACCGTTGAAGTGCATCGGTTTGGGTGGCCGGCAAGTTCGCCGGGAAGAGCAATGGGGGCACATTTACGACCATTTCGCCGTGTGTTACGAATGGGAAAATGGACCGAAGACCTTCGCGTACACTCGGCAAATGAAGGGCTGCAAGAATAATGTCGAAGACTATGTCTTGGGCAGCAAAGGAAAAGCCCTAGTGTTGGCGAACTCGGTCCAGCCCGAAAGCGGCGAGGCATGGAAGTACGACGGCCCAAAGCCCAGCATGTACGATGTGGAGCACCAAGAGTTGTTTGCGGGCATTCGCTCGGGCAACCACATTAACAACGGCGTCTACATGTCGTACAGCACCTTGTTAGCCATCATGGGACGCATGGCATGCTATACGGGCCAGGAGATCACCTGGGACCAAGCGCTGAATTCTCAGGAAGATCTGACGCCCGAAAGCTACGAATGGGGCGATGTGAAGATACCGGAGGTCGCCATGCCGGGTATCACCAAGTTCGTGTAACGCGGCTGTGCTCCGCGTTCAGTGACTAGCTGTGTCATCATACCTCGTGAAGGGGGAGATATATATGGAATGCAACAAGACTCGCAACAGCGAGAACTGCAATTGCAGCTATGACCCATGCGAACGTAAAGGGCTGTGCTGCGAGTGCCTGAGGTATCATTTGAAGAACCGGCAACTCCCGGGTTGCTGCTTTCCCGGCGATTCCGAAGCGACGTACGACCGGTCCTTCGAGCACTTCGCGCGTTTGGTAACGGAAGGGAAGGTCTAAGAGCCAGTCTTCAGAAGCAGGAATCGCGATCGAGTTTGGTAGTGGTTGGGTTGAACCACCCCCCGTTAAAGGGAATAAAAAGAAGATAAAAGAGCCGGGGGCGG
>CAZUAH010000145.1:3905-27941 GCA_964617665.1 uncultured Pirellulaceae bacterium
CGGTTGTGGGGGGGGGGGGGGGGGTTTTGGGGGGGCGCCCCCCCCCCCCCCACTACGTATTTGAAGACTGGCTCTAACGGCTCTGGTCACATCAAGCAGGCGTACGCGGGCAAGGAGGCTGCCCTACGTTTCAATTGCGTCGATTAACTGTGAGGCGTACGCGCCGACATCGGCCAAGACCTCGTCCCGCGGGCGATCTTCGATTTTCGCGATGCGGCGGACGATGGCCGATCCGACGATCAAGCCGTCGGCGACGGGGGCCAATAGCTTCACGTGTTCCGGCTGGCTAATGCCGAAACCGATGCAAATGGGCAAGTCTGTTTGCTGCTTGAGCCAATTCACGTTTTCGAGCAATTCTGGTGGCAGATCGGTGCGTTCGCCGGTTATGCCAGTCACGGAGACATAGTAGAGGAATCCCGTCGACGTTGCGGCGATGCGAAGTGCCCTTTCTCGTGGCGTCGTCGGGGTAACCAGCATGATCAAGCTGAAATCTTCGCGCCGGCAGATTTCGGCGAATTCGTCGGCTTCCTCGACCAACAGGTCCGGGACGATTGCACCCGCCGCGCCGGCCGCCTTTGCTGCCGCCACGTACCGTTCGAGGCCATAGCGGTACACGATGGAATAGCTGACCATGGTCACCACGGGCATGGATAGCTCTGGCGCCGTTTGGCCCAGCACGTCCAGAATCTGCTTCAGTCGGAGCCCGCGGTCCAGAACTCGTGTGTAGGAAGCCTGGATTACCGGTCCGTCCGCTATCGGATCGCTGTAGGGAATACCAACTTCGCAGAGGTTGGACCCACGCGAGGCCAATTCGCGCAAGACCGCGGCAGTAAAGTCTAGGTCGGGATCGCCCGCCGTCACGAATGGCATAAATGCCTTGCGGCCACTGGAACGCAGATTCTGAAATAGTTGGTCGATTGCGGACATGGTGCCTTCTGTGCTGTGCGTGCAACCTGGGCGTCACGGCGGCCGGCTAGACGTCCACGCCGCGAAGCCTGGCCACTTCGTTTGCATCTTTGTCGCCGCGGCCGGACAAGCAGACGACGATGATCTGGTCAGGGGATCGCTGGGCGGCCAACTCCATCGCTTTGGCTATGGCGTGAGCTGATTCTACGGCTGGCAGAATGCCTTCTGTCGAGGCGAGACTATCGAATGCCGCAAGGGCCTCCTGGTCCCGGCAACTGATATATTGCGCTCGGCCCGTTTCTTTCCAATAGCTGTGTTCCGGCCCTACGCCGGGATAGTCCAAGCCGGCCGAAACCGAATGCACGTCGCAGGTCTGACCGTCCTCGTCCTGCATCACGTAGCTGAAGCTTCCGTGTAATACTCCTGGTTGGCCGTAGCTGAGCGTTGCGGCGTGGTCACCCGGTGTATCACTTCGGCCGCCGGCTTCCACGCCGACAAGCTCCACTTCTGAATCTTCAATGAACGAGTAGAACATGCCGGCCGCGTTGCTGCCGCCGCCAACGCACGCGACGATCGAATCGGGTAACCGCTCGAACCGTTCTAAGCACTGCTGCCGTGCTTCGCGGCCTATGACCGACTGGAAGTCGCGTACGATTCGTGGAAAGGGATGCGGCCCAACAACCGAACCGAGTATGTAGTGCGTTGTCGCAACACTGGACATCCAGTCCCGCATCGCCTCGTTAATGGCATCCCGAAGTGTTCTCGAGCCGCTCTGTACGGATCGAACTTCGGCGCCCAAGAGTCGCATGTTGAAGACGTTCGGTGCCTGGCGACGAATATCTTCCTCGCCCATATAGACCACGCAGGAAAGCCCGAAGTGGGCACAGGCCGTTGCGGTCGCTACACCGTGTTGCCCAGCCCCGGTTTCCGCGATCACCCGAGGCTTGCCCATTCGCAACGTCAGTAATGCCTGCCCAAGTGTATTATTGATTTTGTGGGCGCCGGTGTGGTTTACATCCTCGCGTTTGAGCCAGATCTGAGCGCCCCCGCAAAGTTCGCTCAGCCGTTTCGCGTGGTACAGAGGGGACGGCCGGCCCACGAAATCGCGCAGCAGTTCGTCCAAATCGGCTTGGAAGGTGGCGTCCTGGCAGGCTTTGTCGTATTCGGCCGCCAATTCTTCCAGCGCGCGAGTCAGCGTCTCGGGCACGTATCGTCCGCCAAACGCTCCAAATCGCCCGGATTCATTAGGCACGTCAACGACGGCCGGTGTGTCGTCTGTTGGCATCTCACTCATTCAGTCGGCACGGTGCAAGGCAGAATATGTTGGAAAAAACCGATTGTCTGCCGGACGAAGCGATTGGTCAAGGCGTCACCGCACGCCCCGGCCCTTCCCCCTGAAGATTGGGCTACGCAACGGACGATATAGTTCCTGCAGGCATATCGTACCTGTTTCCTCAAGGAGTTGGCTGTGTTGCCCCGTTACCCAAACGACAGTGAGACACGGAAGTCGTCGTGTTGGTTCAGACTTTGCGTTCTCGTGCTGGTTTCCGTCTGTACCAGTGTGGGATGCAAGAACGAGGCAGGTCAGAGCGAGACCTCGACTCCAGAGAAGGAGTCCGCTGACGACGTTCTTCACGCAATGATCGAGACGTATGGCCAAGCGTTTTCGTATACCGATCGCGGCGTGGTTCGATTGAGGTACCGGCTGGACGGACACTGGGTGCAGGATGAGGGGAAGCTAGCGGTCACGTTTGCTCGCCCAAACAAGTTGAGTTTGAAGGCATACCAGCTAGCGTTGGTCAGTGATGGGCAACGAATGCATGCGTCGATTGTGGATGAATCCACCGCCAACTTCGAAGGCCAAGTCATGGCGCGTCCAACACCACAATCGCTCACGCTCGACGATCTGTACGATGATCCTATGGTTCTGAACGTTATGGCTGGTGGCATGGGTGGTCCGCCGGCATCTTTGGAGTTGCTGCTGGAAAAAGACCCGTTGAAGAGTGTTTTCGAGCCTGGCGCAAAGCGGGAATTGCTTGGCAAGGACGAGATCCGACAGCGACCATGCCATCGAGTCAAGATTACGCTTGATACGGGAGCACTGGTCTTCTGGATCGACTGCGAGTCGCATATCGTCCGACGGCTGGAGTATCCTACCGCGGAACTGGCCCGGCAGATGGCGAAGAATGCCAATTGCACTGACGTGACGCTTACAGCCGAATTCCGTGACGCGCGATTCGACAAGCCCATCGACAAGAAGAGTTTTACCTTCGAGGTTTCCTCCGGGGCCAAGGTCGTGCGTCGGTTCATTGTGCCTCCTCAATCGCTTCCCACCGGGATGCTAGGCCAAACGCCGGACGATTTTCACTTTGCCGGTCTGCAAGACGATGGCGTCACGCGGAGTTCCTTGTTGGATAAGGTTGCTGTATTGGTTTGGTTTAATGACCATCCGGCTTCGCAAATGGGACTCGAACAAGTCACAGCGGCACACGCCGAGTACGCAGATGAACCACGAATCTCGTTTCATGCCGTCTGCACGGAGCCTAACGACATTGGCAACCAGTATCTGACGCGGCTTCAAGAACGGTGGGGAATCGGCTTCCCGGTGGTGCGCGATCTACAGGCATTCGGACGCGACGTATTTGCCATTCCTTTTGCTCCGACAACGGTGGTTCTGAATGCTCGTGGAGTTGTGCAGATTTACGAGGTCGGTGCCAATCCAGAAATGGCACAACAGCTTCCCAGCCTGCTGCAGGAATTGCTGGACGGGGAAGACCTGGCAAGCAAGATCGTCGCGAAATCCGAACAGGAACGCGCTGATTACGAGAAGGCCTTGGCCGAATCGTTGCTGCCGGATTGGGAGAACGCCGAGGCTGAAGGGCGAGCGTTGCGGTGAGCGGTCGTACGTCTCTCTCTACAGTTTCAGTTCGTCAAGGGCTAATCCACCGCGCCTGGCGAGTCAGCGGACGCGGCGGCATACGTCTGTCAACTCAATGAGGGCGTCTTCGACAAAGTCTTCCGCGAACCCTTCTCGTACGGCATCGTCTAGGCGGCTGGCAATGGGCACCAATTCGTCGAAGCCATAGCTGCCCACCGCACTCTTAAACTGGTGGGCCAAGCGGCCGAGCGTCTCCCAGTCGCCGGCGGCCAAACAGCCGGACAATGTCGCGACGCGATCGGGGATTTCGTTCGCAAAGACCGCAACCAGTCCGCTCAGATCAGGATCGTTTGCCAGACTGGAGTAAAGGCCGTCCACATTCTCGTGTGTCGTGCGGAATAGATTCGACATAAGACAATCATCTTCAACTGTGATCGTGCTTGAAGTGAACAGGACTGTACAAAGTTAGTTCACGACTGGGGCCGGGCCACATAGTTCCGCACGTTCTCACCACGACCGTTTCGAGTGCCAATGAACGGTAGCCCCTACCTTCCGTTTCTTCCGCTCGATTGCACCAACCAGAAATACCCGGGCGGTTTCGGAGCCGGAATAAGGAAATAGGTAAAGTGGGAAGACTTTGCGTCCTGAGAAGTCGATACATGACCAGGAATGCCTGCAAGGACGCTGATTGCTTGCCTCATGGAAGCTTCCTGTTCGCGCATGCGCGAGCATTCAAGCCAATCCAACGGCCGGCAACGAGTGCATTCGACACACCTGAAGTGTCAAACATGTATCCGTCCCCCTTCCTAAGGAGTCTCGCGATGACTTTTCGTTTCTTGTTGCCGGCCGTGTTGGCTGTGGGCACGGTTTCTTTCGTTGGCACCCAGGCCAACGGGTTTGACCTGCTCGATGGGTTGTTAGGCGCAAGCGGGTATGGTGGTGGTAAGGGAGCTTGCTGTGACGGCAAGGGATCCTGCGACTCCGCCGGTTGCGCCCAGAAGGGCGCCATGCAAAAAGGCTGCGCCCAGAAAGGTGGTCGGCTGGGAGGTAGCGTCCAAAAGGGTTGCGCGCAAAAAGGCTGTGCGCAGAAGGGTAGCTTCGCCAGTGGATGCGCCCAGAAAGGCAGTGTCCAAAAAGGTAGCGTCCAGAAAGGTGGCCTCTTTGGTGGTTGCGTCCAAAAGGGCTGCACCCAGAAAGGCGGTTCTGGCGCAGGTTGTACGCAGAAAGGTAGCGTCCAGAAAGGTAGCGCTCAGAAGGGCGGTTTCTTCGGAGGTTGCGCTCAAAAGGGCGCCGCCCAAAAAGGCTGCACGCAGAAGGGCAGCTATCAAAAAGGCTGCACGCAGAAGGGTTGCGCTCCTCGCCCGTGCCTCTTGCAGGAAGCGAGTTGCCGTATTCGCGTTGCGACCGACAACTTCCATTGCAGGACCCAGGCACTATGTGATTCGATAAAATGCTCTCTGTTCCGCCCTCGCTCCTGTTGCTGCTGTTGCGAGACCAAAGGCGATTACGCAGAGGATCATAAAGCGGATCCAAGCTACTCCGATATTCCCGTGCAGAGGGATCTGGAAGTGCAGAAGTAGGACGCTACTGCAAAGGAGTTGATCGACGATAAGAAAGCCCCCGCGAAATCTCGGGGGCTTTTCTCTTGCGCTGATTGGAGGCAGCGTAGCTGCCGGCTCAAGTCCTCGTGCGCGAAGAGCTATTTCTCTCGCGCGTCGTCCGTTGCGGTGCGCTACGCGGGTTCGTCCTCGTCTTTCTGCCAGATCACGTCGTCGATACCTTCGTGCGCGTTTGCGGCACGCGCGAGTACGAACAACAGGTCGCTGAGCCGGTTCAGATAGGAGATCGCATTGTCCGGCACCGACTCATCCTGTTTGTCGCGCAAAGATACAACGCGGCGCTCAACTCGCCGACACGCTGCGCGGGCGACGTGTAGCGTCGCGGCTGCTTGGCCACCCCCCGGCAAGATGAAGCGTTTCAGCGGTGGAAGTCCATTCTCGAATCGGTCAATGTCGTTCTCGATGCGCGAAATGTGGGAATCGCCGACCGGAGTTGCCGTCTGGCGGTTTGGATCCGGCGAGGCCAACCCAGCCCCAAGTTCGAATAGCTCCTTTTGAAGTCGCTGAAGCACGCCATGGATCGCTTCCGGCAGAGATGCCGTTCTTGCCAAGCCCAGGAGTGCGTTCAACTCGTCAACGTCGCCGTAAGCTTCGACACGAACGTGGTTCTTTGAGATTCGGGAGCCGCCAAAAAGCCCGGTTTCGCCGTGATCGCCTTTCTTCGTATAGATTTTCATTGGCCAGCTTCCTCCATCATCGACGAGGGGTCGGGAGTGTCGATCGAAAACAGATCTCGCTCGTTGTGCGAGATGGCGGCTTCGCCGATTAACGTATGTGCCGTGCAATCACGGATTGTGATGGGGAGAAGCTCACCGACCAAACGGCGATTGCCTTCAAAAACGACGATGCGGTCGCAGCTCGTGCGACCGGTCAGTTGTAGAACGTCGCCATCCTTCGTCCGTTTTTCGGCCTTCTTGCTTGGGCCCTCGACCAGCACCTCCACCGTTCTGCCGGTGAAACGGCGGTTGTCCTCCTCGCTGATTTGGTTTTGAAGGGCAAGCAGTTCGTTGTTTCGGCGACGTTTCACTTCGTCTGGAACGTCGTCGGGATACAATTCCGCTGCCTTGGTGCCGGGACGCGCGCTGTACTTGAATATGAAGCTGTTCTTGAAACGGCACTCGCGCACCATTTCAACAGACTGTTGGTAGTCTTCCTCTGTCTCGCCGCAAAAGCCCACAATGAAATCACTGGAGACGGACGCATTGGGCAGTATCTCCCTAGTGCGAACCATCATCTCACGATAGTCTTCCACCGTATAGCCGCGCTTCATGCGTTTGAGAATGCGATACGAACCGCTTTGTAGCGGTACGTGTAGATAGCTGGAGCATTTGCGCAGGTCGCGAGCGGCTTCCAGCAACTCGGTCGTCATATCCTTTGGGTAATTCGTGACGAACTTCAACCGCTCGATGCCGTCGATATCGTGCAAGGCGTATAGCAGGTCGGCCAGGCGTGTCGTTTTGTCTCCGGATTCGTATCTGTAACTGTTCACAGTCTGGCCGAGCAGCGTAATCTCTTTGCAGCCCTGATCGGCCAAGATTCGAGCTTCGGCCAGAATCTCCTCGGGCGGCCGGCCCTGTTCGGGGCCTCGTGTCATAGGCACAACGCAATACGAACAGAACTTGTCGCAGCCGATCTGGATGCGCAAGTACGCTTGGACGGGCGTAGGACGCATGGTGGGATCGCGCAGTGGATCGAACGTCTCGTGGCTACGACGGATCTCACGCACAGCCCCGTCGCGACGTCCTAGGCTTACGCCCACCTGTTTTCCAATTCCCGATCTCGCTTTTTCGATCAAATCAGCAGTCTGCTGTAACTGGCCCGGACCGACGACGAGGTCCACGTGCGGAGCTCGCTTGAATATCAGCTGTTGATCCTTCTGGGCCATGCATCCCAGCACGCCAATGATCTTGCGGGGGTCTTTCTGTTTGAGACGTTTCAGCTTGCCTAGGATGCTATAGATCTTGTCCTCGGCGTGCTGCCGTACGCTGCAGGTGTTCAGCAGGATCGTGTCGGCGTCCTGGGGTTCGTCGACCAGTTCGTAGTCGCGATTGCGCAAGCTTGCCACGACCATTTCACTGTCCAGCACGTTCATCTGGCAGCCGACGGTTTCTATGTACAGGAAGTGAGGCATGTGATAGAGAAGCGATAAACGCTATCAAGGTCGGGGACACGAAGTTGCTAGCCAGTGTAAACTAACGGCCGACCTTCGCCAGCGCCCCTTCAGCGGAACGAGGCAGTCGTCTCGATAAGCCGCTAACGCGCGAATTTGTGAATCGTGCTGTATAGAGCACGCGCCCTAATAGGCTTGGAGAGATAGCCATCCATTCCCGCGTCTATGCAACGCTCACGGTCACCTTTCATCGCATGGGCGGTGACAGCGATGATTGGTGTGTGCGCTCCGTCCTGCTCCAACTCGCGGATTTTCCCTGTTGCCTCGAAGCCATCCATGTCGGGCATCTGGACGTCCATCAAGATGAGATCGAAGCTCTGTTTCTGGAACAAATCCAGCGCCTCTTGCCCATTGTTCGCGACAACCACGTCGTGGCCCTTCTTGTGTAGCAACCCGATTGCTAGTTTCTGGTTTACCGGGCTGTCCTCGGCCAAGAGCACGGTAAGCGGAGCGTCCGTCTCAAAATCAGCAGGCTCTTGCGGTTGTTCGTCTGTGAACGCCGCCGCATCCTCTGTGTCGCCGACACGTTCGATGGGCCCACTGCCAATCCCAAACTCGACGGTGAAGTAGAACGTGCTGCCCTTACCGGTTTTGCTTTCTACGCCGATTTGACCGTTCATTAGCGCGACCAAACGTTTGCAGATCGCTAGTCCCAGCCCCGTTCCTCCGTGCTGACGCCGCGTCGTCGTTTCGGCCTGCTCGAATTCCTTGAAGATGTTCTTGCACTTGTCCTCCGGAATTCCGATTCCCGTGTCTTTCACGTCAAACCGAACGGTCGCCAATTCCTGGGTCTGGGATTCCGGACGAACATCGACTGCGATGCTGCCGCGTTCCGTGAATTTGATGGCGTTTCCCACCAAATTCACAAGAATCTGCCGGAGACGATGCGGGTCCCCGATCACACGATCGAGCGTGTCGGTCGCAACGTGGTATTCGAAATCTAAGTCCTTCTCTTCGGCGCGAAAGGCCAGCGATCTCACGCTGTGCTTCAACCACTGCCGCAAAGGGAATTGCACATTGTCCAAATCCAGCTTACCCGCCTCGATTTTGGATACATCCAGTATGTCATTCAGTAGACCGAGGAGCGAGTTACCGGAATCGAGCACCATCTCGAGGTATTCCCTTTGCTCTTTCGTCACATCCGTGTCCAGCACGTATTCCGTCATGCCAATGATCGCATTCATCGGGGTGCGGATTTCGTGGCTCATGTTGGCAACGAACGCGCCTTTCGACCTGCTTGCGGCTTCGGCCGCGTCTTTCGCTTGGCGTAACGCTTCCTCCTCCTGCTTCTGTCTCGTAATGTCCCGAACGAATACGGCGAAACCCGCCTCGCCTTGCAGCGGGATCGGCTGCATCGCCAACTCCGCAAGGAAGCTCTCGCCGTTCTTTTTCAGCAAAGGAGTTTCCAGAGCCCGCCCTAGCAGCGAACCCATCTTGCGAGCGTCGGTATAACCGGCGAGGTTCTGGCGATGGCGTTGCCGAGCTTCGGGCGGCACAAAGACCTCGGCCATGTCCCTGCCGATCACTTCTTTTCGCTCGTATCCAAACGTCTGTTCCGAGGCCTTATTGAACTCGACGATCCGTCCGTCCTCGTCCGTGAAGATAATGGAGTCCATGGCTGCTTCGAAGACAGCTCGTATGCGAGTCTCGCTTTCACGCAGGTCAACCTCGGCTCGCTTGCTTTCGGTGACATCCCAAAAAAGACACTGGATCCCCATCGGCTCGCCTTTGGCGTCGGCGATGGCAGATTTCATGACCTGGACGTACATCTTGCCGCCACCCGGCTTTGGGTGGACTTCGATGTCTTCAAAGGTCTTTTTCGTTGCCAGGACCTTTTGGTCATCCTGGCGGTACTTCTCTGCTAATTCCTTGGGAAAGAGTTCCAGGTCTGTCTTTCCCGTGATTTCTTCGAATGACTTCTTGATCAACTCGCAGAACGACGGGCTGGCGTATGTGAAACGCCCCTGCAGGTCTTTCCGAAGGACGTGCAGGGATAGGGTCTCGATCAAGGAACCGTAGTGTGCTTTTGCGTCGCGGAGCGCGCGTTCTGCCTTTGCTTCTGCGTCGCGCAGCGCTTGTTCCGACTCAGCCTTTGCCTCGCGGAGCGTCTGTTCCGCGCTAAGACGCTTGACCTGCTCGGATTTGAGCGTCTCTTCGGTCTTGCCAAGTCTAGCGGAGGTTTTCTCACAATTCCGTGCAGAGCGCACTGCCCTCGCTTCAGTATTCGCTAATTCGCCTTCGACGCGGGATAGTTCTTGCTCCGTGTCGAAAAGCGATCGTCGGAACAGTTCGAATCTTCTCCCCACTATCACGACCGCCCAAATCCCAACGATCGCCAAGGCTCGGTTGATCGAGATCTGTGAGACGTCAAGCTCGGCGTCCGAATTGGCGACTACCAGAGGACCAATCCCAGCGAGTAACGAGCATGCTGCGGCAACAATGTAGGCGTAACGCCGAGCTGGGAGAAATAGCGATGCGGCGGCCGCGACTACGTACAGTGTGCCTCCCGCCATACCGACGCCCGTTAGTACGTCGACCAAACAAGCGGCGAGAAGTGGCAGAACTACGAGCGGCAAGGCCGACGCGGTCTGCTTCATGGCTACCAGCTCGTCCGGTAGAGGAGAGAAAAGGGATCAACTGGCATCAGAAGTCTGTTGAACTACGGATACACAGTCACGGCACTTGCGTCTCCGTACGCCCAAACTCGAGTCCGGATTATTCCTCCGGCTTCCTCTTTACCATAGTAATCTCATTACCGGTCTCGTTAAAGTGGACGTCGTCCATGAACGTGCGAATCAGCAACAGACCACGACCACTGATTTTGCCGATATTTTCTGGGTCTGTGGGATCGGGTAACTTGCCCGGATCAAAACCGGGACCTTCGTCCCGAATCGTGATGGTCGCATCGTCGCGGGTCATGTGAGCGGAGATGTGAACCGTGCGATCGCAGTATGGCGGTTCCTTGCGTCGCTGGTCGCCAAGGATCTGATATCTTCCGTCGGGATCGTCGCGCAGATCCGAGGCCAACTCCAGATTGCCGTGCTCGATCGCGTTGACAAATGCCTCGTGTAGCGCCGTGCCGACACGGATCAGGTCCGCGTCGTCGCAAAGGTGCCAAGTCCGCAGTTGCTCCTGCAAAAAGCCGACCAACGGCTCATGCGTGCCGTTTTCCATTCCCAAGGCAAATCGCAGATCCGCCTCACACAGGTAAGACAGCGCTTTCTGCTCGTCCTTCTTAATGGTCGCCACGCTCAATACATCGTGAACGGTGTGCACCAGATCCCGTGGCAGGTTCGCTTTGGGAACGTAGCTTGCGGCTCCTGTACGCAACGCTTTCACCGCAATCTCTTCACTGCCGTGAGCGGTCATCAAGATCACGGGGACCGCTGGGTGCTCCGCCTTGATACTCTCCACCAATTCAAGCCCATCCATCTCGGGCATCAGTAGGTCCGTGAGCACAATATCGGGAGGCTCATTTTCGATTGCCTCCAACCCCTCTCGGCCGTTGACGGCAAAGCTGGTCTGCATGCCGACTTTTTCCACAATCCCGGCAGCTAGTCGCCGGTCGATTGGGTTGTCATCGACGATAAGTACCGTTGCCACAACAGTGACCTCCCCTAGAACTAGGGTTCTCCGTTCCCGCTGGCGGTTCCGACCATCTAATTTAGCATCTCATGGGGCGACTTCGAAGCGCTCATTCTCCGAATTTGCGGCGTTTTCAGCAAGGACTGGAGACGAGGCACTGGACCCAGCGCAGTCATTCCCCCCGCGCCTCATGTCAAGCATGGCCCATATTTGGGGCTACGGAGCACCGGTTGATAAGACAGACCGAAAGATCGCAATCTGCTGTAGAGTCGCCAGGGAATAGGGTAATCGCCCGAATTGACGTATTGATGACGTGTCAAAGGACAAAGGTGGCTGTGGAAAACGGGGTCACAAAGCCCAAGCACGGAATCACACGAAAGCCTATCAGCGATAAAGCGGTATAGGCCAAGCCTCGGGTGGCCGAAGCTTGGCCTACTACTTTTCAGTCCATGGTCAGACTAACTTGGAAACGCCGGTTTAGCCCTCACCGTACTCGGCGCCGAAGAACTCCTGGCTATCCGACGGTGTCGGTTTGATTGTTCTGGCACCTTCCTGCCAGTTGGCCGGGCAAACCTCGCCGTTTTCCTCGACGAACTGCAGGGCTTTGACCATACGAAGCGCCTCGTCTACGCTACGGCCGAGTGGCAGATCGTTGACGACTTGGTGGCGAACGACGCCCTCTTTGTCAATCAGGAACAGTCCGCGAAGCGCAATGCCGTCGGTCAACAGCACGTCGTACGCCTTGGCGATTTCCTTGTCCAAGTCTGCGACTAGCGGGTACTTAATGTCACCCAAGCCACCTTGGTCTCGCGGTGTGTTCCGCCAAGCCAAGTGCGTGAAATGGCTGTCGATCGAGACGCCAAGCACTTGGACGCCAAGGTCTGCGAAATCATCGGCACGTTCCGAAAACGCAATGATTTCGGTCGGGCAGACAAAAGTGAAGTCCAGCGGGTAGAAGAACAGCAGTACGTACTTTCCCTCATCTCGATACTTGGACAGGCTCACTTCCTCGAACGATCCATCTGCCGTAACGGCCTGAGCCTTGAAGTCCGGGGCGGCCTTCGTCACCAAAACACTCATCTTTCGGTTCCCTCTCACTTTCTTGACTGTTTACACAACCCAACAAATCGAACACGAATGCCGATTTACCCACCTGTCCGCAAGCGGTCGGTCGACTTAACACCCTTCAGCGGCAGGTTCTGCGGAACCGCCGCCGAGCTGCTGGACCGCCTCGACAATTGACATGTCCTGTTTGGGGAAGACGCTCCGCAAGTCCAATAACAGGCGGTCTTTGTGAATTCGACCGAATACACAGGGCGACCCCTTGCGCAGAGACGCGGCTAGGCTGTCGATGCTGCCGCGAGCCGGCTCCAGGGCCACGCACCGAGTCGGAATTTGTTGCGCCGGAATGCTCCCTCCGCCCAAGAACGTGAACGATTCGACCGGTGCGGCGGACTTGATCGCAGAACTGGCCGCCAGTTGCGGAGCCATTCGCTCAGCACGGTTTTGCAGATTGGCGACCGACGTGGTCAGTAGTGACATCAGCGGCAGCGATTGCTCGGCAGCGCTGCGGTCCCGGTGCAGCCGTAGAGTCTCGACGAGTGCCGCCAGCGTTATCTTGTCCACTCGCAGGGCTCGAGTCAGGGGATGTTTCGCGATTTTCTCCACCAACGGCTTCTTTCCGACGATTACACCGCATTGTGGCCCACCCAGCAGCTTGTCTCCGCTGAATAATACGATGTCGGCCCCCGACTTGATACTGTCCACAGCGACCGGCTCATCAGCCAACCCGCAAGCCGTGACGTCGTGCATGGCCCCCGAACCGATATCGTCAATTACCGGCAGATTGCGATTGGATCCCAATTCGACAAGTTCCGCCAGCGTAGCCTGTTCGGTGAAACCTACGATCGCATAATTGCTCGCATGGACACGCATCAGGGCCGCCGTTTCCTGACGGATCGCAGCGCGATAGTCTTCGACTCGCGTCTTATTGGTGGTGCCGACTTCATGCAACTTGGCTCCGCTGAATTCCATCACGTCCGGCAGGCGGAAACTGCCGCCAATTTCTACCAATTGCCCCCGTGCCACGATCACCTCACGCCCAGCGGCCAGTGCGGCGAGGGTCAACAGAGTCGCGCCCGCATTGTTATTGACGACCACAGCCGCCTCGGCACCGGTCAGTTGCTTCAGCAGCTTTTCTACGTCCCGTACTCGCTGGGACCGATCACCGGTTTCCACGTCTACCTCGACACTGGCATAACCTCTGGCGATGGCAACGATCGCCTCGATAGCCGGTTCGGCCAATGGTGCTCGCCCAAGCCCCGTATGCAACAGGATCCCCGTGGCATTGATGACGGGCCGCAGATTCGGCGTGTCTTCGTCCGCGATCCATTTCGCGATCCGCTCGGCCAATTCACTGGGCGACGGGACGTTGATGTCAGCCGTGGCACTTTGGACTTCGCTGCGAAGGTTGTCCAGGAACCCGCGCACACCCGATACGACGACATTGCGATTGGCCCTTTCAACCAGCTTTCGCAAGGGTGGACTATCCAGCAATTCATTCACTGAGGGAATGTTCTTGAGCACGTTGGACATGATTGTTCCCCGAGTTCATAGGACCGGCCTAACACCGACATTCGTATTGTAAACCGTGCCCTCTACTGAAGACAGGGTGCGTCCTTGTTGTCGGCTATCTCAAATGAGAGAATAGCCGCACTAGTTTTCGATACTATGCAGTGGAAGGTCGTCGGAATGAAGGAAATCCTGGAACGAGTCCATAGTGGCGACAGTCTGACCGTGGATGAGATGTCCTCGGTCGTCGATGCCATTATGCAGGGAGAATGTGACGAAGACGAAATCTCCCAGTTGCTGCTGGGGTTGCGGCACAAGGGAGAAACCGTCGAAGAGATCGCCGGCGCAGCACAGGCGATGCGGAAGCACATGACGCCCATTCGTACGTCACGTGCGGACGTGATCGATACCTGCGGCACAGGCGGCGACGGCTCATCTACGTTTAACATCAGCACCGCCGCCGCACTGGTAACGGCCGCAGCTGGCGTCCCCGTGGCCAAACACGGCAATCGGAGCATCACCAGCAAGTCAGGTTCGGCGGATGTTCTCGCGGCCTTGGGAGTCAATATCGAAGCCAATGTCGAAACGGTCGAGCGTTGCCTGGACGAAGTCGGGATCTGCTTCTGCTTTGCTCCACAATTACATCCTTCAATGAAGCACGTCGCGCCGGTGCGAAAGAAGCTGGGCGTGCCGACTATCTTCAATATGCTGGGGCCGCTCTCGAATCCAGCTTCCGCGCCGCGTCAATTATTGGGTGTGGGCAAGCCGCCGTTTCGGCCGATGCTATCTGCAGCGCTGGCTCTGCTTGGTTCCCAACGAGCGGTCGTCGTATGCGGCGAGGACGGTCTGGACGAAGTCACGCTGAGCGGTGCGACCTTTGTTTCGGAAGTGACGTCGGATGGTACGGCCGAGTTGACGTGGACGCCTGAACAATTTGGATTGACGAGTGGCGATACGGCCGCCCTGCGGGTTGACGGCCCGCAGGCCAGTGCGGAAGTCGTTCGCAGTGTCCTGGATGGGAAGCACGGCCCGCAACGAGATGTAGTTGTGCTGAATGCGGCTGCCGCGTTGTGGACGGCAGGCAAGAGCGATTCGCTTAGTCAATGCGCTGAGTTGGCCGCCGAGGCAATCGACGGTGGTGCAGCCAAAAGGACTCTGGCCGATCTGGCCGAGGCGAGCCGATCCTGACGTCAGACGGACTGGCCTGAATGGCTTTGGCCGGTCGCTTTTTATGAATGTGTTGGAGGAGTATCAACGCAAAGGAAGGACAGCATGCTGGAACTATACGAGCAAATCGAGGAAGCCGCTGCGGCGATCCGCGCCAAGTGGGATGTTCAACCCCATGCAGGCATCATTCTCGGTACCGGTCTGGGAAGCCTAGTGGAAAATATCCAGGTGGAAGCGACGCTGGACTACGAGGAGATCCCCAATTTCCTGCGTTCGACGGCGGACAGCCATGCCGGCCGATTGGTTTGCGGCCAACTCGAAGGATTGCCAGTGATGGCGATGGAAGGCCGTTTTCACATGTATGAAGGCTATCCGCTGAAGCACATAACACTGCCGGTCCGTGTGATGAAGAGGATGGGTGCGGAGATGCTTGTCGTGTCCAACGCTTGCGGCGGAATGAACCCCTTCTTCAAATGCGGGGATCTCATGGTCATTGAAGACCACATCAACTTGATGGGGGACAACCCGTTGATCGGCATTAACGACGACCGTTTGGGCACGCGTTTCCCGGATATGTGCGAGCCGTATGATCAGGGCCTGATCGAACGTGCGATGGAGGTTGCACGCAAGGAGAATGTGGTGGCCCACAAGGGAGTGTTTGCGGCCGTCTCCGGGCCCAATCTGGAGACTCGCGCGGAATATCGGTTTCTACGGGCCATCGGTGCCGATGCTGTCGGGATGTCGACTGTGCCCGAGGTGATCGTAGCCGCGCACTGTGGGTTGCGAGCGGTCGGCTTTTCTATCGTCACCGATATGTGCCTGCCGGACGCGCTCGAACCGGTCGACGTGGACAGGATCATCGCAACGGCCAACGCTGCCGAGCCAAACCTGCGTAAACTAGTGATGGGCGTCTTGGCCGGTGAGAAGTGCGACTGAACGTCACTGAATCTGTCAGCAAACGCCACGCCACGAATTGACCGCCGCAAGCAACGTGGGGGTACTGTGCCTGAGCAAGAATTGGACCTCCCGAACGAGGCACTGGAGGCCTCGTCTGTTATTCGCCAACGCTGGGACGCACAGCCGCAAGCGGGGATGATCCTTGGCACGGGGCTAGGCAATGTAGCGAGTCACATCACGACGGATGCGATCATCGATTACGAGGCCATCCCCCACTTTCCGTGTTCGACGGCCCTTAGCCACCGAGGTCGTTTGGTCTGCGGGCGATTGGGCGACAAGCCGGTAGTGGTGATGGAAGGTCGGTGGCACTACTACGAAGGCCACCAAGTCGATCGATTGACGCTGCCCGTCTACGTCATGCGAGCCCTGGGAGTCGAACGCCTGATCCTTTCAAACGCCAGCGGCGGGCTGAATCCACAGTTCGCATCAGGCGACGTGATGGTAATTCAAGACCACATCGACATGATGTTTGCGAAACAGACGCCAATGGCGGAAACGCGGGCATCCGACGCGAAAGAGAGTCGATCGGTGGAATCGGCGCAGCCCGCATGCAAGCTGGATGCACGTGGTTCAACGGGACAACGAACAGCCTGCCTTTACGATCCAACCCTGATCGAACAGGCCATGGCAATAGCTCGCCGCGAGAACTTCGTCGCCCATCGTGGGGTGTACGTGGCGATGACGGGCCCCAGCTACGAGACTCGCGCCGAGTATCGATTTCTTCGGAAGCTTGGCGGTGACGTTGTCGGCATGTCCACTGTCCCTGAAGCCCAAGCAGCGGCTCGCTGCGGCATGAAGACGCTTGCCTTGTCCACCGTTACCAACGTCGCTCGACCCGATCGTCCCCAGCGGGTCACAGGTGAGGACGTGGTTGCAGCGGCCGAGAAGGCCGAGCCGAACTTGCGCAGGATCATACTGGGTGTTGTCAGCGAGCCGCGGTATGCGTCCCAAGCAACCACATGTGGCTGAACGAGATGCTACTGGCCTACCTGGCGGAATACGTATTCCAATGCGGCGATGTCGGCTTCGATCGCGTGGCCATCGAGCGTGACGTCATCGAAGTCGAGGATGGTACGAACCGTTTCCGAGTCGTCGATCTCGCCACGGTCTTCTCTACCAAAAAACGTATCGCTCTGCCCCACCTCGCGGAACACAGCTTGATCCGCACCTCCTCCGCCGCGAACCTGGACGTTGTCGAAGTCCTGGACTGTGGTTGCGAAGCCGACTCCCTGCAATTTCGTCGTTTGCGCCGTCGAGCCTAGAATTTCGTCGCGAGGCGAACCGTATAGATAAGCCGTATCTTGTCCGTCGCCTGCATACGCTTGTACTTGGTCGAAACCGCGTGCGTAGTTGTAGTAACCCACGCCCGACATCGAGGCGTAGGTTGGTCGGCCATGGAAACGATCGTTGCTGCTTGAATCGTAGAAGTACGCCCGATCCGCACCACCCGCCTCGGCGTACGCCGAGACTCGGTCGAATCCGCTCACCTGGGCATACCGATTTGGAGCCGAGATCGACGCGTTTGTGGGGCGACCGTGAAATCGATCGTTACCCGGCGTGTCGTATAGATACGACTCGTCGATACCGCCTAGATTGGCGTACGCATACACTCGGCCGAATCCTGCGGCTTGATTGTAGTAGCCCCTTCCCGACATCGTGGAATGCTCGGGGCGACCGTAAAACCGATCGTTGCCAGCCGAATCGTAGAAATAGGCTGTATCCTGTCCGCCAGCCTCCGAATGCGCGTACACACGATCGAAGCCCTCGACACGATTGTTGAAGCCAGCGCCAGATAGCGAGGCGTAGTTGGGATGTCCGTAGAACCGGTCGTTGCCAGCAGAGTCGTATAGGTGGGCGCGATCGCTGCCGCCTTCCTCGGCGTAAGCGTAGACCCTGTCGAATCCTACCGCCTCGTGCTGGAAGTCCGAGCCAGTAAACTCAACACGGTCCTCGAAGGCCTGTAGGGTGTCGTCGCCCGCGGAGTCGTACAAGTAGGCCCGATCAAAACCGCCGTTGCCATCTACTGTGATTGACTCGATCGAGTCGGCTCGAACTTCGATGGCCTGGCCGGTCATTTCGACCGACGCAGGGTGAATCCACACGGTATCGTCGCCGCCGTCTCCCACCAGGATCACCCGGTCATCTCCGTCGCCCCCGGTGAACTCGACAGAGTCAACCATCGAAGCATCGAATTCGTATTCGACACCGTTCATGACCAAGCGGTGTGATGAGCCGGCGTAAAACTCGAAGACGTCGGCCTCTGGCGTACCGCGAACCTGCACGGTCGTACCCGATTGCGAGACCGCAGTATCCGTGGGCTCAACACGGTCGCTGCTTTCCGCTAGAAGTGAGTCGATTGCCCGTCGCAAGTTCAGGCTCAGATACTCTTGGCCGGTTGTCTCGTCGTAGATCGTGTCAGAGGTCTCGCGAAGATGGCCTTCGATCGTGTCCTGCGTGATGCCATGGTATCCAGCCATCTGCATGGCTTCGCGTACCAACACGCTGCCACCAGCAACATACGGAGTGGCCATGCTGGTGCCGTGAGCGTAAGCAAACTCGTTCGTCGCCTCGATATCTCCGAAAAGATGGCCAGGAACGGTGCTGGTAACGCGTTCGCCGGGGGCCGCCAGAATGCGTGTGTCTCGCTGACTGAAGTCGCTTAGTGTCCCGTCCGCATCCAGGCTGGCGACGGGGACGACGTACTCGCTCGAAGCCGGGTAGGTCAATGTGCCAGCCGACGTGTCCTCGAACGAGTTGCCCGCGGCCACCGCGACGAAGATCCCGTCGGTCTTCAGTTGGGCGAATTCGTCTTCCAGCATCTCCCACGGTTCAGTCTCGTTTGCCGCTAGATTCACGCCCAGTGACAGATTGATCGTCGTGATCGGGTACTCGAAGGAATCCCTGTTCTCGTGAACCCACTGGAGCGCGTCCTCCAGCCAATCGAATTGGCCGCTTCCTTGGTCGTTGAAGACACGCAAAGCAACAAAGTCAACGCCGGTGGCAACACCTGGGTGTTCCGCATCGTCGCTGCCGATCACACCGGCCACGTGCGTACCGTGAAAGCCGGCTGGCCCGTCGTCGTGTGGATCGGCGTCGTCTTCTTCCGTGAAGTCCCAGCCACCCACCACGCGATAGTCGGAGCCGAACCCGCCGCCCAGCGCAACGTGTTCATAAGCAATCCCACTGTCGATAATCGCTACGGTCTGGCCTGCCCCTTCCAGGCCGTAGCGTTGCTTGATGTAAGCCAGATCCTCGGTCAATTCCCGACTTGGATTCGCGGCTGCCGCGGAGGTCCCATGCTGGGCCTGTGACGTGTCGATGGCCAGCGGGTCAAGCACCAATTCGCCCCAGGAATGGGCCGACAGGACCAGCCGTTCTTCGAACGTCTCGTAGTCCGTTCTGTGTTGGACTGCCCGAATTTCGTCGTCAGTGCGCATTTCGTCTTGGGTAGGCGGTGAAAACGTTTTGGCGAGAAGACCTGCCAGTCAATTTGGCGACCGAGCGATCTGAAGTGTTCAAAGAAAGTCTAGGTCAGGTTTTCACAATGATGACGGGGAAGGGCGAGGGGTGAATTCGCTCCGTCAGGTCGATGGCGCGAGCAGACGGGTCCAAGTGTGACAATCGGTGTCAGAGGCACAATCGTCGCAAACGGTCTGGGATTTCGTGAAAGCCTAGCGCGAATACTTCACGCCTCCGGTAGTTGCGCGACAGACTGTCGTAGCCACGTTCGCCAGAACGTGGTCGTAACCCCCCCAGTCGACGTCCCACGTTCTGGCGAACGTGGCTACAGACGGGTGAAGTGTCCGAGCTAGGATGGCTGAGCGGCCCTCTTCTTTCTCGCTCGTACGACCCGGAACCTCATGTTGAGCATCTCGACGATCAGTGAGAAGGCCATGGCGAAGTAGATGTACTTCTTGTCCATGTGTGCGCCTGCGCCTTCGGCAACCAGCATGACGCCGATCAGGATCAGAAAGCTGAGCGCCAACATCTTCAGCGTCGGATGCCGCTCGACAAAGTCGCTAACCTTCCCTGCGAATATCAGCATCACAATGATTGCCAAGGAAATGGCCGTGATCATGACGGCCAGTCCCTTGCCATCGCCCTTTACCATGCCAACGGCCGTAATCACAGAATCCAGCGAGAAGATGATGTCCAGGATCCCGATCTGAAGGACCACTCCGGCGAAGCTCGCGTGGCCGGTGACCTTGTGTTCTTCCTCGCTGCCTTCGAGTTTCTTGTGGATCTCGTGTACGCTCTTCCAGATCAGGAACAAACCGCCCACGAAGAGAATCATGTCTTTCCAGGATATGTCGTTGACAGCTTCCATTTCCTTGGGATCGGCAGGAAGCCAACTCTCTGGGACTCCAAGGCTGGTCAGAGTGAAGACAGGCTCAATTAGTCCCATGATCCACGAGATTGTCAGCAGCAGCAGGATGCGAGACACCAGTGCGATCGCCAAGCCCAACCGTCGGGCGGCTGGCCGTTGTTTCTCCGGAAGCTGCCCGGACAGAATGGCGATGAAGACGATGTTGTCGATTCCCAGAACGATTTCCATCGCCGTCAGGGCGAGCAGGGCGACGAGGTATTCCATATTTCGACTCCGTATGCTTGATGTCCAATCGCTTGAATAGAATACACGGCGAGCGAAAGGTAGGGAAGCGATGGACGTGATGCGGCGAGGGGACTTCTGCCGGTTGGTACGTGTTGCGTCTGGTCGTCGACGCCCCCGACGATGTTGAATTCCGATTGGCTATCGCGGATTAGGCTATTCTTCGAAGATCCCCGCACCAAAACCGTCGCCTGTACGACGCTCCTGCCGCCGCTCCTCTGATGCGGGCTGATCGTCCGGTTTTTGGTGAGGCGGTGGAGGAGTCGATTCCGCCGGTTCGATAGTTGCAGTCGTGGACGAGCGGGACTTGTCTGCGTCCCGCGCATCGGCCACATCGTAGTCGTCCGCGTCTTCTTCGCCGTATCCGTCGTCGTAGCGCGAAACGTAACCCGGCTGTTCGGCCCGCTCCACTTCTTTTTGGTACTCGGTGATCACGCGTTCTTGGATCATGTCGCGACAGAGCGAGTTGATCGGATGCGCGACGTCGGCGTACAGCTTGACTCGGCCGTTCTGGTCACGAACCGTTCGTTCTTCCTCCAGCTTTCGTCCACAGTTGTTGCAGTAGCTTGCCCGCAGATGGTTCTTGGTGCGACACCGCGGGCAATGCGAGGTGAGTTTCCTGCTGGGCATGGCCACAAATGGGCCATTGGTGCCGTCGATGATCTTCAAATCTCGAACCACGAAGCAATCGTCAAAAGTGATCGAACAAAACGCTCGCAGACGATCGTCGGATCTCTCCATCAGTTTGACGCGAACCTCGCTAATCTTCATGACGCTTCTCCCTAAACTGGTTCGCCCGTGACATGATTCCCTTAATAGCCCGCTAGTCGTAACGTGGCGGGCCGGGCAACGTGGTCGCCCGTAACACCGCCCCCACCCCTGCCGCCTGCAACCGGCTCGCTACGCGTCGTGCGTGCGTCGCGTGGCGGCAGACGCCAAAATAACTCGTCCCGCTCCCACTCATTTGATGTCCAAGACAATCCTGGCTGTCGAACGCTGCACGTAGGTCCCGGATCCAAGGTGACAATTGCTCGGCCGCTGTTTCCAATCGATTGGACAGAAGTCGCCCGACCCGCGTTGCGTGCCCCTGCCGTGTCGCCCTCACGATTGCATCCACGCGATTCGCCGGTTTTGCCGGACAGCAATTTCGGTAGACCTCTGGCGTCGAAAGTCCCGCTGGCGGTCGCACGACCACTACGTGCAGCCTGCCCAACGACCTGAAGGCCTCGATGCGTTCGCCACGTCCTCGGCACACGGCAGCAGCCGAATGCAGAAAGAAGGGAACGTCGCTGCCAAGCTCGGCGGCCATGTCAGCCAGCTGCTCGCGGCTCCAACCCAACTGCCAAGCAAGATTGGCGGCTACAAGCGCTGCTGCCGCGTCGCTGGAAGCTCCTCCCAAGCCAGCAGCAGCAGGTATTCGTTTGATCAAGCGAACCTGTGCGCCTGCCTCGATTCCTGCGTGGTGCCTCAGACGTTCGATGGCCTTTACCACAATGTTGTCCGTCTGTTCCGGTAAGTCCTCCCAGACGCCTCCGTGACGGGAGCAATGGGCAGGCGACTGCGCCTCCAATCCCGAAGCCCACCTGCACGTCAATCCTATGCGTCTTTCCGAGTTGTTCGAAAGAAAAACCGTATCGAATATGGAGATCGGCATCATGAGCGTTTCGATCTCATGAAAGCCGTCATCGCGTCGCGCCAGGACCTCCAAAAAAAGGTTGATCTTGGCCGGAGTATGGACTTCGATTCGGCTGCCTCGACGACGAACGTACATGCCCCTAGGCGATCAATCCAAGTTGCCCCACACTAACGTCCGCAACCATCCGAACGGATTTTGCAGTGAAAAGTATTGAGATGAAGGATAGATCCGTTCGGATCATCGCTCATTGATACCTAGATTCTACTGAGGCCACGCTAGCGGTCAAGCTGAATTGGCGGACAGCCCCTCCTGTGGGCTGCAGGCCATTGGTCGGCTACCGGCTCCAATTCCCCTTTGACATCCGCCCCACACACACGCTAGAGTCTATCGCGACGCACGAACCTACGGACGGCGACGCGAGTCTAAGGACGTGGGCTCGTCTTGATCTTCGGATCACACTGCGTCGGATGGGTGGCCGAGTGGACTAAGGCGGCAGTCTTGAAAACTGCTGTACCCTCACGGGTACCGGGGGTTCGAATCCCTCCCCATCCGCTTCAGGAAGACTTGGTGGGTCGCAAGGGCGGCCCGCTTGTACACGGGCTTGTACTTCGAGGCGAAAGGAGCCAGCCCGCGACGCCTCAGCCGACGCTCAAGGCTCCGCTTGCTTGTTTGCCGGTTTTTGGCTTGACTTGCTGGGCGGATCTGCGGCCACGCGGAAGCCGAGGCTGATGTAGCGATCCTCCGGCGAGTAGTTGCCCCGGAGTGCCGAACGGCAGTGCCACGTGGTGAAGTTCCAACTGCCGCCGCGGCCCACGCGGATCGAGCCTGTTGTCGGCCCCTGCGGGTCATTCGGCGGCGACTCTTTGTAGTATTCCTCATCGTACCAATCCTGGCACCACTCCCACACGTTCCCGTGCATGTCGTACAAGCCAAATGCGTTGGGTTGGTACGAACCCACGGTCGTCGGACGGTCCAGAGCTGGTCCTTTAATCGTCGTGCCGAGCGGAAGACTGCCGTCGCAATTCGCCTCTTCCCCATTCAATTTGGAGCCAAAGTGAAATAGTGTAGTCGTTCCTGCACGGCAGGCGTACTCCCATTCCGCTTCCGTCGGCAACCGGTACACATGCCCCGCTGTTTTCTCTTCCGGTAACTCAGATAACTTACGACAGAACTCCACCGCATCATCCCAAGACACCCGTTCTACCGGAAAACGACTCGCGTCCATGCCCGACACCTCGTCCTTGCCGTCGCCGGTGGCGGAGAAGTAGCTCGGGTTCTTGCCCATCACCCGCTCGTATTCTGCCTGAGCTACCTCGTACACGCCCAGGTAGAACGGTTTGGTGATCCGTACTCGGTGCGGAGGGCACTCACGCTTATGCAACTCGCGTTTGATCCAGGGGCAGAGCTTCGCCAACCGATCGACCTCTTCCTTGCTCGTACCCATCATGAACTCGCCCGCTGGGATAAGAGCCAGTTTCATGCCGATGCCGTTGGTGATTTCCACCGGCACACCAAGATACTCGGCCCACGATTCTTGATGCCGCTTGGCTTGGTCGGCATCGAAGGGAGCGATGGCCGGTCGGGGAGCACCAGGAGGAAGTTGCCATTTGGCGACTTCAAACTTTTTCGTCGCCGGTTCTGACTTCGTGACAATCGGCTCCGCCTTCTCCCCACAGCCAACCATACCGCACAACAGCGGGAACGAAACCAGCAACAGCCACACCCTCTGTAGTCTCATGGGATAGCCCCCAGGTTCTTGGGTAGGATAGACCACAGTGGACACCACCACTCGTATTCGGCAGTGTACCAGCGTCGAAGCGTGGTTGCCACAAGAAGTGAAGTAGTGTCGTTCGGCCTCCGGCGTTCACTTCGACCAGTGTCCCCGCGTCCAGACCCATTTCTGCAGGGCTCGTTGCCACTTCCAGTGTCCAGGCACCC
>CAZUAH010000146.1:0-27859 GCA_964617665.1 uncultured Pirellulaceae bacterium
TGTTCGGTCACTCCGAACGACGCTGAGACGGGAGGGCTAATTGACGCCTTACAACCCGGATTACGGATGCTGCGCTCGGCCATCTGCGGAAACTGGATGGGCTTGAATATCTAGGGCTTTGCCGTACGAACGTCACGGACGCAGGATTAGCGCACCTCAGACAGTCACGCAACCTCCGGATACTTGGCCTGGGTGGAACGAGAGTCACCGATTCAGGATTAGGGCACCTGCGCGGACTGAGGAGGCTGACGATGCTCCAGCTTTCAGATACGAAGGTAACTGACACGGGCTTGAAGAGCTTGGCGTCGCTCGAACATCTGTGGGAACTCGATCTCCGTGGAACGCAAGTAAGTGACGCAGGCATAGATGATTTGGGACGGCTGCCAGGGCTGCTTGGTGTGTCCGTGGACCGATCAAACATCACGCCCGCTGGCGTCGCAAAGCTCAGGAAGATGTCGCCACGCCTCATCGTCCGTATAAGCGAAGAATCCGATGCACGCAAAAGGGAGCAGAACTCCTTGATGGAGTCTCCACCAACAAGGAGCAGCAACCCTTTCTCTGACCCTGTCCGCCCCGTCCTTAGTCCTTTTCCTGACTCCGACTGAATGACCAGCCCGTCCTGGTCCAGCGAGTTCCGTGCGACTCAAACGAACCACAGGGACAGTATCGAGAGTTCAGTTCAAAACCTAGCGCATCGTTGGATATACTATTCTGGTATTCCGGTCCACCGACTCAAGACACGGGCCGAAAGTGGCAGCAATCGCGTGGGTGAATGGCTGGATCCCGTGGCCGGATCGTCAGATCCTGCCACGCTTGCGACACGATTCTTGACAATTGGGTAGTGAGGAGACGCAATCGCGTTGCGGTCTCGTGTGGTCAAAATATTGAAACGAGGTGCAAGTTCTTTGACGACTTGATTCTGCCGGCCTTCGATCGGTGAGATTTCGGCCGAGTCTCATGAACTCAGCGGTCCGAGATTGTCGCCGGTTGACCGTGATTCTGGAGTCAGCGCATAGCGGTAGCGTCACCGAAACAGCGGGCGAGCCTAGGATCGCTAGGCAGCGTCTCGATAGTAGTGCCGCAGCAGACCACCGAGTCGCTCTCGGCATCGAATCTCGCCTTCGTCGCGACCGACTTCGTCTCCGGGCACGATGATCTGATTGCCGAGCCCCTGATGGTTGCGTTCTTCGTGGTAGTGGTCGAGATAGGTGTTCACAGCGCGACGCAGAGCATTCTCGCCGTTAATGCCTTGCGTCCCAAAGCCTTCCCTTTGACGGCCAAGACTCGGCGTTGGTTATCGGTCAGTAAGAGACGTTTCTTCCCCTGCGACTTCATCAGCGTTTCGACTTGCGTCTGATAGAACTCGATAATCTTCTGTTGCTCGCGATTCACCCAGCCGACGAGAATCACGATGAGGAATTGCCAGGGTTGCAGGATGAGGTTCATGATTTGCTCGATGGCGACGCGTCTGGAAATCGCAATCACCATCGACGGTTTGGGGCAGGCATGCAACGGGCTGCCACCGCTAGGAACCCAGAGGATGCCACGATCGGATCTGCCGAGTGCTGGTTCTGCGTTCTGGATAGAATGAGCGGTCCAGAGACGCCATCAGCGTTCCCATCGGCCCAGATCGCCGACATTCCTACCGCCTCTGGCGCGGCACTGGCTTCCGTCACTGGCTGGACCCTCATCAGCAAGTTCCTGCCACGGCACGCACCAATAGCCCCCGGCGGATGTATTAGCCCTACAGTTGCATTGAAATCGAGTACGATGGCCCTCCGAGGCCGTCGTTTCAAGGGTGATTGCGACGTTCCGTCACGTTGTCCAGCTTTCACGAAGAGTGAATTGTGCGATCACTCCGAACACTTCATCGCGGCACAGCGTTCGACGGCCTCGGAGGGCCATCGTACCAGTAATTTCTGCAACGCTGGGCTTAGCCCTTTTGGTGGCAAGATATCGGGAGGGCGAAGCTCCCGCTGAGCCGTCTCCCCGATCGCTTCGGCTCGGCCGGAGCCTCGCCCTCCCATTCGTGGTCACAGTCAGGGCTGCTGAAGAATCTCGCGAAAAGTCATAGGCGGACTGTATGCTACTGTTGTTTCCACGTGATCACGTTTGCAGGCGGAGTCAAGTTGACTGCCCTTGTTGCTAAGCGTCTCGATCACCTGCCTTGAGGCTCGCCAGGTACCAAGAGGCCGTTTTTTTCAACGCAGCGTCGAGATCCTGGGCGGGCGTGAAGTCAAGCTGCCTTCGCGCCTTCTTCGCAGAACAAGCCCAGCTGGATACGGTTGCTTCTCGTATCTTGTCGAGGTTCAGAATGCTCGACCTTCCTCGAATTCGATTGAACATCTGGCACACACCACCGCTCACACGTCCGCCCCAACGCCAGAGAGGCCAGACAAAAACGCTCCGGTCGAGTGCCGCAGCTATCCGATGTCCTAACTCCCAGTACGTTGGATGCTCGGAGTCGTCGCACGCAAAGTAGTAGCCTTCAGGGGAGTAGTCACCAGCTGGGGCACCCGCCAGTCGCTCGCCGTACTGGGCTGCCTGCACGAGCAAACGCACGAGATCCTCGACGAAGATCAAGGACAAAGGTGGAGTTTGGAAGCCAACGACAACGTGAAGGCGGAAACGGTGGACGGACCGAAACAACGGGATCGTCACCGGATCGAATGGCCCCAAAGCAATGCCGGGCCGAATCACGGTGCAAGGCAGATCCGAGGCCCGTTTTTGCAATTCGATCTCTCCGCGCCGTTTGCTACGGCCATAGTTGGACACGGGGCGCGGCACGTCCTGTTCACGAATCGGATTTCGGTCCACCGAGGCGGGGCCGGCGGCTGCGAGCGACGAAACACATACCAGAGTCGGCGGTGTTGGGGCGAGCAGGCATGCATCGGCCAATACTCCACACGCGACGGCATTGGTCCGATGCAGCTCGGTTCTATTGATCGCGTGCGTGAGCCCCGCCAGATGGAACACGACGTCCACGCCGGAGACGGCTCGTTGCATGTCGCTGATATCCAACAGATCACCGCGGACGATTTCGACATCCAGATTCGCCAAGTGATCAACGATCGATGTCGAGCGGGCGAAGCACCGAACTCGAATCCCTCGACGGAACAGTTCATCCACCAAATGACGACCGATAAAACCGCTGGCCCCAGTTACAAGCACACTGTCCATTGGAGTCGCCACCTCGCTAGTCAAAACGCTCTGGGATCCAACCCGCTCATCCTTTCATGCGGACGTTTATTGCACGGGCAGGTGCGAAGGCAAGCCAAAGGCGAAATCTGCTTAACTCCAGATGACGCCCAAGGCCCACAGCGATCCTAAGATTATGACGATCAGCCCAGTGACTTGGTAGAAGCGGTGGACTGCGTCGCCTTGGCCCCAGAGGATTTTTTGGCGGCGAACCGTCATCCGGTAGATGATGAATTCGCTTTTTCGAGTTCCGCAGATGAACATGAAGAGGCCGACGGCTGCCACTCAAGACCCCCAGATTAGCTGCGTTTACGCGATCCCGTAGGCGTTGCCTGATGGATGTGTTCCGTCTGAGATACCGTCCGGCAAGTTGGCGCCTCGGCCTGCTCGGCGTTTCTCAAGGGAGGGTAAACCGTTTTCCAATCGCGCTTCATGTCGGCGATGGTCCAGTCACGCTGCTGAGCCTCGTCGAGAGCTTTATTAAGACGTCCGACGTGCGAATCGCGGTCGTAGGCCCACTCTCGATCCGCGTCGGTGTGATGGACGAGCAAGCAGAATCGACGGCCTTCACCGGCAGCGGTCCACTGCAGCATCTGAAGATCACCGTCGGAGTTGCCGAACGCCGCGATGGGGCGGCGGCCGATGAACTTGTTGATCGCCACCGGCTTCCCCTCCTTGTCGTCGATGAAGTCGACCTCGGGGAGACGGACGGCAAGTATCCAGTATGCCGCCCCGTGACATGGCTATGCCGCCCAGACCCTATTTGCTGCGATCCGGAACCCCGCTGCTGCGAACAGCCGCCAGTCGCCAAAGGCAAGGTCCTAATAAAAGCGAGGTGAAGCACAACTGGTACTTCGTTTCACCAAACATACGAGAATCCTCTCTCTGCCACCACTTGTCCTTGGCTTTGCCGGAGTTAAATCGAAAGAGCGCGAAGACTCGGAAATAGGACGTCCGCGAGGCCGGGAATCCTCCTAAGCGAAATGCGTCTTCCCACTGAGGTTCAGTGAGCTCCAGCGCCACCGGTCTCGGGTTCTTTGCTTCGGTCTGCTCACCATTCGAGCAATATCCAGACGAAGTGTGGAAGCGCGAAAACGCTCAGAATCTGCGACAAGAGGTAGATGATTCCGAGGCTGGCGGCGGCATACCAGAGGTAGGTTTGCCTCTTGATCAGACTGTCGACGCCAATTTGGCCGTTGGCCGCATCTCGCAGCCGCCGGGCGTACATCCCGAACATGATCGAAAAGGTCCCCATCAGGCCGCCGACAACCAGGCCGACAATCGCTCGGACCAAGTTGTCCCAATCCACGCTCCTTTCCACCTCGCCGAGATACTCAGCGACGGGGTCGGTCGTGCATACGGCCATCAAATTCCGACCGGCCACGAGTAGTCGAACAGCCGCGTAGACAAACAGGCTTACCGCTATCACCTGCGCGGCTACGCGCTGTCGACACAACTTCCTGCGCAGAAGGGCTTGGCTGCTCCCGCACTCCGTCGCTTTGTGTTCTTCGGAAGATTCGTATGGATTCTGATCACTCATGGCAAGGACAGTCTTGTAGGTTATGCTTTAGCATACCATCGCGTTCTTCGCTGCCGGACGAACGATATGCTGAAGCATAACCTACGCGCGGATCGTTTGCGGCAAGGACGGCCTCTTACGGAGATGCCTCACGCTTTCTCTTCTTCGTTGGACTTCTCCGGTTTCGGTTCCTTGCTGTATTCGCGACGGAGATTGAACATCTCCATCAGCCGCTCCGCCACGCGTCCGTTGACCGTCCCTTCCGGGTATTGGCCATCTTCGTCCGGCACGCCGGCTGGCACGCCGGTCAGCAAGGTGATCGCCTGATCCACAGTCTCGATCGGGTGGACGTGAAACTTGCCGTCGGTCGCCGCTTCGACCACATCCTGACGCAGCATCAGGTGCTTGACGTTGGTTGACGGGATCAATACGCCCTGGTCGCCGGTCAGACCTCTCGCCTTGCACACGTCAAAGAAACCTTCGATCTTCTCGTTCGCTCCGCCTATCGGCTGTACCTGACCGTGCTGGTTCACCGAACCGGTCACGGCGAACGACTGTTTGATCGGCACGCCGGACAACGCCGATAGTAGCGCACACAATTCGGCCACCGATGCGCTGTCGCCATCAACCATTCCGTACGACTGCTCGAACACCAAGCTGGCCGAAAGCGAAAGTGGGTGATCCTTGGCGTATCGCGAAGCCAGGAACGATGAGAGGATAAGCACGCCCTTCGAGTGAATCGCGCCGCCCAGATCCACCTCTCGTTCGATGTCGACCACCTCGCCCTTGCCCAAACGAGCCGTGGCGGTGATACGTGAAGGCCGGCCAAACGCAAAGTTCCCCATATCCAGAACGGCCAATCCGTTGATCTGCGCCACCTGCTCACCTTCGGTGTCAATCAACATTGTTCCGCGCTGTATTTCCTCCTGGATCCGCTCGCGCAAACGATCGGATCGATAGATTTGCTTGTCAATCGCCTTCTGGACGTGATCCTCGGTGACTGTCTCGCCTTCGGCTTCGCTGGCCCAATAGTCGGCCTCGCGAATCAAGTCCGCCACGGTCCGCATATGCGTTGTCAGCTTTTCCGAATCACTAGCGACTCGCGCGCTTTGCTCGATCACACGAGCTACCGCCGTCCTATCAAACGGAAGGTGTTTCTCGCGGCGAATCAGAGTTGCGATCAGCTTTGCGTACAGCAGACAGTTCTCGGGGCTGCAATCCATCTGCTCTTCAAAATCGGCCGCCACCTTGAACAGCTCGGCGAAATCGTGGTCGTGCTGGTAAAGCATGTAGTATAGCATCCGGCTGCCCAGCAGAGCGATCTTCACATCCAACGGAATTGGCTCCGGTTCCAGCGAAACGGTGCTGATCGAACTGAGTTCCTCGGCTAGGGACTGCACTCGAATATGCTTGCCATACAGCGCCCGTTTTAGCCCCTCCCACGCGTACGGCTGCTGGAACAGTCGAATCGCCTCGATGACCAGATAGCCGCCATTGGCGCGGTGTAGCGCACCAGGCTTGACGTGCGTAAAGCCGGTCACCAACGTGCCCATATGCTGTTCGTATTCAACGCGTCCCAGGAGATTCTGAAAGCTTGGGTGTTCTTCGTAGACAACGGGCGCGCCTTCGGTCTTGCTGTTGTCGACAATCAGATTGACGTGGTAGTCCTCCAACGGACTGCGTCGCTGTTTCGCAATGCCCAGCAAAGCGGCTGGCTCCTCTTCCGTCGGATTGAACTCGTCGACGTTGTCGACCACGTCGGCCTGTACCGCCTCCAAGTGCTCTACGACTTTCGGCAACTCGGCGTACCGTCTCTTCAACCTCGCAAACAAACCACGGACTGCCGTGCCGGCTGCTCTGCGATTTATTTCCTTGACCTTGTCACGAGTATCTCGCTTCAATTGCGGCGCTTCTTCGACGAAGTCCTTTAGTTCCTCCTGCAGTTCCTCGACTGCCTTCTGAATGCGACCTTTCTCTTCGTCCGGCAGTTTCTCGTATTCATCAGGGCTGAGTACTTCGCCATCGCGCACCGGGGCCAGGGCAAACCCCGAGGGCGTCCGTATTACCTGGACCCCTTTCGACGTTGCTTTCTCGGAGAGTTCCTTGAACGCCTCTTCCTGGCCGCTCTTGGCAACCTTTTCGATTTCCTGCCTGCGGTCCTTATGGTCGTCTGATTCCAACTCCTCTGGAATCGACGAACGCAAATCCTCGATCAGTTCCTCCATGTCGCGGACAAGTTCCGCGCCACGGCCAGCCGGCAGTTCGAGCACGTTCGGCTTGTGCTGGTCCTCGAAATTGTTGACGTAACACCAATCCGAGGGCTGCCCCTCCGAGGCCGATTTCTGCTCCAGAAACGCCTGGACAATGGTCCGTTTTCCCACGCCCGGCGGTCCGATGACGTACAAGTTGTAGCCATCGCGGCGAATGCGAATGCCGAAGCGCACGGCATCCAAAGCCCGCGCCTGCCCGAGGAATTCGTGAAGATCCTCCAGGTCGTTGGTCGTTTCGAAATCGAACTGGGTCGGATCACAACGCCAACACAATGCGGAAGCATCCAATGCCTTGACTTCTTCGTTCATCCCATTCCTTTCCTGAGCAGTCCCACAGGCAGACGAGTGTTTGTGATATGACTTTCTTGTCGATCTGCCGACTGCGAATGTCCCGGAAACCGATGGCAAGTCACGGAAACATGAGCTACTCGGACGGCAAATCGGGGACCTCCATGCCACGTGTACGCAACGAACGTGCAATATCTATCCTGAAATCGCCAGTCACAGTTTCGAAGGCCGTTTGCAGTGCCGCAAGTGCCATCTTTGTGGGCATGCGTTCCAAGGCTACACGTGCGTCCTCGCGAAGCTCGTCGTTGTCCAGCAGATCCGCGATGACGTCGACGACCGGATCGTCGCCAATTTCCGACAGCATGGCAACGGCCTCGCGACGAACGGCGACCGGCTGAGTTGGGGCCAATAGGTCGAGTAGTACGCCAATCGCGGCCTCCTTTTCCTCACCAGCACCCGGGCGTCCGACGTGTCGAACGATCTTCCACAGAGCGCGTTTGGCGGCACGTCCGACCTCGAGTGGATGGCTCAATTCCTGCTGCTTTGCTGCGATCTTGTTCCTCGCCTCTTCGTCTCGCCCAGCACGCTCCAGAATAGCGAGCTCCTTGCCCAAGGCCGCCACAACTGGCGCCGTCTGGGCCATGGTGGCGGCCAGCGTTTTGATCGCCTCGGTTCCTACCTCCCGAGCCGCCATCCACGCCTCGCTGCGGACATCCGGATCGGTACTGTTGATTTTCTCCAGGAGAGTGTCCAATGTCATCTTGGTTCCCATGTGTCGGTCCTCGTGTCGTATGAGGGTATTGTGCAACAATCAGACTGGAATGTCTATTGTTCGGAATGCCGCTATTGAACCATCAGACCATAGAAAACACGGGGGCAATTCGCTAGAATCTCATGAGTTGTCGGTAGCGGACACTCCGAAACCCGGCAACGAAGTGAATCAAACGGTGCATTACAGAAGCCCGGCCTTGCACAGAGGCCGGGCTTCTTGTCTGCCTTTCCCTGCCTAACCACTCTCAATCGCACGGATCTGGAAACAAATCGATGACCCAATCAGACACCGCATTCGACCCATTTGAAGCACGAAGTACGTTCGAGACGGCCAATGGCCCGGCCGGTATCTATCGACTATCTAGACTGGAAGAGCAGGGTCTTGGCGAGATCTCGCGCTTGCCGTACTCGATCCGCGTGCTATTGGAGGCCGTGTTACGGAATTGCGACGGTTACGTCGTGACGGAAGACGACGTGAAGAATTTGGCGGCCTGGAATGCGGCGGCGCCAGCCAAGTTGGAAGTACCGTTCAAGCCGGCACGCGTCGTTCTCCAGGATTTCACGGGCGTGCCGGCCGTCGTCGATTTAGCCGCTATGCGCAGTGCTATGAAGCGGCTTGGCGGAGATCCCAAGAAGATAAACCCGCTGATCCCCGTCGATCTGGTCATCGACCATTCGGTCCAAGTCGATCGCTTCGCAAGCTCAGACGCGCTGGACGCGAACGTCGAGCTAGAATTTGACCGCAACCGCGAACGTTACGAGTTCCTCCGTTGGGGCCAAAAGTCTTTCGAGAACTTTAGGGCCATTCCGCCAAACGTTGGCATCATTCACCAAGTGAATCTTGAGTTTCTGGCAAAAGGCGTATTCCTACGAGAGGATCAGCAAGGGCCTGTCGCCGTCCCCGACAGTTTGGTCGGCACTGATAGCCATACGACGATGATCAACGGCCTGGGTGTCGTCGGTTGGGGTGTCGGCGGTATCGAGGCCGAAGCCGTCATGCTGGGGCAACCGCTGTACATGCTGATGCCGGAGGTGGTGGGATTCGAACTAACCGGAGTTCTTCCGGCTGGCGCCACGGCAACCGATTTGGTGCTGACGATCGTCGAAATCCTGCGCGCCGAAGGAGTCGTTGGCAAATTCGTCGAGTACTTCGGCGCCGGCGTATCGAAGATGTCCCTGGCCGATCGAGCGACCATCGCCAATATGGGACCAGAATACGGCGCAACGATGGGCTTCTTCCCAATCGACGATGAAACACTTGGCTATTTGCGACGCACCGGACGCGCCGACAATGACGTGGATCTCGTCGAGCGATACACCAAAGAACAGGGGCTCTTCCGCACCGACGACAGCCCCGCGCCGAATTACACGAAAACACTATCGTTGGACATCAGCACGATTGAACCATCGTTGGCGGGCCCCAAACGGCCGCAAGATCGAATTACCTTGGCTGCTATGAAGACGGCATTCCAAAGCGCATTACGCGCACCGGTCAGCGAACGAGGTTTGGCGTTGGATGAAGATGCTTGTAAACGCACGGCCCAGGTCGCGGCAAACGGGGACACCACGGAGATTACGCATGGCGCCGTTGTCATTGCCGCAATCACAAGCTGCACGAACACAAGTAATCCTTCGGTCATGCTTGCCGCGGGCCTCTTGGCCAAGAAAGCCGTGGGACGCGGTCTCGAAGTCAAACCGTACGTGAAGACCAGCTTGGCGCCCGGATCTCGCGTGGTACGCGACTATCTGGACCGAGCCGGCCTGACGGAGCCGCTGGAGCAACTGGGCTTCCACACCGTTGGTTATGGATGCACGACCTGCATCGGCAACAGCGGACCGTTGCCTGGACCAGTTGCCGCGGCTGTCACCGAGGGAGACTTGGTGGCTGCGGCCGTGGTGAGCGGCAACCGGAACTTCGAAGGGCGGATCAGTCCGATGGTCAAGGCCAACTACTTGGCCAGCCCGCCGCTGGTGGTCGCCTATGCTTTGGCCGGCACAACGGACGTCGACTTGACCGCCGAACCACTGGGCCGTGATCGCGATGGTCAAGACGTTTACTTGAGGGACATTTGGCCAAGTAACGAAGAAATCAATGAAGTTGCCGCGAAATCGCTTGATGCCGAGATGTTCAAGTCGCGCTACGGCAACGCTTTCGACTGCAATGAAACTTGGAACAAGATCGCGGTGACCGAAGGAGACCTGTACGCGTGGGACGAAGCCAGCACGTACATCCAAGAACCGCCATTCCTGGCCGACATCACACCCGATGTCTCGCCAATTCAGCCGATTGCCGGAGCTCGCGTCTTGGCGCTACTGGGCGACTCGGTGACAACCGATCATATCTCGCCTGCCGGCACCATCGCGCAGGACAGTCCGGCCGGTCGGTTCCTGATCGGACAAGGCGTCGAGCCGCGCGATTTCAACAGCTACGGCTCGCGACGAGGCAATGACCGAGTGATGCTACGCGGGACATTCGCCAACATCCGCATCCGCAATCAGCTGGCGCCCGGGACGGAAGGTGGCTGGACGCGTCATCTGCCTGATGGCGAGCAAATGACAATCTATGATGCGGCGGTGAAATATCGCGAGGAGGGCACACCGCTGGTCGTCCTGGCCGGAGCCGAGTATGGCACGGGCAGCAGCCGCGATTGGGCTGCCAAGGGCACTTACCTGATGGGCATCCGGGCCGTGATTGCCACCAGCTACGAACGCATCCATCGCAGCAATCTGGTGGGGATGGGCGTCCTGCCGCTCGAGTTCACCGATGGCCAGACGTGGCAGGCGATCGGGCTGACCGGTGAAGAACAATTCGACATCGATGGCTTGGATGACAACCTCCAGCCACGCAGCACGGTGACGGTCAAATCGACATCGGCCGATGGCAAGGTCACGCAGTTCGAAGCCCGTGTTCGCATCGACACGCCCGTCGAGATGGAGTACTACCGAAACGGCGGCATTCTCCACACGGTGTTGCGAAAACTGCTGGCATCGTGAACGGCACGAGGCCGTAGGGTCTCGTTGCGCGACACCGAACGGCAAAGCCAACGAGCATTGTGTCGCCGCGCGCGACTATTCGGCGAGATACCAAGTCTGCGTGCCGGTCGTGACGACGGTCATGGCCTTACCGTACGCTTCCGCTTCCATTTCTGTTTGCTCGTTGAGCGTCCACCTGACAAGCCGCCCGCGCGCTACGTCAAATTGGGCTTTACCTTTGCCGCCACCCGTGAACTTCTTGATGGTCAGAGGTATTGCGTCAGATACCTTGCCCTTTTGCTCGAACACGGAGGTCAAACTGATATTGGCAATTTGTGCGTTGTCTGTCTTTCTGGTCCCCAGAAATCGGTGCTCGACCGTGCTGATCGTATCCCCAACCGGCGAGCCTTCCATCTTCGATTCCGATTTCCACGCCTGTCCCTTCGACACCATCTCCGCCGGAAACGTCAGCTGCGGGATGAAGTTCTTCCACGTGTCTGGCTTCTCCATGGTGGACAACGCCTGTTTCAGTTGGTCAGGCAACTTGGGACCCTCTGATTCCAACTTGATGTTCGAAATGTGCCCCAATCGGTCCATAGTGAACGAAAACACTCGCCCAACAACGATCTGATAGTGCACCGGAATCTCGTCCCGAGCCGAGTCGAAGTCCTGCTGCGGATTGTCTTTCTTGACACAGATACGGTCTATCTTCTCATGAAAACGCATCGAACCGTCCGGCAATCGTTCAACGGCGTGCAAGGTCACGTAGTGTGAACGAGAAATGACCTGCTCAGGTTTGTCGGCCGATATCTTTATACGTCGTTCAATGGAACGGACGTACTTCAGCTTCTCTCCGACCGCAATCTTCCATCCAAGCGAAACGGATCCCGTCGTTTCCACAGACGGCCGATTCGGTGTCTCGTCAGAGGATGCACCTTGTGCATAGCCGAAGGCCGATACGAACAGACAGAACAGTACGGAAAGAAAGTGCCTTGCGCGATGAACCCAATGACAATGGCAACTCATGGGAAATACCTTGTTGCGGGAGAATCTGGAACGACGGCCGCCTGATGTGTACGACGGCAGTTCCGTCGACGCTACGGATCTGAACTCAGAGAAGTATGCGTTGGGTTGTGGGAGTATTCAAGCGGAGACACACAGAGACCTGTTCGTGTGTTAGGATATCGCTACCCAACAGGAGGACTCCGGCGGTGGAATCCCTGGAACCTATTCTCTGTATTTCGACCTTCATCCTCATCGTCCTTGCCGCCATCGGCTCCACAATCGCCGCAGGCAAGAGACGCAGCCGCGTATGGCAACAACTGGCGACGCGGTATGGTGGCAGTTGCACGCCAGGCGGCCCGTTCGGGAGCCCATCTGTTCGATTCACCTATGCCGACACATCCGTGCTGGTCGACACCTGTGGGACTGGTGACAACAAAAGCCATGTCTTCACGCAAATCCACTTCTACTGGCCCGACAAGCAGTTTCGACTGGAGGTTTATCCAGAGGGCGTTTTTGCAAGGATTCGCAAGTTCTTTGGGATGGAAGATATTCAGATTGGGGTGGCGGACTTCGATCCCAAGTACATTATCAGCGGCAACAGTCGACAAGAGGTGGGCACATTCCTTAGCCCTCACGTAAGACAAGCAATCCGACAGGCTCAGTCTTCAGGAACGACCGACGACATTCACGTTTCCCTGGCGGGCGGCCATTTTCTGGTGAAGAAGCAGTGCCCGATCGGCAAATACGATGAACTGCACGCATTCATCGACGTGGCATTGCGACTGTACGAGCAAGCTCTGCTTACCCGCGCGGCCGGAATCACGTTCGTCGAGCAGGGAGCCGCATTCTCGCTGGACGAGGCGATTTGCCGAATCTGCGGTGAACCGGTCACAAAAAACGCGGCCGTATGCCGTCGCTGCAAGACGCCACATCATCGCGAGTGTTGGCAGTACTACGGTGCGTGCTCGACCTATGGATGCGGAGAAACCAAGTATCTGGTGGCCAAGAAGAAGCCGGCCCGCGATACAAAGCCAGCTTCGCAGTGAGTGTGCAATACTACTGCCTGCCAAATCGTTTAACGGCAAGCCGAAGGCGTCGACGAGTCCGGCACGCAGTCGCCTTCGGCTTGCCGTTAAACGTCGGGGCGCCTTAGAATGACCATGATGCATGCTTGGGCGGCTGACTGAGAAGGTCCAACTTTCCACGATTCCAATCACGGGAAAGGAGTGGGAGATGTCGTCTGGATACGAGAGTATTGCCTGTGATATTCAGGACGGAGTGGCGCGGATCACATTGAACCGTCCGCCACTGAATATTCTGAACATCGCCATGATGAAGGAGGTCAATTCGGCGCTGGAGTCGCTCGATTCGAGGGATGACGCCAAGCTGCTGGTGATCGACCACGAGGGCAAGGCTTTTTCGGCCGGGGTGGATATCAAGGACCACACGGCCGACAAAGTGGAAGAGATGATTGATGTCTTTCACCAGATCTTCCGGCTGCTCAACGCATTGGAGATGCCCTCGCTGGCGGTTGTCAAAGGGGCCGCACTGGGCGGTGGCTGTGAACTGGCGACGTTTTGCGACATGGCCGTCGCCTCGGAGAAGGCCTCGTTCGGTCAGCCGGAAATCAAAGCGGGCGTCTTTCCACCTATCGCCGCGGTTGTTCTTCCGTACTTGATCGGCCGTAACCGCACGCTCGAGTTTACCTTGACCGGCGAGGTAATCGGGGCCGAGGAGGCGGAGCGGATTGGCTTGATCAACCGCGTGTTCCCAGCCGAGGGCTTTGCGGATGAGCTGGACGGTTTCATCGCCAAGCTGACGTCAATGAGCGCTCCGATTCTGAAACTAGCCAAACGCGCGGTGGACCGGTCGTTGTATGTAAGCGTGGACGAGGCGATATCGAGAGTCGAGGAGATCTATCTCGGAGACCTCATGCAGACGGAGGACATCCACGAAGGCCTGACGGCGTTTATGGAGAAACGCAAACCGGAATGGAAGAACAAGTAGGAACGGGAAGCTAACCGTCGCGCCGTGGCATTTCTTTTCGTTGCCGCCCTGAATTCGTTGGGCAAAGGAGAATCAGCCCAGCGAATTCAGGGCGGCAACGAATGAAGAACTGGTGCGAGTCTTCTTCGGGCTGTTCACGCGGAGTTCCGCACGTCTAGCTCCGCTGCTCCTCAGCCGCGGTGAGGCGGTGGTGCTTTGCCCCAGGTGGTGCCGGGCTTTTCCACGGTGTAGTAGACTCTGATGTCCTCGGTATCCTCGAGGACACGAGGGACCACCTGGACAGGCATGCCAATTTGGATCTCTTCGGCCTGAATGGTGTCGCCGAACCAGCCTAGGGCTCGGCCGCCTTCCGCCAGTTCCACCACGGCGACCGTGTAAGGGACCTCGTTGTCAAACCCCGTGGGCGCGGCGTCGATTCGCGTGTAGGAGTACAGCGTCCCTTCGCCGCTGTACTCCTTGAATGCGTAATTCTCGGACATGCACTGGGGACAGTCTGCCCGTGGGGGAAACGTCTGAAACCCGCAGTCCTGGCAGACCGAGCCCATGAGTCGGCCATCTTTCAAATGAACGGCGAAGTCCTGGACCTTAGAGTACGGGACGAAACTGACCTTTCCGAACCAGCTAAACACGGTCTACTCCCTCCGGAAGACGTGCACGAAGGTGTACTGGCCAATGCCGCCCACGTTGTGGGTCAGGCCAACATCCGCGTCCGGCACTTGACGTTGCCCACAGCGGCCGCGCAGTTGGGACACAATTTCGTAGGCCATCGACACGCCCGTAGCGCCGATGGGATGTCCTTTCGCTTTGAGACCACCATCCACGTTCACCGCGGTTTGGCCGCCGACGTAAGATCGCTTCTCCTCGATGAAGTGCCCACCCTGTCCCTTTTTGCAGAAGCCCAAGTCCTCATAAGCCATGATTTCGGCGATGGTGAAGCAGTCGTGGACCTCGGCCACCTTGATGTCCTTGGCGGTGACTCCGGCTTGCTTGTAGGCCTGCTTGGCAGCTTCCTGTGCCGACGAGAGGCCGGTGAGGTCGGGGCGTTTCAGCACGGACATGCTGGCAGTGGCACAGCCCACGCCGTCCAGCCATATCGGCTGGTCACACAACGTCTTGGCCCTCTCCTCAGACGCCAAGATCAGGCAGGCCGCTCCGTCGGCATTGGCGCAGCAGTCGTAGACGCAGAACGGCGACGCCACGGGATCGGAAGCCAACGCCTTTTCCAGCGTGATCTCTTTCTGGAACAACGCGTTGGGGTTCATGGCACCATAGTGATGGTTCTTGACGGCCACCTGCAGTAGATGCTCGTGAGTCGTGCCGTACTTGTGCATGTGACGGTTGGCGAACATGGCGTAGTAGCCGGGGAATGTCGTGCCGAAGACCGATTCCCATTGCACATCGCCTACGCGCCCCATAAGAGCCAGGATTTCGGCCGTTTCCAACTCGGTCATCTTCTGGCAACCGATCACGGCCACCACATCGTGCAATCCAGATTGGATGGCCATGTATGCAGTGCGGATAGCGGCGCTGCCCGACGCACATGCCACTTCGGTCAGCCAAGTGGGTTTCGGATTGAGGTTCAAGTACTCCTGAACCACACCGGCCACAGACCGCTGTTTGTGGTACTCGGGGACGGCGGCGATGACCGAGGCATCCAACTCGTCACGCGAAATGCCGGCGTCGGTCATGGCCACGCGAAACGCCTCAAACGCCAACTCTTGAACCGTCGCGTCGCTGCGCCGGCCGAATCTTCCGTGTCCGATCCCGATGACGCCGACTCGTGCCATGAAATCCTCCGATTCAGATGTACTGTCCACCGTCGATCTTGATCACCTCGCCGGTGATATGCCGGGACAGGTCGGAGCAAAGGAATGCCACCATGTGAGCCACATCTTCGGGCGTGGCAAAACGTCCCACGACGGTTTCATCCAGGGCCTTGGCCTGGAACTCCATGGGAATCTTCTTCATCATCTCCGTCAGTACCATACCTGGCGCGATGACGTTCACGTTCACGTTAAACCTGCCCAGCTCTCTGGCCAGCGTCTTCGAGAGTGCAATCTCTCCGCCTTTGGATGCGGCGTAGTTGGCCTGGGCGAACTTTCCTCGCAGGCCATTGATCGACGAGATATTGACGATCTTCCCGTACTTCTGCTCCTTGAAGATCATAGCCGCGGCTTTATTGTAGTTGAAATAGCCTTTCAGGTTGACGGCGATCACTTGGTCCCATTGCTGTTCGCTCATCTTCCAGATTACGCCGTCCCACGTGATCCCGGCGTTGCAGACCAGCATGTGCAAACCGCCGAAGGCCTCGGCCACTTGCGACACCATCTTCTCGGCGTCGTCGTAGCTGGAAACGTCGGCTTTCACTGCCAGGCCTTTACAGCCCATGCCTTCAATCTCTGCCGCCACCGCCTCGGCCTCGGTGTCGTGTCGGCGATAATTGATGGCCACGTTGGCGCCTTCACGGGCCAGTTCCAAGGCGATGGCGCGCCCGATACCTAGGCTGCCGCCCGTGACAATTGCCCCTTTGCCGGCCAGTCCGAGATCCACGGTGCCACCCTTCTTTCTGCTCGGGAACGGCGATGAAATACCGACCTTCGCCCCCACGGCGACGGCAGAATCCAACCGCCAATGTTAACGTGCAAAAATCTCCAAGTGAATCCCCGAGGGTTGTTGCATGGCAAATAGGACGCGATAATATTTTCGTTGGGTTGGTAGTCGACGCTCCACACGACCTGACTACCGCGCACCACGGACAGGCGATGCGCAGCCGCGTCTGAGCCTACGGCACACCTGGCAATCCCGCCCGCGGGCAGCATGTCGATTCGCAAAGGAGGGCCGTCAGGATGATCGAGATGTTCAAGGAATGGTACGACGTCCGCCACGAGTACGCGAAACAGTGGAAGACGAAGACCGGCGGTAAGGTACTCGGCTACTTCTGTACTTACGTACCCGAAGAGATCCTGTACGCCGCCGACGTGTTGCCGGTTCGCATACTCGGCAGCCACGAACCGCAAAACGTAACCGAACCGCATATCTTCGGAATGTTCTGTCCTTTCTGCCGCGATTGCCTGGCCCAGGGGCTACAAGGCCGTTACGACTACCTGGACGGCATCATGATCGCCCAGAGCTGTTTGCATATACGCCAGGCGTACACGAGTTGGGATCTGCACATCCCGATGGAATTCAGCTACTACCTACCAATGCCTCATCACGTGCAGAGCGCGCGTGCAGTGCCGTTCGCTCGGGCCGAGTTCGAGATCTTCAAAAACAAAGTCGAAGAATGGACCGGCAAAACGATCACCGACGACGACTTGATGCGCGGCATCGAGACCGTCAACCGCGATCGGGCTCTGATGAAGCAAGTTTACGAATTGCGCAAGAAGGACGAGCTTCCTCTGACGGGACTCGAAGCGATGCACATGGTCGTTTCGAGTCAGATGACAGACAAGGCCGAACACGCGTGCATCGTGGAAGAGGTCCTGCGAGAACTGCAGACCCGGTCCATCGATCGTTCAACGGGCACTCGTCTGATGATCCTGGGCAGTGAGGACGACGATACCGAGTTTGTCGCAATGGTCGAAAGCCTGGAAGCAACGATTGTCCAGGACGACCACTGCACAGGGACACGGTATTTCTGGGATGAAGTAACGCCGAACGGCGATCCGTTGACGGCGATTGCCGAGCGTTATGTGACCCGGGTTCCCTGCCCGACCAAGGATTGGCCCCAGCGTCAACGAATCGAACGAATACTCCAACTCGCCGAAGAGTGGGGCGTGGAAGGCGCGATTGTCATTCAGCAGAAATTCTGCGACCCCCATGAACTAGACATACCCGCTATCCGCAAAGCGCTAGAGGATGCCGGCATTAAGACTTTGTTCCTGGAATTGGACGTGACCGTGCCGGTGGGGCAGTTCAAGATCCGCGTCGAAGCGTTTCTCGAGATGTTGGCCGAGGATGACCTTTTTTAGCCCTGGCTTGGCAAGAACTGTGACGCACAGGAGGGAATCTGGTCGATGGCCAAATACAAAACGGAAAAGCTGAAAATATGGGACCGGGCCAAGAGTCTACGTCACCGGGCTTACGAGGACTACGCCAAGGCGCACGAAAGGGGCGGACTGCGGTGGGCCGGCGGCGCCTGGACGTTGGACGCCATCCCTCGTGGTCTGGGTGACGACGTCTGGTCGATCACCTCAGAGCCCTACGGCGCCTCTGTCTCCTACAATAAGGAGTTTTCGCTGCGCTGCCTGGAGGCGACAGAGAAAGCTGGCTACGTGCGCGACCTGTGTTCCTACATGCGGAATTACTGGGGTAGCATTCTGCTGAACGAATTCGTTTTCCCAGAGATTTCCAAAGAGTTCCCCAAACCCGACTTCATCTTCCAGGACCATATTTGCTGCAGCCATGCGAAGTGGTACCAAGTGGTCTGCGACCTGAAGCCGGGCCTTCCTATGTTCTGCATCGACGTGGGCTGCGCCCCAGCCATGCAAGCCGACGGCGATCAATTCCGTTACATCCCCATTCCAAAGCACGCGGTGGACTACGTGGTCGGCCAATGCCTAGACGGGATCGAGTGGCTGGAAGAGGTTACCGGGCGTTCGTATCAGGATGAACTGTTGCGAAAGGCCATTTGGAATCACATGCGATCCACGTCAACGTGGGCGAAAATATGTGAACTGCAAAAGACCGTCCCCGCCCCGCTCGACGAGAAGACGATGTACTCGCTGTACGTCTTCGGCACACTCGGCAAGGCGAGTCAGTTGGGCGCCGACTTCTACGACGAGATCCTGGAAGAAGTGACCGATCGTGTCGAGCGCGGTATCGCGGCCTGTGCGAACGAACACACGCGAGTGATGAGCGACACTCAGCCGCCGTGGGGCTTCCTGAAGGTCTTTCGCTACCTCGAACAATACGGGTGCGTTTCGATCGGCTCGTTGTATACCTTTGGCTTGATCGGCCAGTGGGAGCTGAAACCGGACGGCACGTGGGGAGCGAAGACGATGCCTCCGTCGATCGACGCCATCCCCACCGACCGCGAAGCGATGCTTGAGATGTATGTTGAATGGGAGTTCAACAAACCTGAGTGGCAACACTTCTACCATCCGGCGTTGAAGAGCGCCATGATGCTGAAGGTCGCTCGCGAGTGGCAATTGGACGGCATCATGCTCCACTACAATCGCGGGTGCGAAGGCCTGTCGCTCGGCATCGCCGAAAACCGGCTCGCACTGCAGGCTGCCGGATTCCCCGTGATGACCTTCGAGGGCAACATGGGCGACGAGCGCGAGTTCGACGAGGCGCGTACCGTGTCCCGCATCGACGCGTTCATGGAGACACTTGGCGTCCGGAAGGACTAGCGAACTCCGTCCACCACGGAGGAAAAGGAGATACCTGTATGATCACGGCGGGAGTGGACTGCGGGTCCAAGAACGTGAGAGTGGTCATCCTCAAGGAAGGCCAGATTGTCGGAAAAGCAACGGTTCTGGCGGGGATGGATGCCTCGGTTGCCGCCGAACAAGCCTATGATGAAGCTCTCTCCGAGGCGGGTTTGGCGCGCGACGCGGTTCAGAAGGTTGTGGCCACTGGAGCCGGTCGGCCGGAAGCTCACTTCAACGACGATACTGTCACCGAGGTGGGAGCCGATGCGCGTGGGGCACATTTTCTCTATCCCGATGTTCGCACGGTCGTCGACGTGGGAGCCGAGGAAGGGCGGGCCATTAAGGTAACTGCCGAGGGAAAGGTTGCCGACTTTGCCATCAACGAGAAATGTGCGGCGGGTGCCGGCGCGTTCACCGAAGCTATGGCGCGGGCTCTGGAAGTTCCGCTACACGAACTCGGCGAACTCAGCCTGGAGAGCACCGAGGCTATTCCCATTAACGCTCAGTGTGCCGTGTTCGCCGAAAGCGAAGTGGTCAGCCTGGTTCACCGAAAAACCTCCAAACCCGACATGGCGCGAGCCATTCACGACGCCATTGCCGACCGAATCACGTCGATGGTCCGGCGCGTGGGCGTCGAGGAGAAGATCGCGCTGATCGGTGGCGTTGCCAGGAACGTCGGCTTCGTGAAATCCCTGGAAGAAGACCTTGAGACGACGGTACTCATTCCCGACGAACCCGAGTTTGTCGGTGCCTTAGGGGCGGCACTCGCGGCCGCTGACGAGTAGTGCGTGACCGCAGGATGGACAAGGAACGACGCGATGGTAACGGATACGACGAAAGGTACAGAATACTGGCGATGGACCGAAGCCCGCTGGACCAACCCCGATCTTGACTGGCAGGATGCCGAAGTCATCTCTGCGGGTGTGGATGTCGGCAGCGTTTCCACTCAGGCCGTCGTCATGGTCGACGGGCAACTGTACAGCTACTCGAACATGCGAACGGGCAGCGACTCGCCCGAGAGCGCGAACAAGGCCATCGAGTGGGCCTTCGAAGGTACCGGACTTTCCTTGGACAAGATCCACGCGTCGGTGGGCACAGGCTACGGCCGAGTCAACGTGCCGTTTGCCACCAAGGCGATCACCGAAATCGCCTGTCACGCGCGCGGCGGCAACTTCATGTACGGCCCCTGCGTCCGCACTATCCTGGACATGGGTGGCCAGGACTGCAAGGCCATACACTGTGACGAGAAGGGCAAGGTAACCGCCTTTCTGATGAACGACAAGTGCGCCGCCGGCACGGGCAGAGGCATGGAAGTCTTCGCCGATCTGCTTGCCGTGCACATCAACGAAGTGGGCGAGATGAGCCTCCAAGTGGACGAGGAACCGCCGCCGGTCTCGAGCACGTGCGTGGTCTTCGCCAAGAGCGAGGCCGCGGGCCTGCTGCGCGAGGGCTGGCCCAAAGAAAAGGTCCTCGCGGCCTACTGCTCCGCCATGGCACACCGAGTGGTGACCCTGATTGAACGCGTGGGCGTCGAGAAAGAATTTGCCATCACCGGCGGCATCGCCAAGAACTGCGGAGTGGTCACGCGTCTGGCGAAAGAGCTGAACGTCGAACCGCTCACAACCGACATGGACACTCAGATCGCCGGAGCCCTTGGCGGCGCCCTGTTCGCCAAAGCGTTGTACGAGAAGAAAATGAAGAAGAAGTGACCCGAATTACCGGAGAGCATATGCTTGCCAACTACGGCTACAAGGACGGTGCGGGCGATTTCTTCATTACCGTCGACACGGACAAATGCACGGGCTGCGAGGATTGCGTTGAGGTGTGTCCCGCAGGTGTCTTTGAGATGATGGAGAACGAGTTTGACATCGAGGCGGAGACGCCGATCGCCGCTGTGACCAACGAGCACGCCAAGAAGATCAAGTACTCATGCGGACCGTGCAAACCGGCACAAGGCTACACCACGGCAGACCTACCATGTGTCAAAGCCTGTGAACCCGGAGCGATCAACCACTCGTGGTAACGCAACCGTTTCGCAGATCCTGTCTTATTCGCTGCCGTCCTGAATTCGTTGGGAGTCGTGTTCTTTGCCAGCGAATTCAGGGCGGCAACGAAATGGGGATTAGCTAGCGGCAAGATCTCATCAATCAGCATGGCGAACATTCATCTCACCATCGACGACCATGAAGTGACCGCAGAAGCGGGTGCCTCGATTCTTGATGCGGCTCGCGCAGCGGATATCTACATCCCTGCGCTCTGCAACCATCCGGAATTGGCCTGTGCGGAGTCGCTGACCGGCGTTTCGTTCGTCTACCGCGGCGCCGAACGTATTGAAAACGATGACCCAGCGGCAGTGTGGGATGGCTGCGGCATTTGCGCCGTGGAGGTCGCTGGTCAACCGGACTTGTGCCGAGCCTGTACGACCGAGGTTGACGACGGGATGGTCGTCAACACCGGCTCCGAGAAGGTTCTGGCCCACCGGCGCGAGAAGCTATCCTCTTTCCTCGCGGATCACCCCCACGCCTGTTTGACCTGCGCGCAACAGGAAGGCTGCAGCCGGACGCAATGCTCGGCCAATGTGCCAGAGGAAGAGCGGTGCTGCGAGCTACTTGGATCCTGCGAGTTGCAGCGGTTGGCTCAGTTTGTCGGGATAACGCCGAACCTGCCAATGTACCGGCCGCGCGGGCTGCCGTACGTGACCGACGAGCCACTATTCGATTGGAACACGGAGCTCTGCATCGGATGCTTGCGGTGCGTGCGAGCGTGCCGGGAATTGCGCGGCGTGGGAACACTTGCCTTTGTGATGAGGGATGGCCGACCAATCGTAGGCACAACCGATGCCCCGTCGCGAGTCGAAAGCCATTGCCGCTTCTGCGGCGCATGCGTGGAGGTCTGCCCAACCGGGGCCCTCACGGACAAGACCCGCGTGGTGGGCGAAGAACGCGATCGTGTGCTGGTCCCGTGCCGCAGTAGCTGCCCGGCAGGTGTCGACATTCCCCGATTCGTCCGCCACATCGCCAGCGGGGAGCATGACAAGGCCATTGCCGTCATCCGGCAGAAACTCCCGTTTTCGTTCGCCTGTAGCTACATCTGCTTCCACCCGTGCGAGGACGAATGTCGCCGAGGGCTGGTGAACCGGCCCATCGCCGTTTGCCAGTTGAAACGCTTTGTTGCCGATCACGACACGGGCGAGTGGCGCGCCCGACAGAAGAGACTGGCGACGACCGGCAAACGAGTCGCCGTAGTCGGTTCCGGGCCCGCGGGTCTGACTGCCGCTTACTACCTTGCCAAACAGGGGCACGAGGTAGCAGTCTTCGAGTCGCTTCCGGTACCGGGTGGCATGCTTCGCGTGGGAATTCCCGAGTTTCGCTACCCGCGCGAGCTTCTGGAGAAGGACATCGGCGAAGTGAAAGCTGTGGGCGTGGAGATCCGATGCAATTCTCTAGGCGCTGACAGCGCCGAGTTTGAGAAACTCGCTGTCGAATACAACGCAGTGCTGCTCGCAACCGGCGCGCACGTGCCCAAACGCATCGACGTTTTGGGAATAGACCTCGAAGGCGTGCACTGGGGTGTGGACCTTTTGCGCGAACGGGCTTTCGGCCGATACTCGCCGGATGAGTTTCGCGACCAGCGTATGCTGGTGATCGGCGGAGGGAACGTGGCGTTGGATGCGGCTCGTGTGGCCCGCCGTATGGGAAGCGACGACGTTCGCATCGCTAGCCTCGAGCAGTTCGAGGAACTTCCGGCTTACGACTGGGAGGTGGAGGAAGCCTCAGAGGAAGGCATCGGATTCTTGACCGGCTGGGGAGTCAAGGAGATTAAGGAGAAGTCCGGCAAGGTCAGCTGCGTGGTTCTCAAGCGATGCACGCGCGCGTTCGATGATTCGGGGCGTTTCAGTCCGGCTTATGACGAAAGCCAGACTCGTGACGAGGCTGCCGACGCGGTCATAATCGCCATCGGGCAGGCTCCGTCATCGGCTCCTTTCGAGTCGTGTGGCATCGCCGCCGACGGAACCATCACTGCGGACGACACCACGCTGGCCACGAAAGCTCCCAACGTGTTCGCGGCCGGCGACGTGGTCAGCGGTCCGGCGAGCGTGATCGAAGCGATCGCCATGGGCCGCAAGTCCGCAAGCGAGATTGACAAAGCACTCGGTGGCGACGGGGACATTGACGAGATACTCGTGGATGACGAACCGCCCAACCATTGCCTCGGCAAAGTGGAACACTTCGCCGAACTCGACCGCGTCGTTCCACCGAGAGTCGAGGGCAGCGAATGCGTCGATTCGTTCGCCCTGATCGAGCAAACCTTCAGCAGGGAAGACGCAGTGCGGGAGGCAGGCCGGTGCCTGGCCTGCGATCTGAGAGTTGCCATCGAGAGCGTCGTCCCCGCGCCTCGCACAGAGACCGTCCTCGAACTGCTGCCTGCCGTCGTCGAGGGCCTACCCGAACTGGAAGGCGTCTATCAGCTATTTGACGAGCAGAAAAAAGCCCTCGCCATCAAGGGAGTCATGAACCTAAAGGAAGCTCTCCTGGAAATCCTTGAAGAGAACGATAAGGCACGCTCGTTCGTCTACGAACAGGAACCCATGTACACAAAACGCGAGAGCGAACTCATCCAGCAATATCTCCAGGAGCACGGAGAGCTACCCGGCGGCGGGGATGACGAGTTGGACGACTTGTTTTGAGATTACCATGACACGCGAACAAGAACTCCTCGGCCAAGGGTGGGAAAGGCGGACGACGTACGACGAACCGCGTTTGACTGAAATGGCCGATATGTACGCGGAACTGGGGCTCGAAGTACTTATCGAGCCGTTCGATCCCGCCGACCAGCCAGACTGCGCCGAATGCATGCGTCAACGGCCGGAGCGATATATGACCATTTATGTGCGAAGAAGAACTGGGTAGTCTCGGAGGACTTCGGCCGCAAGCGTAACGCCACGATGTAGCTACCCGTCCTTGAAATGGCCTGACATTCGCCTAAAATCGCCCACACAGCTCGTAGGTTCTCTCTGGAGCGAGCCAAACGGAATTCTTACCCCAAGGGGCGCTCACATGGTCGAAAGTCAACCGTTCGCTGAAGCAACGGAAGAAAAACTCGCAGAGGCGGACGTCATCATGGCGATTGGGCAGGGCGATCGCCAGGCGCCAAAGGTCCTTGTTGGTCGCAAGAAGTTTGTCAGCGCCGCATCCAACAAAAACATATCCGAAGAGACCAAGATTCTGCGCGTCGAAGTCGCTAGCGAGGAAGAACTTGCAGAATTGAAAGAGAAGGTCAAGAAAGCAAAAGGGGAGTTGGACCCCGGCATCGAGTAAGCAGCGGCCCCACGATAGTCTTCGCCCGCAGGTTATAGCTCGCTACCTTCTTTCGCCGCACTGTCAGCGAGCGCCCGTCACCAATGAGATCAGCCCTGTCGCGAAGCGAAACAGGCCGCCCACGACCAGAATAAGTGAAATCAGGACGATGAAGCCGAGGCGGTGGGCGATCAAGGCGATCAGTATTCCACTGAGAAACGCAATCCCTCCTTGAAGCATCCGAGCGCGGCCAATCACGCGGTTGTCGGAACGCTCGACATAGCCCTGCGGCGCGATTTGGCGAATCATGTCTTGAGCGGCGTCCGGGGGCACACCGCGGCTGATTAAATCGTTGCAGACGCGTTTCGGACTGTGGCCCGACTGAATTTGGCTGATGGCGGTCGCGTACAGCGATGCGTATTGCTTCTGCCCCTCTTCTTCATATGTATCCGTTGGTGGGGCGACTTCTTCCATCTTTGGCTTGGCCACCACCCGATCCAGCTCGTCCCACACCGAGTTAGCTGTCCCGCCTACCGCACGAGGATCGGGGATCTGTAGAGCTGTGCCGCACGGGCATTTCGCGACAGTTCCAAACATCGCCTCTCCGACACGATGACGCTTTCCGCAGCCGGGGCAGGACACTTCTACGGAATCCTGAGCTTTTTGAGGAACGGTCAACACACTGCCACAGCGGCACCTTGCTTGTGTCCCCGCCATTGTGTCATCGGCCTGGTGTGTCATTCCGCACTGCGGACACCGAATGGGAATTGTCATGGACTCTCAAACCACAATGCTAGTCGTACTCAAACAATGTCGAACCGCGACGCACAGCGCTGTTTGCCCGCTTATCCATCAGGGTTTGTCTTCCCGTGGGCTCGTGCGAGCACCTCTTCGAGAAGCTCATCGCCCCAGACTTGCCCTTCGGCCAGACGTCGTCGCAACAACAGGAAATCCACCTCGCGGCAGGCTTTGGTTCCCTCGTGAAACGCGCGGAAGCCGGCACGACCTTCCGTCATCATGTTCAATGCCAACCATGCGCGATTGCCTTCTTTGTTCTTGTTCCAGTGATCCAGCTTGTGCTTGCGAACGCTTTCGATGGTCTTGGTCAGACACCCAGGCACGGTCAGGGCAAGCGAATAGACCAGCGAATCCACCTCGCGGTCCAATAGACTCAAGTCCACTTCGCCTCGCGACGTCAATTCCTTGCCGGCGGAACGCTCTTCACCTTTCTTGAACTCGCCGTAGACGATCTGGCCTTGATCGTCAATCCAGCGGTCGGTAATCGCAAACGGATTCGGGACAAATTCACCGTCCACCTTCAAGGCGGGCACAATTTTGGTCAGCAGGCCGAGGCGGTAAGCTTTATGTGCGCTCCAGTGCTCGCAGAGCGTGCAGCTTTCCATGGCCGCCTCCACGCCTACGAACAAGGGCAGGAAATCAGTGCTGCCGCCGTCAGGCGCCGAGCCGTGCTTTGGCCCGGCTTGGCCAATCAAAGCCAAATCCTGGGCGATCGAGAAATCGCAGGCCATGCCAATCTCCTGCCCTCCGGCAATTCGCATCCCGTTCACGCGGCAGATGACCGGCGCGTCGCAATGCAAGATGGCGCTGACCATATCGTTGAACAGACGCATGTACTGTCGGTACTCTTGAGGTCTCCCCGCGTAGTACTCGGCGTATTCGGCCGTGTTTCCACCGGTGCAGAACGAGCGATCCCCGGCGCCTGTCAAAACCACGGCAACGCAGGCCCGGTCGTTCGATGCCCGCCGCATACCGAGAATCACGCCTTTGACCATCTCGGTCGTGTAGGAGTTCAGTTGCTTGGGGTTGTCCAAAGTAATCCACACCGTGTGCAGCCCTTGGACATCTCGGCCCGCGGGGTCCTTCAATGGGATTTCTTCGTAGTGAATCCCTGAGCACTCGCAGCTTTTGGTCAGGTCGTGGTTTTTGAATTCCATTGGTTCACGCCTCCGGTACAAGAATCACACGCTTGGACACGCGATGGGCGTGGTGATCCTCGAACGTTTCGTTGATGGTGGCAAGCGGTCGGCGTTCGACGAACGGCTCCAGGGCTACTCTGCCCGAAAGCACCAAATCACGAACTGCTGGGTAGTGCTCGGGCAAGCAACCCCAGTTGCCTTGGGCCGTTGCGTCGAAGGCCATTAGGTTGGAGAGCCGCAATTCCACTTTCGCTGGTGTGTATCCGACTACTGCCAGGTGGCCTCCGTGTCCGAGCAGGCCAAATGCAGTAGCTTGGCCTTGGGGCGTCCCTGATGTCTCGAAGATCCGCTGCCGCCAAGTGGGAATGTCTTGCTCTTTGGCTAGGGCACGCACTTGCTTTCGCAATTCTCGGAAATCCAATTGATCGGGCCGGAGCACTAGCGAGGCCCCATGCGAGGCCAACAGATCAAGTCGCTCCTGATTGACGTCCAACGCGACGACGACCGCTCCTAAGGCCGCTGCGACCTGGACGCCGAATCCGCCGATCCCTCCGGCGCCAACAAACACGGCCAAATCGCCCGCATTCAGTCCGCTCCTCAGAATCGCCTGGTAAGGAGTCGAAACGGCATCGGCGATCACGGACAACGCAACCAGGTCCAAGCCCTGCGGGTTATTGGTTTCGTCGCTCAGATCCGGCACCGGGCAAAGACCGCGAGCCTGTGCCCGCACATGAGTAGCGAACCCGCCGTGCACGTCGCAGCCCAGAAAGATCTGTCTTGGACAAATGGCCCCTCGTCCTGCCTCGCATGCCTCGCAATCGGCGCAAGGAACCACGGCGGGAACGACTACTTCACGGCCGATCCAGGATTCCGCCCCATCGCCGGCCTCGACCACACGACCGCTGACCTCGTGCCCCAGAGTCAATGGGAACGGGTGACGCGTCGACACTCCGTCGTAGAAGAAGCCCAAGTCGGTGTGGCACAAGCCGCATCCAGCGACCTCGACAAGCACTTCGCCCGCTTCCGCCATCTCATCCCGCTCCTCCAGGACCATCGGTTCGCCAGGCGATCGGACCATCCAGGATTTGACACGCATGGCTGTTCCTCCAATTGAGGCAGCGATAGTCAGGCAGCTAAGTAGTGGATCGTCTATCGGTCAATGTAAGGTTGGGTGGCCGGGGCTGGACTGAGCGTCAGCGAGGGAAGCCCCGGGGTTTCG
>CAZUAH010000147.1:0-27746 GCA_964617665.1 uncultured Pirellulaceae bacterium
TCGCTTCCGTCGCATCGCCTGCTTCGACCTTGTAGACAGCGACCCTTGGGGCCAGTTCGTCCGGTCCCTTTTCGCCCATCTTCTCCACAAGTTGTCCAATCACTTCATGATCGGCCGGGCGAGCCCATGCGATCAGTTGGTGCGGCTCGGAGCCGATGGTCAGCTTTGCCTGCGGCACGGTTTCGCGAAGGATGCGCATGGCTTCGGTCGCAGTGGACGAAGGCACCGTGTACACGATCGCCTGCGGCTCGGTCTCGGGCGGGCCTTTGGTTTCTAGTTGTTCGATGATCGTCTCGATCTTCTTGTGATCGTTGGGGCGCGCCCATGCGATCAGTTGGCTGGTGTCGGCGCCGACGTTCAGCGTGGCCTCGGGCAGAGCCGTCGATAACATCTGGATAGCATTCTCGGCCGTGGCATGCTGAAGGTTATACACCTTGGCCGTGCGTGCCGATTCGGGCGACTCTTCAATCAACTGCTTGACCAGTTCCTTGATGGTCTCGTGGTCTTTGGGGCTGGCCCAGGCGACCAGTTGCGTTGTATCGGCGCCGAGCGTGAGTCTGGCATCCGGAACCGCCTGCTGCAAGAATCGAACGGAGTAGATGGCATGCGTTTGGCTCATTCCCTCCAACGCGTAGATGGCGGCCCGCGCGGCCAACTCGGGGTCGGCTTCGATGTCGATTGTCTGGAGGATATCCACAATCCTCTGGTGGTCCAACGGCTTGGCCCAGGCAGTCAAACGTTTCGGATCTTCGGTGGCAGGCGTGAAGATGGCGTCTGGCAAAGCAGCCTGGAGCACTTCGATCGCCTCGGCGCCCGAGATATTCTCCAGCACGTATAAGGACGCCTTCGGGGCACGCTCCGGCGGCAATCCCTTGTTCAACTCGTCAACCAACTCCTTGATCTTCTCGTGATCCTTGGCCGACGCCCACGCGACCAACTGGCCGGGATCGGTACCCACAGTGAATCTCGCTTTCGGGAATGTTTTGATCAGGAAGCTAACGGTGTACACAACGTTGCTCGAATCCATGCCTTCCAGTCCATAGATCACGACTGTGGCCGCACTGGCCGGGTCGCTTTCCACGTCGATCTTTTCCAAGATCGTTTTGATCGTATCGTGGTCCGTCGCACGAGCCCACGCGGTCAGACGCTGTGGGTCTTCGGTATCGACTGTCAATTCCGCCTGCGGGACCGCCGTCTGCAGCACTTGGGCGGCGCTTGATGCGAGCATGTTCTTCAGAGTGTAGACCACGATCTCGGACGCGGCCTCCTGGCCTAATTGTTCGATCAAACTCTTGATCTTCTCGTGATCCTTGGCCGACGCCCAGGCGACGACCTGGTCGGCCTCGGCTCCTTGCGCAAATCGCGCGTCCGGGAAAGCTTCCCCCAGAAAGCTAAGCGCGGCTAAAACGTTCTCGGACTCCATCCCTTCCAGCGTGTAGACAACCGCCCTGGACATCGATTCGGCATCGCCTTCGACATCGATCGTTTCGATGATCTTCTTGATGGTTTCGTGGTCCTCGGCGATCGCCACAGCCGTCAAGCGTTGCGGATCGTCGATGTCCGCCGTCAATTTGGCGTCGGGTATCGCCAACTGAAGAACGTCAAGCGCGCTAGCGGCGGTGATCGACTTCAGCGAGTAAACCGCGACAACCGACTCCGGCTCCTCGTTTATCTTGTCGATCAGCGGCTTGATCTGTTCGTGTTCCTTGGCCGAAGCCCACGCCACCACCCTTCCCGGCGCGACGCCGATGGTGAATCGAGCTTTGGGAAACGTCTCGGTCAAGAAGCGAACGGCATATATGGCGCCGCCGAGGGTCCTGCTTTCCAATGTGTAAACGACAACCGTTGCCGACGAATCCGCGTCGTCTTCAACGTCGATGGTTGTGAGGATCTTCTGGATCGCGTCGTGGTCTTCCTGCCGAGCCCAAGCAGTCACCCGATGCGGGTTATCGGCACTCACCGTGATTTCCGCTTGCGGAACTGCGGTTTGCAGGACAATGGAGGCGTCGGAAGCCGAAATGTTCTCCAGCGAATAAACCACGATCTCGGACGCTGCTTCCTCGTCAAACTGATCGATTATGCTCTTGATCTTTTCGTGGTCCTTTACCGTTGCCCATGCCACGATTTGGTCCCCTTCAGTGCCCTGCGTGAAACTCGCGTTGGGGAACGCGCTGGACAGGAAAGTAAGTTTGGAGGCGCTGGTGAGAGCATCCATCCCTTTTATCGTGTAGATCACGGCCGTGGCGACCGAATCAGGGTCGCCTTCCACATCGATTGTCTCGATGATTTTCTTGATCGCCACGTGGTCCTCGGCACTACCCACGGCGGTCAAACGCTGCGGGTCGTCGGTATCCGCGGTCAATTTGGCATTCGGTACGGCTGACTGAAGAACCTGTACAGCGCTGGCGGCCGTGATCGACTTCAGCGAATACACGGCCACGTCAGATTCCGGCTCCTCGGTCATCTGATCGACCAGCGTCTTGATCTCTTCATGGTCTTTGGCCGAAGCCCACGCGACGACCTGCCCAGGCTGCGCACCGACTGTGAACCGAGCCTTGGGAAACGTGGTGGTCAAGAAACGAACGGCGTAGATGGCACCGCTGAGGGTCATGCCTTCCAACCGGTAGACAGCGACCGTTGCCGACGAATCGGCATCGTCTTCGATGTCGATGGTCGCCAGGATCTTTTTGATTGTGTCGTGGTCTTCCTGTCGCGCCCAGGCCGTCAGCCGCTGCGGATTATCGGCGTCCACCGTGATTTCCGCCTGCGGGACCGCCGTCTGAAGGACAGAGGAAGCACTGGATGCCGAAATGTTCTTTAGCGAGTAGACGACGATTTCCGACGCAGCCTCCTCGCCGAATTGGTCAATCAGCTTCTTGATTTTTTCCTGGTCCTTTGTCGTTGCCCAGGCCACAATCTGATCGCCTTCGGCACCCAAGGTGAAACTGGCGTTCGGGAACGCGCTGGCCAGAAAACGGAGTTTGTAGTAGCCGGTGCGCGTATCCATCCCCTTTATCGTGTAGATCACCGCCGTGGCGGCCGAGTCGACGGCGCCTTCCACGTCGATTGTCTCGATGATCTTCTTGATCGCTCCATGGTCCTCGGTACTCGCAACAGCGGTCAATCGCTGCGGATCGGCGGTATCTGCGGTCAATTTGGCGTTCGGGACTGCGGACTGAAGAACCTGTACAGCGCTGGCGGCCGTGATCGCCTTCAGCGAGTACACGGCCACGTCGGACTCGGGCTCCTCGGTCATTTGATCGACCAGCGTTTTGATCTGTTCGTGGTCCTTGGCCGAGGCCCACGCCACGACCTGTCCCGGTGTCGCGCCGGCCGTAAACCGAGCCTTTGGAAACGCGGTCATCAGGAAGCGAACGGCATAAGCCGTGCCCGAGTAAGTCATGCCCTCCATCGTGTAGACCACGGCCGTGGACGTTGTTTCGGCATCGCCTTCAACGTCAAGCTCCTGCAAAATGGTGGCAATCGTCTCGTGTTCCGACGGTCGCGCCCAAGCAGACAGCCGCAGCGGATCGTCGATGGATACGTTAAGCTTTGCCTGTGGCACAGCCGTCTGCAGGACCTGCGAAGCATCGGCCCCCGAAATGAACTTCAGACTATAGACGGTCAACTTAGGAGCCCGTTCCGGCGGGGGACCCTGGCTCATTTGGTCGATCAGGTTCTTGATCTCCACGTGATCCTTCGGTGTGGCCCAGGCGACCACTTGACCTGTTTGGGCACCCGACACGATGCGGGCCTTTGGAAATGCAGTCGTCAGGAAACGAACGGCGTAGGTAGCTCCGTAGGTGTCCACGCCTTCCAACGTGTAAATCACCGCCGTGGCGGCTGAATCCGCTCCGCCTTCCACGTCGATCACCGCCAGGATCTTCTCAATCTCGGTGTGATCCTCCTGTCGTGCCCATGCGGTAAACCGCTGCGGATTGTCCGCGTCCACGGTGACATTGGCCTGTGGCACTGCCGTTTGAAGGACTGTGGAAGCACTCGCAGCCGTGATATTCTGTAACGAATAGACGACGATTTCGGACGCGGCCTCTTCGCCAAACTGGTCGATCAAGCTCTTGATCTTCTCGTGGTCCTTGGCCGTTGCCCACGCAACGATCTGGTCGCCTTCTGTCCCCTGCACAAAGCTCGCACTGGGGAACGCCCTGTTCAGAAACAGGAGCTTGTCATAGCCGCTGCGGGCATCCATTCCTTTGATCGTGTAGATCACGGCCTTGGCTGTTGAGTCGACGGTGCCTTCCACATCGATCGTCTCAAGGATCTTCTTGATCGCCTCATGGTCTTCGGTACTCGCCACAGCCGTCAGACGTTGTGGATCATCGGTATCCGTGGTCAATTTCGCGTTGAGTACGGCCGATTGAAGAACCTGCACTGCGCTGGCAGCCGTGATCGACTTCAACGAGTACACCGCCACGTCAGTTTCCGGCTCTTCGGTCATCTGGTCGACCAGCGTCTTGATCTGTTCGTGGTCCTTGGCCGAAGCCCACGCCACGACTTGTCCAGGTTGTGCACCGACTGTGAATCGGGCCTTGGGAAACGTGGTCGTCAAGAAACGCACGGCATAGATGGCGCCAGTGGAGGTCATGCCTTCCAGGTTGTAGATCACGACCGTCGCCGACGAATCCGCATCGCCTTCGATGTCGATCGTTGCGAGGATCTTCTTGATTGCGTCGTGGTCTTCTTGTCGTGCCCAGGCGGTCATCCGCTGAGGATTGTCTGCATCCACCGTGATCTTCGCCTGCGGAACAGCCGTCTGGAGCACAGTGGAAGCGTTCGCAGCCGTGATGTTCTTCAGCGAATAGACGACGATGTCGGACGCGGCCTCCTCGCCAAACTGGTCGATCAAGCCCTTGATTTTCTCATGGTCCTTTGCCGTGGCCCACGCAACGATCTGGTCGCCTTCGGTCCCCTGGACAAAACTGGCATTAGGGAACGCCCTGGACAGAAATCGGAGTTTGTAGTAACCGCTGGTGGTATCCATCCCTTTAATGGTGTAAATCACTGCGTTGGCGGAAGAATCGACGGCGCCTTCGACGTCGATCGTTTCAAGGATCTTTTTGAGCGCCTCGTGGTCCTCGGTACTCGCCACGGCCGTCAAACGTTGCGGATCTTCGGTATCCGCGGTCAATTTCGCGTTCGGCACGGCTGTTTGAAGAACCTGCATTGCGTTGGCGGTCGTGATCGACTTCAGGGAGTACACCGCCACGTCAGTCTCCGGCTCCTTCGTCATCTGATCGACCAGCGCCTTGATCTGTTCGTGGTCCTTGGCCGAAGCCCACGCCACAACTTGTCCCGCATCCACGCCAGCGGTGAACCGAGCCTTGGGAAACGTGGTGCTCAAGAAACTGACGGCGTAATAAGCACCGCTGCGGCTCATGCCTTCCACGTTGTAGACCACGACTGTCGCCGACGAATCCTCATCGCCTTCGATGTCGATCGTTGCGAGGATCTTTTTGATTGCGTCGTGGTCTTCCTGTCGGGCCCAGGCGGTGAAACGCTGCGGATTGTCGGTGTCCACCGTGACTTCGGCCTGCGGTACCGCCGTCCGGAGGACAGTCGAGGCATTGGTGGCCGTGATGTTCTTCAGCGAATAGACAACGATCTCGGACGCGGCCTCTTCGCCGAACTGGTCGATCAAGCTCTTGATCTGCTCGTGGTCCTTTTCCGTCGCCCACGCGACGATTTCGTCGCCTGTCGTGCCCTGAACGAAATTTGCTTTGGGAAACGCGTTCGCCAAGAAACGGAGCTTGTAATAACCGGTGCGGGTATCCATCCCCTTGATCCTGTAGATCACTGCCTTGGCGCCCGAGTCGGCCGCGCCCTCGACATCGATAGTTGCCAGGATCTTCTTGATCGTCTCGTGATCTTCGGCGCTGCCAAGCGCGGTCAGCCGTTGGGGATCGGCGGCATCCACCGTCAGTTCGGCGTCTGGGACGGCCGAGCGGAGGACTTGCGATGCGTTGGTCGCCGATATCGATTTCAGCGCGTACACGGCAACATCCGTCGGGCGATCGTCGACCAGTTGATCGACCATGGCCTTGATCTCCGCGTGGTCTTTGGCCGATGCCCAGGCGACGATCTGTCCCGATTGTGGGCCAACCGTGAATCGGGCGTTAGGAAAGGCGCTGGTCAAGAATCGCATTGCATAGATGCTGCCGCTGGAGGTCAGACCTTCCAGCTTGTACACCACGGCGGTGGATGCCGATTCCACATCTCCTTCGACGTCGATTTCTTGAAGGATGCTGGCGATCATGTCGTGATCTGCCGGACGCGCCCAGACGGTCAGCCGATTAGGATCGGCGGTCGAGATGTTGATTTCGGCCTTGGGCACGGCGGTTTGCAGCACTTGCCTTGCATCAGTTGCCGAGAGGAAATCCAAAGCGTACACCGCTACCTTGGGCGCCAACTCGGGCGGTGGCTTTTGGCTCATTTGGTCAATCAGGGACTTTATGTCCAAGTGGTCTTTGGGCGTGGCCCATGCAACCAACTGATCGGGTTGAGCGCCGGACACGAAGCGTGCGTTGATGAAGGCCCTGGTCAGGAAGCGAACGGCATAGTAAGACGTATTGGCATCCATTCCCTCCAACGTGTAGATGACGGCGGTCGCGGCCGAGTCGGCGGCGCCTTCGATGTCGATCTTTTCCAGGATCGTCTTGATGTTCTCGTGAGCCTCGGCAGTGGCCAGCGCGGTCAAACGCTGGGGATCTTGGGCATCGACGGTCAGTTCAGCGCCTGGCACAGCCGAGCTAAGCACCTGTGAGGCACTGGCGGCCGTAATTGACTTCAGGGCATAGACTTCCACATCGGTCGGCGATGCCTGCGTCAGTTGTTCGATCATGGCTTTGATCTGCGGATGATCTTTGGCCGAAGCCCAAGCCACAATCTGACCCTCCTCGGCGCCCAGAGTGAAGGTTACTTTGGGGAACAGGTCGGCCAGAAATCGTATGGCGTAGATCGCCCCTCGTGAACTCATCCCCTCCAACTTGTAGACCGCAACGGTCGACGCCAGTTGCGGATCGCCTTCGACATCGATCTCCAGCAGGATGTTCTTAATCGCGTCATGCTCCGAAGTGCGAGCCCATGCGGTTAGCCGCTGGGGATTGTCAGCATCGGTCGTGAGTTTTGCCTGCGGAACGGCCGTCTGCAGGACGTCGACGGCGTTAGCGGCCGTGGTGGCTTTCAGATCGTAAACGGCCACCTTGGGAGCCGTTTCGGGCGAAGTCTTGGTTAATTGATCGATGAGAGCTTGGACTTGTTGATGGTCCTTGGTCGAACCCCATGCGACGACCTGATCGGGCTCTACACCGGGAGAGAAATGTACGTTCGGAAATGCTGTAGTAAGGAATTGAATGACGTAACTGGAGTTGAGCGGATCCACTCCCTCGAGCGTGTAGATTACTGCCGAAGTTGCGCTGCCGGGAGCCGCTTTCAATTCCTCCAGCATTTGAGCGATCTTTTCGTGGTCGGATTTCGTGCCCCAGGCGAGGATCGTGCCTGCCTTTGAATCGCTGGATAGGCGGGCGTCTGGAATAAGTTGACCAAGCATCTCCACGGCCACGGCCGGGTCCCCATCGGGGAGCGGATACGCTTTGAACTCCTCTTCCCACTGGCCCGGCTTACCGGAGTCGATCTGTTCGATGGCCTCGCTGATTCGTGCTTGGTCCTCCAGCCGTGCCCAGACCATCACCTTGCGCGTCTTTTCGTCGATCACCACTTCGACGTCCGGGAACAGCTTCGTGAGCAGTTCCGATACAGCAGCCGGTTCGGCTGATTTCAGTGTGTACGCTGCCAACCGCGGGCGCTCGTCGGAAGCGACATCGCCTTCCAGGCGTTTTAGCAACTCGGCGACCCGAATGTGCTCGGTCGGTACGGCCCAAATCGCTAATTCGCCGGGCTCGGAGTTAGGAAGGACTTGAACGGACGGCAGATCCTCGGACAGTTGGCCAAGAGCCGCTTCGAATCGTCGCTGCTGGGCCGGAGTAGCGGGATAAATCATCAACGTTCCCCGTTCCTCGGGTGGTGTGCTCGTTTCGTATTCATCGACGACCTTTTTGATGGCATCGTGATCTTCGGGCGTGGCCACGACTGTCAGGCGTTTGTTCTCGGCGTCGGCCGTGATTTGTGCATGAGGAACCAACTCCTTCAGCACCGACACCAGATCGTCAGTGGGTTCTCGCGAGAGAGAGTGAAAACGCAACTCCGGCATGTTGGGCCCGGACGCACCGGGTTGAAGTTGTTCCAGCGTTGCCTTGATTACTTGTTGATCGCCGGGAACGGCCAACGCGATCAGGTTGTTCGTTTGAGGATCCAAGCTGAGTTGCGCATCGGGCACCAGATTCTGCAGAAGCGCAAGCGTCGTGTCCGGATTCGCCTTGGTCAGGTGATAGACTTCGAGTTGTGGCGTGTTCTGCGGCGATGCACCATGCCCGAGTTGTTCTACCGCCTGACGAATCACCTCGTGATCGGTGGGTGTCGCCCAGACAATCAGATTCTTGAAGTCGGCGCCGACGGTCAGCTTGGCGTCGGGAACCAGCGGTTGCAGAGTGGACACCAACGTGGCGGCGTCGGTCGCGGTGGTGATGCCGCGGATGGGATACGGCTGGAATCGCGACTGTTGGTCGCCGGTAGTGCCGGTAATCTGTTCCAACGACTCGGTGATCGATTTCTGGTCTTCCGGTGATGCCCAGGCCATTAGCCGATTCGTCGTGGGGTCAAGAACGAACTGTTGATTCGGATACAAAGTCTGGAGCATTGACAGGACGCTCGACGGGTCGGCCGATCGAATGCTGTACACTGCCAGTACGGGTTTTCCCTGGGCCGGCGATGCCTGCTGGAACTGATCGACCGCCGCCTTGATCTTCTCTTGGTCGGCGGGTGACGCCAGCACCGCCAGACGTTTGTTCTCCGCGTCGGCCGTGACTTCTGCTTCCGGTGCCAGACTTTGGAGGATGGTCACCAGACTATCTGGCGGCTCTTGGTCCAAAGGGTACAACTGCAGTTGCGGGGCATCCGGATCGGCCGTGCCTTCAACGTCGATCTTTTCGACGATCGCCTTGATCTTCTCGTGGTCCGCCTGACTTGCCCAGGCGGTCAGCCGCCGCGGGTTCTCCGCGTCCGCAGTGTACTTGGCGTTCGGGAGTGCCGATTGAAGAACTTCTATTGCGCTGGCCGCAGTGATGGATTTCAGCGTGTAGACAGATACCTCTGACGCCGATTTCTGAGATAACTGGTCGACCAGCGTCTTGATCTGTTCGTGTTCCTTGGGCGGCGCCCAAGCCACCACTTGCCCTGCCCCGACACCTTGCGTGAAGCGAGCTTCGGGGAACGCGCCGCTCAAAAACGTAAGGGCATAAGAGATGCCGCTGGCGTCGATGCCTTCGATCGTGTAGACGACCGCGCTGGACGAGAGTTCCACATCGCCCTCGACGTCGATCTCCTGCAGGATACCGTCAATCGTCTCGTGCTCGGATGCACGTGCCCAGACGGTCAGCCGTTTGGGATTGTCTGCATCGACGGTGATGTTCGCTTGCGGTACAGCCGTCTGAAGAATCGGCTCGGCACTGGCGGCCGTGATGGATTTCAGATGGTAAACAGTCGCTTTCGGTTCCGAATCCGCCGACGGCTTCTGGGCCATCTGCTCGATCAGTGTCTTGATCTGCTCGTGGTCCTTGGAGTTCGCCCAAGCAACCACCTGGTCAGGCTGAGTTCCGGCCGAGAATCGCGAGTCTGGAAAAGCCGATGCCAGGAACGTCACGATGGGAGTCACATCCAGCAGGTCGGCTTCTTCCAGCGTGTAAACGACCGCTGTGGATGCCTTGTCTGAACCTGCCTGCAATTCTTCCAGCATCTTGGCGATCTTGTCGTGATCTGCCTTGGTGGCCCATGCCAGGATTGTGCCGGCGGTTGAGTCGCTGGTGAATGTCACTTCGGGCAACAACTGCTGGACCGCCTGGAGCGCGACGGTCAGATCGGCGTTCGGTACTGAGTGAGCTTTGAAGATTTGCTCCCACTCGCCCGGTTCGCCCGAGTCAATCTGTTGGACGGCCGCGCTGATCCTTGGTTGATCCGCGGGCGGTGCCCAGACCATGACCTTCCGGGTCTTTTCGTCTGTGACGACTTCGATATCCGGGAATAGCTTCGTGAGCACTTCGGAAACCGCCGTCGGCTCGGCGGATTTCAGCGTGTACGCCATCAACTGCGGCTTCTCGTCGAGCGGGACGTCGGCTTCCAGCTGTTTCAGCAGCTCGACAACCTGAAGATGCTCGCTCGGCTTGGCCCAGATCGCCAGTTCGCCCGGTTCGGACGTGGGCAGCACCTGGACCGATGGCAAATCTTCGGTCAGCGTTTGCAGCGCCGCCTCGAACCGTCTGCGCTGGGCCTGAGTCACGGGATACACGGCCAGCTTGCCCTTTTCTTCGGGCGGCGTGCTCGCCTCGAATTCTTCGATCACGCCTTTGATCATTTGGTGGTCATCAGCCGTAGCCACAACCATCAAACGCTCGTTTTCTGCGTCGGCGGTTACCTGTGCTTGCGGGGCCAAGTTCTGAAGAACAGATACTAGACTGTCCGACGGTGCACGCGACAGAGGATGGAACTGCAGCGACGGCGTGTCGGGATCGGTCGCCGCGGGTTGCAGTTGTTCGATCGTTGCCTTGATGACCTGCTGGTCGCCCGGAACGGCCAGCGCGATCAGGTTGTTCGTGTTCGAGTCCAGCGTGAGTTGCGCCTCGGGCACCAGCGTCTGCAACAGCGTAAGCGTGGCGGCTGGATCGGCTTTGGTCAGACGATAGATCTCCAGTTGCGGAGTCTCCATCGGCGACGCACCGGTCAGTTGTTCCAGCGATGCCTTGATTGACGCTTGGTCATCGGCCTTTGCCCAGACCAACAGGCGTTTGCTCGTCGAGTCGAGCAAGATCTGCTCGCCCGGATAGAGCTGCTGGAGCATAGTCAGGACGCTGGTCGGATCGGCCGACTTGATGGGATACACGGTCAGTTCCGGCTTGCCCTCTGCCTGGACGGCCTTTTGAAACTGATCGACCGTGGCCTTGATCTTCTCGTGGTCGGCGGTCGTAGCTACCACCACCAGACGTTTGTTCTCGGCATCCAGCGTGATCTGGGCTTTGGGTGCCAGGTTCTGCAGAATCTCGGTCAAATTGGCCGGTGGTGCCTCGTCGAACGCATAGAACTGCATCTGGGAAGCATCCGAACCGGCCGCTGCCGATTCGAGAGTTTCCAGTGCCTCGGTGATGGTGTCGTGGTCTTTGGTGACGGCCACGGCAATCAAGTTCTCGCTCTTTGCATCGAGCGACAACTGGGCTTCCGGCACAAGCTGCTGCAGCAGAGCCAAGGCGGATGTCGCATCGGCCGACTTGATCGGATATACGGCCAGATTCGCCTCGCCATCATCCGGCGTCGCCTCTTCGTATTTCTGGATGATCGCCTTAACGGTCTCGTGGTCCGCAGGGGTTGCCAGTACGACCAGACGCTTGTTATCCGCTTCGACCGTGATATTCGCCTTGGGCGTCTGGGTTTGCAGGATCGAAACCAAGTCGGCGGGCGGCCCCCTCGGGAGGGCATAGAACTGCAACTGGGGAGATTCCGGGCCAGCTGCGGCAGTTTGGAGCGTATCGAGCGTTTTCTTGATAATCTCGTGATCGCTTGGTACAGCGATGGCCGTCAAATTCTCGCTATTTGTGTCCAGCGTTAGTTCGGCGTCGGGTACCAGCTTCTGCAGCACGGTCATTGCCGACGTGGGATCGGCATCCTTGATCGGATACACGACCAATTCGGCTTCCTCGTCAGATGGCGAACCCTCTTGGAACTTCTCGATGATCGACCTGACGGTCTCCTGGTCCGTTGGCGTGGCCAGTACGACCAGCCGTTTGCTCTCCGAATCCACCGTGATTTCCGCCTTGGGTGCTTGCGCCTGCAGGATTGACACCAAGTTGGCTGGTGGCTCGTCGTCGCATGCGTAGAACTGCAACTGAGGTTTGTTCAGATTGGGTTCGTCCGGCTGGAGCTTCTCCAACGTCGTCTTGATCGTCTGATGATCTTCGGCCATCGCCAGGGCTACGATGTTTTCGCTCTTGGCATCAAGGCTGAGCGTGGCGTCTGGTACTAGCGACTGCAGCAGCGTCAGGGTCGACGTGGGATCTGCCTTGGTCAGCGGATAGATGTCCACCGTTGACGTGGCCTCGGACCCCGTCACCTTTAACTCTTCCAACGACTTCTTGATCGACTCGTGCTCCTGCGAGTCGGTCCACACCAAAAGCCGCTCGCCTCCAACATCGGATACGATTCTTGTCTCTGGATAAAGCGTCTCCAGCATGCTCACTACGCCGGACGGATCGTCTGATTTGATGGGGTAGACCTGCAGCAGGAACTTCTCGACCTCCGGCACATCGCGTTTGAGTTCCTCCATGATTTCCGTGATGACTTCGTGCTGATACGGCCTGCCCCAAACGGCCAGTTCGCCTGGCGTGCCATCGGTGACGAGTGAGACTCCAGGCAGTTCTTTGCTGAGCGACTGCCACACCGCGTCGAATCGGCGCCGCTGAGACGGCGTTACGGGATAGAACACCAACTTGGGTCGCCCTTGAACGAAGGTCGTCTTTTCCATGATTTGGAGAGTCTTCTCGACCTTCGCGTGCTCGGCGGGTGAGGCGATGACCATCAGACGCATACCGCTTTGGTCCAGGGCCACCGTCCCATCGGGGGCGACCTTTTGAATAACCTCGGGGAAGTCCGGCGGCATTGCTAGGGTCAACTCGTAAAACCGCAACTCAGGCGTGTCCGGACCGGGTTCGGTGGGCTGCAGGGTTTTCAGGGTGCTGCGAATCACTTCCTGATCGGTTGGCAAGGCAACAGCGATCAGATTGCGTGTCTTGGTGTCGACGGCCAGTCGCGCATCCGGCAAAATCGTCTGGAAGAGCGACAGCGTGGTCTCGGGATCCACTCTGAACAGTCTGTGGATCTCCAACTGGGTTGTCTCCCGAGGCGTTGGGACCACCTGCAGCTTGTCGATCACAGTCTTGATCTTCTCGTGCTCGGCTTGCGTAGCCCACGCGACGAGCGTCTTCTTGTCCGCGTTGATCGACAACTGGGCATCCGCCACGGCGGTCTGCAGTGTTGCAAGCAGCTGCGTCCCCGTCGTGTCGGCCTCCAAGAACGTCACGACTGGGTACAGTTCGAGGGTCTGCTGGATCTCTTCGGTCGTGGATTCTTCCATTCGATCCAGCACCTGCTTGATCAAGCTCTGCTGCGACGGCGGAGCGTGCGCGTTGATCTGCTTCAGTTTGGGGTCAAGTACGAGGGTCGCGGTGGGCACCATTGCCTGCAACACCTGCAGCGCCGTGTCGGGATCGGCGGCGGTCAGCGGGTACACTTCCACGACCGGCGGCTCGGGCTTCGCAGGCGGCGGCGTGGGCTTGATCACCGGCTCAGGGAGAGCTTCGATGATTTCGCTTACGGCCTGCATGCTTCCGGCCTTGTCCGTCACGAACATCTGCGCCGTGGCGGCAACCGAAACAATCTTGTGGTAGGGGCTCAAGACCGGCTTGATTGCCGTTTCCACGGTTGTCGCACTGCGCCGGCCGAGCGCGAACTGGACGGTCACAAGCTCGAACTTTCCGTGCTTGTCGATGTCCTCCAATGCAACTTGCTGTACCAAGCCTCGGGGGATGTCTTGGGACAGATCAATCACCATCAACATGCGACCTCGGCGGATCAAGGTATAACCCTTGGTGATCAGCACACCGTTCAGCATGTCGATGGCTTCTTTGGGCGTGTACTCGCGCGTATCGCTGTAGTTAAACGTGCCTGGAGGTGGACGGTCGAGCACCAGTGACAATTCGGCTTGCTCGGCGAACCACGTCAGCACTTCATCCCATTGCTGAAAGCGGGACATGAATCGCAGACGCGTCTCGACAGGCTTGCCGAGGAAATCGCCGCGCTGCACTTCGGTCAGCACCGCGGCCAGCTTCGTCTCGCTCGCTTCAATGATCGTGGCGCGTTCCTCGTCCGTTGCTTCGGGAGCCGCGGCCAGTGCGGCGGCTCGTTTCTCCAGCAAGTCGGCAATCTCATCATTTTGCTCGGCTGAGAGGCTCAACTGCTGCGCAACTTGCGGATCGCCAAGCTGATCAAAGGTAGGCGGCTCTTCGACTACCTCTTCCGCAACCGGTGTTTCCGATTCGTCCATCGTAGCCTCAGCGGGCGCGGCGCTGGGTGTCTCAACTGACGGCTTGGCGGCAGTCGGAGCCTCGGCTGCCTTTGCGGGAGGCGCTTCTTCAGGCGGTTTGGCGGCCGGCGGTTCTTCTGTTGGTTTGGCCGCGGGCTCCGCTACTGCCGGCTTGGCGGGAGGAGGCTCCACCGCCGGTTTGGTGGGCGGCGCCTCTTCGGCTGGCTTTGCAGCAGGAGGCTCCTCTGTGGGCTTGGCTGCGGGTGCCTCTTCGGCTGGCTTGGTCGCGGGTGTTGCCTCGGCGGGTTTCGCCACGGGAGGTTCCGCCGTCGGCTTTGCGGGAGTCGCCTCTTCTGTTGGCTTAGCGCGTGGTACCGCCTCGGCTGGCTTGGCCGTGGGCGGCTCCTCGGCAGGCGTCGCCACAGGTGGCTTGCCGGACGGTGCAGGATCGTCTTGAGCGATCAACGGTCCGCTAGACAAGAGGACGGCGAGCAGGCCGGCAAGAACAGAAAAACGTATGCGGAAGCGGGCAATATGAACAATCACGGCCAACACTCCATTGGTATTAGCGTTAAGCGGGCGGGATCATGGGCGCGTGTTGCGTCTAGACTTCATCCAAAGCCAGATGCGACGGTTGGAAATAGAACCTAACGTCAGCCGCTGGGCGGCGAAGATTATCGCGTTGGTGGGGCAGTTGGTGATGTTGGGTAAGCCGTTAGCAACGCCCTGTTTGCAACATTCTGCGCTAATATCCAGGATACTCACACATATCGCGCAGGTAAACTTAATTCCGGCTGGCTAGGGCTCGTTTGATCCTATAGGAGCGCGGCTGGTCGCGACATCGATCGGCTGCAATCTGGATGCCAGGAAGGTTGAGTCAGGCAAGGCAGGACAAGGCAAGAACTGGCACCTAGATCCTACAATTGTTATAATCTCCTAAAATAGCGCAAAACGTCAAGGTATCGCAGTGATGAAACGAAATCCCGCACTTGTGGCGACCACCGTTGCCGTCTTGCTGAGCTGCTGCGGAGAAGCAGACGCTCAGTTGTTTGGGCAACGGAATTTGGGCGGATCTTTGTCGCGACGTCCTAGTCGGGCGACTCAGCCTTCCAACGCATCTCGGCAGAGTCAAGCGGCGAGCCCGTTGCGTCGTATGACGGACTCGATGTTCGAGGGTGCGGGCTCCATCGATGAAACGGCCCGCTATCTGCGTGAGAATCGGCAGGCCACGGACTTCGTCGGTTCTGACTTGGGGGAAGCACGCGGTTTCGTGGGAAGCCAACAGGCCACCGAGGTAGGGGGTGACGCAGAGATTACGTCGGCAATCGACGAGTTTCAACTCGAATTGTCACCGGACGCCAACATGACCGCCCAGCCAGTGATTCCGGCGAGAACGGGCATGTATCCGCCAAGGTTGCAGGTGAGTTTCGACTTCCAGCCTTTGTCGGTAGGCGCGGTCAATGTGAAGCTTGCTGATCGTCTGGGATCGATCTTGTCCCTGGACGATTCCAGTTCGATCGAGGTGTTGGTGGAAGACGACGTGGCCATTCTGCGTGGTGAGGTTGCCTCCGAACGCGATCGGCGGAGGGCTGGGTTGTTGGTTCTCTTGGAACCTGGAATCGCTGATTCCCGAAACGAGTTGAAAGTGAATCCAGCCGCCGCGAAGGCTGATACTCCCGTTCTACGGGCGGTTGATCAGTAGCCTGTGGCACAATCTCGGCGGCCCGACGAGCATACGAGGCCGCTGGCTGCGTCCTGATACTTGGCGTCCCTTGCTCGCGCATCGGGTTAGTATCAACTCTGGTCGTTCGTGGTATTACCGTCCGGTGGCTTGCTGTGTGGCCGCTAGATCCGATGAGCAGCCTGCTGGCAACCCGCGGCGGCAGGTCGATCGTGGTGGTGGCCATTTTCGCGTTCGGGCTGGTGTATCCATTCGCCGCTTTGCCTGGTCGCGTTTCGTACGATACCTGCTGTGCCGGGTATCGACGTTGGGGATCGGAGGCGCCTAGGTTGTAATGGGGCGCCGGGGCATTGTCGGCGGGCTCGGGCTGCGTGCCTGGCAGATTCAGGTGAGCGATCGTCGAGGTCACGTTCTTGCCACTGGTGTCCTCGAATCGAGCAATCAGACTGATTCGCCGCTGGCGACCACCGAGTTCGTCCCATGGAAGCCAAAAGCTGTAGGACGGCCCCAGTGCGGATTCGCTCTCGTGCTTGGGCACCATCTCAGCCGGGAAGACGAATTTCTTCTCCGGCGCCGGATCGTTGGGATCTGGGCTGTCGTCGTCGAATGCATAGACGGTCAAACGACCATCGACTTGGACTGGAGCCTCCTGCCCATCCGCGTGGAACATCAAGCGGCCGCCAAATCCGCGCACGGCCGATTTGCCCGGCTGGTGCAGCGTTGCGTTCGTCCACACGGCGGCAATGCGGTCTGGAGTTTGTGGCCTGGAATCTGGTACATAGACCGACAGACTGTCGCTCAAATCAAATTTCGTACATCCACACAGCGCGGCGACAACCAGCAGCCCAATGGTGCCAGCCACACCGCCGCGGATGTGGGTGTCGGTACCGTTCGTTTTCTGTTTGTCCGGGTTCCGGTGCATTAGCGTAACTGTACTAGCGATAACGGTCCGTGTTCGGTGCCATTGTCCTCGGGGGCGGTTGCCACCTTGCCGAACGCGGGTCCACGGGCGGTTGGTGCGGGGCCGCTGGCGCCGAGTAGCCGGTAGGCACAACGCCTCGTGCCGGATTCCACCTGCTGTGCAAATCGTTGGCAGCTCCTGTGTCGGCGTCCGGACTCGGGGCATCTGCCGGAGTGGGAACGCGCTCGATCGGTGGCGACAACTCCAATTCCTCCAAGGGCACGACTTGCGGCTGGAATTCACCCGGCGTCAACGCGTGCGGGTTGGTGTCGGGATAGATTACTTCGCCTTCACCGTACAAGTACGTATCCTCATCTTGGTACAAACCGGTCGGCCCGTGGATTTCGTGCACGTCGGACAGGCACCAGTTCATTCTGGCACCCTCGGCCTGTTTGATTCGATCGAGGTCCTCAGGGCTACCGATGACGTGAGGGGTCAAGAATATCAGCAGTTCGGTTCGTCGGACATCATCCCTGTCGTAGCGGAACAAATGTCCCAAGATTGGAATATCCGATAGATAGGGCACACGACGTCGGATCATTTCCGTTTCTTTGGTGATCAGACCTCCCAAAACGATCGTCTCGCCGCTGGACGCGCTGACCGTCGTTTGCGCGGTCGTAACGTCGATTATGGGAGATTTTACTTTCTCGCCTTCCACCACCGAGACGACGACTCCGTCTTCCTCCGAACCTATCTTTGACTTCTCGGCATCGATTTCCATCACCACCATCCCCTCGGGACTGATGCGCGGGGTAACGCCGAGAATCAGGCCCGTGTTCTCGAGGTCGACCTGATTTGTTTGGACCCTTCCGTCGAATCGACTACTGACGATTCGTGGCACACGTTGGCCGACCTGAATGAACGCCGGCTGGTTGTCCAAAGTCATGACTTGCGGCCGGCCAAGTATCTGAAGCGTGCTACGGTGACGGAGTGCTCGGAGTAATACGCTCACACTTTCACTGGATGCTGATAGAACCAAGCCACTGTAGCCCACGTCGCTGTTAGATCGTCCCGTCGAGAAATACGAAAGTCCCTGGCCGCCAACTCGGTGGGAGTCTTCGATGGAGGTACCTGCGCCCGAATTACCAAGTGCGCCACCGTCGTTGAAGTCAAAGCCGGGCGTATTCAACGCTGCCGCGATCAGCTGCTGGGTGACGGTTGTAAAGCCCCCCCCCGGCGTAGTTACCACGTTTGTCTGGGTGATGGTTTCTATATCTTCCAACAGGCTACGGTCGAAGAACACGGAATCCTGCAAGCCCAACTCGATCCCAAATTCGTCAACGTCTCTCAGTCCGACCTCGGCGATCACCACCTGGATCATCACCTGGTCCGGCTGCTTGTCGATATCTTCGATCAGTTGCCTGATCTCTTCAAAGAATCGTGGCGTGGCGCTGACGATCAAGGCATTGCTCACGGGTTCCGGGACGACAATGACCTCGCGTTCGATCTGTTCGAAGGGGCTGACGACACCCGCCGCCTCCTGCTGCAAGGTGCGTTCGCTGCGGAGAAATTCATTGATGGCCAGAGCAACATCTATGGCCGGCGAGTTCTTCAGGCGGTAGATCTCGTTCTTCCGCTGCTCGACTTCCTTCTGGTCTAAACGCAGTAACAGCACTTCGATGATTTCCAAATCGCCTTGCGATCCGGTTGCGATGATGCTATTTGTCCGCGTGTCGACGGAAAAGCGTACCGGGACCAGCGTGGATTCGCCTTCAGCACCGGCTAATTGCGGCCCTGCTACCATCGTTTCGGCCGGCAGCAGCGTCCGCAGCATCTCGATCAGGCTGTTGGCGTCACCATTTAGGATCTCGAACACCTTGATCTGCGCGACGCCCGTGGGCGAATCCAGTTGTTCGATCAGCTCGGCCAGCAAGGGCATGCTCTCGGCCGGCGCGGCTACCATCAGACTGTTGGTGTGCGGATCCGGAGTGATTTGCACGTCGCTCAGCACGCCGGATCTCAGCAATCGCCGTCCTCGGACGTCAGCCGACAAGAGTTCAAGAACGGCCGACCTCTGCGCGCCCGGCCCACCGGCAGCGGCAGTGATAGCGCTCTGGAGCGTGGTGGCCAGGTCCATGGCCAGCGTGTTCTTCAGTTTGAAAATCTGGGCTTGGTGGACCATCCCGCTGTCTCCCTGATCCAATCGAGCGATCAGGTGATCCACTTCAGCCAAATCTCGCGGCGAAGCTCGTACGATCAGCGAATTGGTACGGAAATCAGCGGTCACGTCGACTGCCGGCCCCAGCCCCTGTGGATCGGCGAATGCTCCTTCGATAGCAGCCTGCGCCTCGGCCACCGGCGTATGGCGGAGGCGATACACACGGATTTGACTTTCCGGCGCTACGGGTTGATCTAGCTTGGCGATCAACTCCTTCATCGCCGCGACCGCTTCACCCCAACCGACCAAGAGCATTGCGTTCGGCTTGACCAATGGTGTGACGTGGATTTTGCCTTGGCGACCGCCGATCAGATCCTGGGCCACCAACTCGATGATCGTCACCAGCGACATGCAGTTGACGTGCCGCAACTGGTAGATGTCGATTTCCGGTATGGTTTCTGCGCTTATACGCTCGATCTCGGCAATGATACGGGCCACTTCGTCCACTTCGTGGTCGCGTCCGCGGAGGATGATTACGTCCAAATCAGGCAGCGTTTCGATTTCGACGTTGTCGCCCAGCTCCCGCAGAGCCTCTTGGCGCTGCTGTTCTTCCGCCAATTCTTCTTCGGTCGTCGGAATCTGTCGGGCTCCCGGCGCGCCGTTCGGCTGCTGGGCAGATCCCTCGGCCGGCGCCGTATGCTGCACCAGGGCAACGGGCATACGTGGCCGAGGTCTACTTCGGCTGGTGTCGTGCGACGCGGGCATTTTTGCCGAACTGGGCGGCGTGATCTGGTTTGGTAGTCTTGTTGTTCCCGCTCGGTAAGCATCGACGGCCTCGCGGACCTTGGCCGGATCTGCGCGGTGTACGGGGACGATTCGCGTGGTTGCGCCGAGTTCATTCCCCGAGTTCTCTAACATGTCCAGGGCATAACTCAGCCGCACCAACTGGCCTACTACGGCATGGTCGCCAGCCAACCGCACAAGGCCGCGCTGCCGGTCCAAAGTCACTTCGACTCGCCGCGCTGCTTTGGCGTACACGTAGTTCGGCCGCCCCGCCACGTTGCCGCGGACCGGCTCAAGACGCGAACCTAGCAATTGACGGAATTGGTGTTCAAAACGATCCACCGGCATATGTGACAATTGAACAGTCTGTTCACCGAATTGCAGGCGAGGAGGCAGCGTTCTCGGTGGCGGCGTTGGCGTTCTAACCGCCGCCGGGCTGGCAAGCTCCAGCGCGATCGCTCGATGAATGTCCGCCGGTGCCAGCACCAGGATCTGCGACGTCCCCGCATCAGTCGTCACGCGCACATCGCCACGTCCGGCGAAACGTGTCTGTAATCTGGCAGCAGTTTCGGCCAATCGGTCCCTTGCCGTGTGGTAACCTTTGACAATGGGTGCGGGCTGCGGCTGCGACTGAGATACTGGAGGGCGATCGACCGACTCGACGAATTGCTTGGCGATCCGCTGCGCCGCTTCGGTACCGCGCACCAGCAGTTGGTTGTCGCGTTGGTCGGCAACGACGTGCGGTGTCGGCGTCACATTGCGCAGCATTTCGACAAGATGCGCCTCGATATCCGACGCTTTTTTGTAGCGGAGCGCATACACTTCGTACTGCCCACTGTCAGAGTTGGCGCTAACCCAACCGAGAAACGCAACTACGACCAGCGTGCAGACCACTACGTAGCGTAGGATTGTCGACGACGCCAAGCGGCGAAAAGTACCCCGTGACTCTGTCACTGAATCACCTGGAAAAGGCAGGATGTGCCGAACATTAGACGAGACAAGAGAAAAGGACGGGGGATGCTAGGGATTCTGTTTGACCCGTTCAAGTCCAATTGGCCATGCAGGCGTGGCGGAAGAGCCGTTTTTGACCTCAGTGACCACAATGCTAGCGTCTAAATCCGTTCAGGTCGGGCTCTGTCTGAAAGCGGGAGGGCGAGGCTCCTGCCGAGCCGAAACCACGGAAGACACGGCTCAGCGGGAGCTTCGCCCTCCCTGATATAGCTTGTGCGGGAATTGGGCCAGAGATTAGTACTCCGGTGGTAGAGCGTGGGCGTCAGTGAGCTTGTCGCCCAGGGAGAGTAGCCACCGCTCGCCATCAGATTCGATGATCACGTCCGAGCCGTAGACTTCCGTAATCGTACAGACCAGCGAACCGATCTCGAACTCCTCCCCTAACGGGACCTTCTTCGTCTCGTTCGTAGTGCGCACGGTTAGCCACACTATCGGCTCGCCATTGACGATACTGATCGATGTGAGAAAGGTGTGATCCATGGGATCTGCAGTGCCGCCAGTGCCCATACCGAACAGATTACGGCGGTCGATGACGTCGTACTCCACTAGGTTTTCGGAAGCGAGGCGGTTCGCGACGCGATAACTTCGCTCGCGGAATGCATCGATAACCGTCTGCTGTTCCTCGTTTCCATCGCCAGCCGCCATATGGCCCAGCACCAAGGCTTCAATTGACATGGACAGATCCAACTGATTCCCTTGTGCCGGCGGCGTGATGCTCAACGCGCGAATCTGATGCAACAGATCCGTTTGATAGAAAGCGAAGAGGAAGATCTTCAGCTGTTCGAGCGTCCCATGCGCTCGAACCGAATACGACAGCGTATAATACAGCCCCTTCTTCTGGGCAGCAGGCTCGTAGGATTTGACGCTGGGATTCAGCAACCTGACGTCGTCAACCAACTCGAGCAACCAAGCCCTGTAAAGCGATCGGGCAACTTCCGTATCACCCGGCAACGATTGGCCTTCCCAAATGGTCAACTGCTTGCTGGCATCTTTTAGCCGGATGAGTGCTGCCTTGCGCTTCTCTATTTCCTTCTTCAGTTCTATCGTCTTTGCTTGTGCCTCATCGATTGGGCGGCTCATGCCTTCGCGGGCCCAATCAACGACGAAGTACAGAGCGATCGCTCCCATTACCACCAGCAGAATCAGCTGCCGGCGCTTCGCCGATTTCGGATTTCGGTCCGCAGGTGTACTCACGGGTTCTCTTCCTTAACTGCGGAACTATCCAAACTGGCCGTGGCTTCCGTATCGGGTGCAGGCTGTTCCTCATCGGGTAGATGACTGACGTAAGCTTCCTTGCGTCGAGGCTTAACGGCCATGGATGCATCGAAATACCACGTGTAGTCTTGCTCTAAGCGGCGTTCCCGAATCGTCGGACTGCGAATACTCCGGTACGGATCCCGAATCTGTTGCTCCATCTCAATGACAATTCTGGGATCGCGCACCAAGCCATCTATCTCGATCACTCCTCCGCCGGACTGCGAAGGGCGCATCGACATTTGCCGGATGACGGCGTCGCGTGGACCAGGGAGCCGGATCGACAGGTCTCGTAATTCGTCAAGCCAATTCAAATCGCGTTTTGTCCAACTGTTCACAGCGTTGATTAGTGCAGCCCGTTTTGTGGCTCTTCTGCTGATCTCCTTCAGTTTGTCGAGATCCTGCGTCAGCTTCTCGTTTGTGTCATTGACCTCCGATAGCTCGCTCCAAAATCGGGAGCCAAAGGTCAGGAAGACGACGGCCACCAGGCATGCGGCTAGTGCACCGACGCGCCAACGGCCGACGGACCGAGGGGGTCGCCGTGGATGAAGGAAATCGACGGCGTGAGAACTCGTGGCTTCGTCCCGCAACATGCCCAGCAGTGCCGCAAAACGCCCTCGATCTGTCGGCATCTCACTCGGGCTTTTGCCCAGCACGGCAAACGGGTCGATTACCTGGGCCGGTTTCCCCAGTCCCTCGGTGATCCGTCCGACCAACTCGTCGTAGTCGTCCGGGCCGCCGAAAACATAGACCTTTTCGATTTCTTCTTCGCCGATCTGTTCCCGAGGCACTGCGGCCAGTGTGCGGGCAATCTCCGCCATCAGCCTGTCCGTCGTCTCCTGCTCGTTGGCTCCTTCAGGCAGGCGAGCGGTGCGGGAAAAGGCGACTTGGTTGTCTGCAACGACGTTCAAGTCCACTTCGCTCTCGATGCGATTGACCAGCAAGCTGACTTCGTCTGCCGCCGCATGCGGCGACTGCAAGAACACCGACGCGGACGCGAATGACCGCAAAAGTAATCGACTGGGCTTCAGTCCGGCGGTGGCACACTGGCGTTCGACACGTTCAAGTTCTTCCGGAGACAGGGCTGCCGCCGTCACGCGCCGCTGATCCTCGGGATCGTCGGCCGTGGGAATGAAGTCCAGTATCCACTGCTCGGAAATCCCCGGCGCCTCGCGCATCGCCAGGTTGGTCACCAGTTCCGGCAGTTCGTCGTCTTTGGCGGGCGGCAGAGTGAAGTGCATCAGTTCGATGCTGGAGCGTGGCACGGCGACCAACAGCTTTGCCCGGCGTGCGCGATGTTCGGCCAGCGCGTCAGACAGCGAGCTGCCGAAACTGTATCGAGGCTCGGCTGCACCCTCCGTGACATCCACCAAACGAACCGAGGAGGCCGCGCGGACCTTCACCTTCTTACCGCTGACGCCGGCAAGCACATAGCGTGCTTCGTGAGGGTCCCAATCTACGGCCAAGAAGTAGTTCATCGAGTGCTTTCCACGCCCAGTGTATCCAGCGAATAGCCTCGCCCCAGCAGGCTGACATCTTTCCAATATATTTGGCGTGGCGGCGAAACGGTAGCGTCTACGACAACTTCGGCTCGGGCCGATAATCCGGACGACTGGTGAAATCCGACAATTTGGGCTCGGAAAACGTCGCCTGCGCCTGTCACGTAGGGCATCAGGCCCTTCATTTGAGCCACGTCCACAATCTCCTCGGTCAGCAACCACGTTGCGTGGCGATACGAGGGGCTAGTCTCGTCAATACCACGGCCGCGCCCCGCAATGATCCGCTCGACGGTCTGCGGCTCCAGACCGGGAATCCCGGTCAAGACAGCTCTGGGGGCGAGATTCACGTTGACTCGGCCATTGATAATCACATCTTTGATCGTGGTTGTGCGATCGACCAGCGTGGGCAGGTAATCCGGCATCGCGACCGGATCGTCCTCGAAGGGACTTTCGATAATCAGATCCCCTTCTTCCTGCGGACCCTCGTCCTCCAGCAGGTTGAGTGGATCGTCGCTCAAACCTAATGGATCGTCATGGCGATCAAGCGTCTCGTCACGAGGAATCCGTATCTTCGCCCCGATGAGATCCAGCACTGAATCGATCTGGAAACGGGCCGGGAGTGACAGATCGACTTCGTCCATCTCTTCGGCGCGGATGACCTGAGGCCCGAATTCGTCGGACTGATCCTGCCCGTAGTTGGGACGAGCTCTCCGCGATGACCGTGTCGCACGCGATTGCCGGGCCGCCGCGCCCTGGCCGCTCTGTTCGTTCTCGTTATGCCGTCCGAACTGGCGGTACGCGATGATGAATCGTGTCCAGCTCGGATCGAACCATTGATCTAGTTGTTGATGCAGCGCCGTCAGATTTCGCTCATTCAGATAGATCCGCACTTCGCCATCGCAAGCCGTATTTCGCTCGGCACTGTGAACGGTCAACAACGACGCCCAAGGCAGACTGCCACCGCTCGCTCGCGTTGTCGACACGCTGATCGCCCGGCGGACTTCCTGATCATCTACTTGGTAATTCAGGTCCCAATCGTCGCCAAACAAGCTGTGACGACTGATGTCGCGCACCAGCAGCAGCTCTTCCAAAGACATGGGGACACCATTGCGAGGACCGTAGGGAAGACCTCGGCCCGTGTAGTATTCCGTTTCCGCTCCGGCCGCGCGAGGTGCATCGTCCGTATCGATCCAATCCAGAATCGAATCGGCGATGGTGTTGGTCATTCCCGGCAGATTCATTAGTGCCTCGACGGCTGTCCCTTCCGATCGGCGCTCCCACTCGGACAGAGCTGCCAGGTTCAGCCGTGACGATTCGTCCTGTGCGCCAAAACGGATGCCTTCGATGCCGTTGTCTTCCACCTGCGGCGACAGGATGCTGAAAAGCACGTTGCTCTCGCCTTCCACGTCGCCCGCGACGACAACACCGCGGAACAGTCGCGAGTTGTCAGACAACCCGCCTCGTTGCTGCCGTTCGTCAAACGAGGCGTCGCAGACGGCTTTCAGCAATTCCTCGCCCGAGGCCGAAGCTTGCTCCAACTGCAACTGGTCGCCGTGCAGGTGAGCCGCTTTGTTTTCGGTCGACAGGCTCAGGACGAAACTCAATCCGGCCAGCGAAATCAACGTCACCACTACCATCACGAGCACGAGAACGACGCCGTTGCGCCTACGGGCGCGGGACAGCCGTCTTCGGCTTTTGGTCGCGCTGTCGATTTGGCTGGTTGTACGTTTCATCGTGTTTGCGTTCGGATCCACTCTTCGGGCGCGAAACGAACGGGCGGCGTTGTGGGCGTCGTGCGTGGTGGCGCGATTCGCCTTGGCGCGAGCCGGACCGGTGGCGGTGCGACGGCGGGTTGTGGCGGAGGAATAACAACGCGTTCTGGCGGACGCGGCTTGCGATACGTCGGCGATCCGGGAAGATCCACGATCAGACGATACTCCGTGCCCTGTACCACCACAGCATCCAGGGCCATCCAACCCTCTTCGGCCAAGACCTCTTCCTCTGTGGCAGGCTGATCCTCGGGCGCATCATTCGGGTCCACGATCTGCAGCGCGACTTCCACAGCAACCGGCAGCGATTTGCGCTGCAGGCTGTCCCATGCGCTCGTCCAACCGTTGCCATCGAAGTAGCGGAACTCGACCGATGCAACCTCCGGTACCCACGTGACCGAAACATCTGTCGGATCAATGGCTGGCCCAGCGGCTTGCACGTCTTCTACTGCAAAATCGCCCAGCAATTCCGTTGCCAGCGCGTCGTAGCTATCGTTACTCTCAGGACTTACGGGGGTTTCAAAGTCGAGTTCTCGCCGCATTAGCCCAGGCTGCGACACGCCGTCGTTCGTCGCTTGGCGCGTGAACGAGTAGTAAACCGTTCGCAACTCGGGGACCCGCGCCTCGGTGAAATCGCCCGACGCTGTCCACGAACGGCCGACCGGCGTAGGGTTTCCTTGCTCGGGAGTGACTTGAAGAACGTCGAAACGCAACTCGTGCTGCGATCCCAGCAGTCCGAAGCGTCTGACTGGTGCCGTTCCTTCCGATCTGGCGGTCGATCCGCCAACAGGATCCTGAATCGCCGCACGAAGGTCGTCGGTCATTTGCTGCATCAAGGCACGACAAAGCTGGGAATTCTCGACCGTACTTTGACCTTCGTCGAACAGCTCCGTATAGATGCTGAATAGGGACCAAAGGGCCGCCAGAAGCGTCACCGAGAGCGCGGTGGCCAGCAGCATTTCCACCAGCGTGTAGCCGGCGGTCTTTCGCATTCTGCGCGCCGCGATCATCAAGGCCACTCTTCGTCAAAAGGCGTGTCGAATAGAGGATCAATCTGCCAATCGAAATCGGCCGAGCCGTCGACTGAGGAACTCGCATCGTGCATCCAGCGGGTGAGCGAGAACTGTTCGCCGGAACGTTGCGAAGTCGTTGATTCGGATTCGGCCGGATCCTGCATCGCCGTTATTCGCAGCGAAACCAGCCCGAATTGTTCCAGCGATTCGACTTCGACCGAATACACCCAGCCAGGCATTTCGGCTACGGGCTGCGATTCGACCGAGGCAACCGGCGCAGCGCCGACAAGGATCTCGTTCAGTTTGCTGCGACAGATCAATTGCGCGGTGGTCGCATCGGCTGCATCTTCGGCATCCTTCCTGCCCACATAGGCCATCTGGCCCAGCACAAACAGGCAAGCCAAGAGGATCGCGGTTGCCAGGATCACTTCGAGCAACGAGAAACCGGAGCTACGTTTTCGTCTCATTCAAAGGTCCCCCAGCCGTTCGCCGTCCATCGTCTCCAAGCGTTGAACTTCGCCGACGGTGACGGTGCCGGTCAATCCGCGCAAAGACAAATCGACAGCGTAACTTGGAGTTCCGAGTCGAAGATGCGCGTTCAACGTCCGACCGTTGGGATAGAACACGATCGGCGCGGACCATGTCTCTCCGGTGCCCCCGCCAGCCAGATCACCAGCGAACTCGATTGCTGACCCTGCATTTGGATCGAAGAAAACAATATCGTCAGGCAGTTCACAATGTGACGACACATCCTCGTTTAGATCGCGATTCGACAGGCCACTGTCGTTTGCTGCATCGCCAGGGGTAATCAGTCCCGATTGCCCCCCCGTCGCGATATCGTTGCCGCTTGATACCTCGTAAACAGACGTGCCCGGCTGGTACTGAAAGAAGCGGACGCTGCCGGACTCGATAGCGTCTAGCCGGGCTTCGAGCAACTGGATCCGCAATTGTCTTGCGGCATCCTGAAGTTGTCCTGTTTCGGACAACCTGTGCACCGCCGGCCATGCCAAGCCAACAATCACAGCTAGAATCGCCAGGACGATCAGTAGCTCCAGCAGCGTATAGCCGCAGCGTCGCCGGACCGTTCCAGGAGCGTTGCACATAGTTCTGCCAGCCTGTGGGTCAGGCTCCGCCCGACGCAGCGAGTGTTCGGTGCTCAGGATTCAGGTTTTGGCACGCACACCTTCATCTACTCAATCCAATTTCGTCCGAAATCCGAACCTCAAGTCAGAGACTCCGGCCACAACTTTTGGGTCCGAGAATTGCGAAGCCAAAACCCAAATCCGGCCAAGCATTTAGAGCTCGGGTTCGGGAAAGCCGCCGTCGCCGAAATCGGTGTCGATGTCGATGTCCAGGTCTTCGTCGATGTCGCCGAACTCGCCCTCTCCGCTGCTCCCGGAACCGCGATTGGAAATGTCGTCCTCGGTACCGTCTTCCTTGTCCGGTCCCCACGACCAAACTTTCGGGAACTCTCCCCCTTCGA
>CAZUAH010000148.1:0-27291 GCA_964617665.1 uncultured Pirellulaceae bacterium
CTGCCCCTCAACCTAATTGTCGCTAAAGACTTAAGCTAATTGACGCCGAACAGTCGACGGTTGGTGACGAGAGAACGCGCATCCAAGAGAGCGGCGAGCCGAGAGTAGAACGCGTCTTCGTCACATCGCACTCACCACAATTCCACCTTTCGCACTACACAGACGCCTCCTGAGTTCAACGTTGGGCCGACCGGGGACACGGCTGTTCCAATGTCGAGCTTCACTCACGCGGGGTGCAGGCACCGATCCGTGCCGTTCGTGGGGCGACGCGGCAGCGCCAGTTTGGGTCTACCCGCGACGGATCACCTGCGGATTCAGCGGTACGACCTTCTTCCAATTGTCAGGAGAAACTCCGCAGTAGCGATGTGATTGCTTCTGACCTGCGAAACGGTACGCGACTCTTGCTGCGAGTCCGTGTCAAGTGGTTCGATAACGTGCTAGTCTGGGGCTTCTGCTTGGACAACGGCAAATAGCCCCGTTTCCTGTTCGCCACCTTTGCGCATCACGACAACAGGTTCGATTGCCGCTTTCCATAGCGAACTAGCTGTGACTGGGTCTTGGTAGTCCTCGATGAAGACCCCCTGTTGCAGTTCTTGGAGGCGTGCCGCCACACTTGGCTCCAACGCGATGATCGGAGTGATCCCATCTGGATTCGTAGTCAGTTGGGGATGGTGGAGCACGACGCCGCGCTCTTCTGTTCCGTCGACGATGGCAGTCTTAGCGTCAAGCAATACGAGCAAATTGTTCACTTGGGAACGCTCCAGCGAACGAAACCCAGAAGCTGCGGCAGTCATCCCGAACACACCTAGCACGTTCGAATCGCAACTGACCGGCGTTGTGAAAGCTATCATCAGCTCACCCGTGACTCGACTCTTGAAAGGCGCGGAGCGATGACTTTTTTTGATCGGTGCAGCTGACTGCGCATCGTTATAACCTAGGTCCACGCCCTGCCCGTGGAAATGGTCGCGATTTCGGAAACTCTTTCCGATTTCCTTTTCGGCATTGCCTTCCACCGGGAGTCGAGCTAACAATCGACCATCGCTCCCCAGGATAAACCAACTCGACACCGCTTCTTGATTGTCGTAGTTCCCTGCGGCTCTCGAAAGCCATTCCTGAAGCGGCGCTTGGACTTCATCATTGAGTCTGATCGTTGAAGTCTCGTTTGCGTTGAACAGCGAAATACACAATTCTCCATCAGCCGCCGTGTGCTCGAGCCAATTCCAACGAAATCCGACTTCGGTACCAAGCAAACTTGCCGCGAGCTTCGCCTCAGATTGGATGCCAAAATTGACCGCGGTTTCGACCACCTTCACACGATCCTGCGCATCAATCCGCTGTTTCTCCTCCAACCTGAATTCATCGGTCGCAGTCTTCGCGCGAAAGACACTGGCACCCACCGCTATAAAAGCTACTGTTGCGCCAACAATAGTACCAATCGCGGCGAGTCTAGAATTGCGACGTAGCCTTGCCTCGTCAACACCCTTTAGCATAGTGAATTACTCGTCAGCATTGGGTTCGTCGTCTAGCAATAGCTCAAGTGCACCATTCCACATGGATAGGAGCCGGCTGCCTGCGTAGGTAATCGCTCCACCAGGAGCAAACATCCCAATGACAACAGTGATTGTTTCGTGTGGTGATCTGTTCGATGCGTAAAACACTAAGAGCACGACGGAAAGCGTGCCGAGAAGGACGAGCGAAAGGAACGATACTGCAACTATCGAGTATCGTTCAAGACGGAATAGTTCAAGCAAGGCCTCGATATCTTTGATTCGATGATTGCGTCGCCTAGGCATTCTCGCTCTCCCACGCGAAAAGGAGTTGATTCGGCGTATTGGCACCACCTCTAATGCTAGCAGTTGCATCATTCGGATGCAACCCGCCTAAGCCAAACGGCTGCTCCGTATTTGTAGGGGGTGACTTCGGTCGTGGGTATCCAACGGCAAGCCTGTCGCCCAATCGAACGCACACCTGCATGGCCAAACCGATTCCAATCCTGAGCACACCGACGGTCGCATGTGTTCGAACGGCGGCGTCACGAGGGAAAGATGCGACCGACTAATCCCGCAGCAGCCCCGGGACCAGGGCGTTGGTTGGGCCGCGTGGGGTGTTGTCGTGGCAGAGGATTTTTTCTTCGCCCACGACGTACGTCTTGAAGTCCATGACGATCAAGTTGTAGGTTTGCTGGTTGCTGCCTTCGTCCACGTCACTGACCACCACGGAACCATCCACGCCGTGAAGTACCATCCCCGATCGCAGTTTGCGCAGTAGAACCCAGCCTTCTCCGGCGACCCATAGCGGATGCCCGCCGCTGCCTTCAAGCAAGGTGCGTCGTGGGGAGGCCAGCCGGACCTTGATCAGGCGTTCGGGCGGACGAATCGTGACTCGCAACACGGGCTTATATGCCAGTTCGCCTGTATCGGGATTCTGGGACAGCACCAGGTCGCCTACCTTAATCTTATCGATGTCGATCATGCCGGAAATCGTCCATACCGGCGTGCCGGCCACGAAACACTCGCAAGGCGCTCGGGAGCCGCCGGTCGAGCCGTCCGAACCTCCCGATCCGGTCACCCGGACGATGTCTTCGTAGACTCGGCGGTCCTGGTTGTACGCTACTTCGCTGGGCTTCTCGTCGACGAAGGTGATTTCGTTCTGTTCGTTCCACCAATTCCACCAAAGCTGCGGCGCCGGAGGCAAGTCTTCGTCCGTAGCTACACTGAGCGCCAGGCAGATTCGTTCGTTCATCCCGTGGATCAACGTGTTTTGTCGGAGACGCGCCCACTCGCGATTGCTGGCCATGGCCTGCATATCCCTCACTGCCCGAGCCGCTGTATCTGCCCGTGCTGCAGTCAGCGCCTGGCTTGCGGCCACGGGACTGACGGCGCCGGCGGGATTGTCGGTCAGCACAAGACTGGGGCGTCTTTCGAACGACGTGTCCACGACGTTGACCTGCTTTGCGTCCTGCCCCTCCCGCTGGAACGAATGGCGGTACAAAATGCGGCCGCCGACTAGCGCCGTCTGAATTCGGGATTCAATGGGGGACGACAACTCGGCCAACAGCATTGGCACATAGTGATCGCGAGGGCGCTCCGCCAACCCAAGAGCTGCCGCGTGGCGAACTGTTGACCAGGGCGAGAACACGGCTTGTCGCGCCAAGGCTGCTGCGGCTTCGTGCCCCTGCATTTCCTTCAATGCCTCGACCGCCGCCAATGCACACGTTTCGCCATCGGTGGCCAGTACAGCCTCCATCGCCGGGATGTTTTCGGGCGTCAGTATGTCCGCCAAGCGTTCTTTGGCAGCCGCCTGCTTACGAGGTTGTTCCTCTCGCAGTCCTTTGCAGATCGCCTGAAAGGCGGGTTGCCATTTGTTGATGCACGTGGCGGTCTTCTGCGCATCGCGCATCCCTTGCCAGATATCTTGGCTCTGAACCCACGCTCCGCGCACGCGTTGAAATCCCAGCCGCGCGCGAGCTGTGGGATGATCCGGTGCGAGTTGAATCACTCTGTTCAGATGAGCGATCTCTCGCAGCGACTGTTTGTGATCCGCGCACCAGTCGGCCATGGCTATCTGATCTTCCGGTGAATCCAACGCTTGTGCCCGTCGGCGTTCGTACTGCTCTCGTTGCCGCTGTTGCCCCGCAGTTTCGGTGGCAACGCCCACCTTGACCCATTCGCGGCCTGTGAACACGTGGCCCGTGTGCCAGTGGGCGGGCGCGTGTCCCGGTACCAACTTCAAGGCTTGATCCAACAGTTCCTGTCGGTCTCGGTCCATTCCGTAGACTTCGCGGCTCAGGGCCTCGTTAACTAGGCGGTCAGCGTTTCGCTGCTTTTCCGCTCTGGTTTCCGCGGACCCTCTTGAGCAAGCGGTAAGAACAGCCCCCAACGCAATAACACTACAAAGCCCGCAGAAGACCCTCGATCTCAGGTAATCCATGACATGAAGAGACATAATTCGCTCCTTCGCGCAGCAACTGCCCCAAAAAGAGGCGAAGAGGAGAAAAGACTAGCCCACTTCGGAGTTCGAACACTCTAAGGTGTATTAGATCACACCAGCTGCCTTTCGACAATCATTTGGCAGAGAACGCGTGGCAATAGGGCAAGACATCGCCACGGCAGTCGAATTCTTCTGAAACACGACCCGTAGACGCCGTTTTTCCCGACAAAACGTTTGCTCCGGTCCGACGCCTTACGGACAGAGTCGAACGCCCGCTCGCATTCGACGGGGTCTCGGTGTTAATATAGTAAAGCATGCACAGGGTGATTGTTTGACGACGAGCATGCGGGGAAACGCCATCCGCTTGCTTGCGTTCACGATGGGAGAATTGCATGAGCGACTCATCTTATCCAGGCGGGCCTCCTCCGCCGGAGGGCGATTCTGGAAACATCGAATTCAAGTGCAGCGGTTGCGGCCGGCAACTGAAGGTGCCTGCCAGCCTCGAAGGACGCAGGGCTAAATGTCCCCAGTGCGGCATCGTTCAGCAGATTCAGGCCGTTGAAGCCCCGCAGCCGGGTGCTGATCCATTCGGCCAGTCCCCACTTATGGAAGTCCCGGGCGGACAGCCGGAAACGACGGCACCACCTGCTGAAACGCCGGTTGTCGACCCATTCGGGCAGCCGTTACTTGAGGAAATTCCGGACGAGCAAGCGGGTACACCAGCGACTCCTGTCGGACCGACGACTGTGCCTGACGTATCACTGGCTGCGTCGCCCGAGGTCGCTAGCGTCCCTCCCCCGCAACCGGCCGGCCCTGAACAGGCACCGTCCACAAAGTTGGGCGACGCCTTGCTGTCAGATTTCGATGGCCGCGAGACGGAAACGAAGAAGTTGTTCGACCGCATCACCGAAGAAATCAGCAAGATCTATGTGGGCCAGCAGGAGTTGGTGTTGGGCTCGTTGGTGGCGTTGTTCTCCAGCGGACACGTGTTGATTGAAAGTGTGCCGGGATTGGGCAAGACGCTGTATGTGAGGACCCTGGGCCGGGTGATGGGCTGCGATTGCGGGCGAATTCAGTTCACTGCCGACTTGATGCCCTCGGATATCACCGGTGCACCGATTTTCGACATGAAGACCCAGGAATTCCGCTTTCGCCCCGGACCTGTGTTCACACAGTTTCTGTTGGCGGACGAAATCAACCGTTCGCCCGCCAAGACACATGCCGCGCTGCTGGAAATCATGCAGGAGTACCGCGTGACGATCGACGGCAAGAGCCATCGCATCGACCGGCCGTTCCTGGTGCTGGCTACGCAGAATCCAATCGAATCGGAAGGCACGTACAACCTGCCGGAAGCGCAGTTGGACCGATTCATGTTCAAACTGGTCGCGGACTATCCGCAGGCCGAAGAGGAAATGAAAATCCTGGATCTGCACAGCCGGCAGATCGACTTGAACGAGCGGCTGGAATCCGACATCTCACCGGTCACGACGCCGGAAGAGATCATGCGGGTAACCAAAGAAAGTAGCGATGTCCGTGTTGATCCGCGGCTGATCGACTATATCAACAAGATCGTCAGGCTCACGCGACAGTGGCCACAGTTCCACATGGGGGCGTCGCCGCGTGCCGGAATTGGATTGATGCAGTCGGCACGCACGCTTGCCGCTTTCGCCGGCCGCGATTACGCCGTGCCAGACGACGTGGCGCAACTTGCCCTGCCGACTTTGCGTCATCGGGTGATCCTGACGGCCGAGGCCGAAGTGGAAGGGCATGACGTAGACGAACTTCTGACCCAAGTAATCCGATCGGTGGAAGTGCCAAGGCTCTGACATGAGCGAACTGTTTGACTGGCTCCAAACAAGGGCCGAACAACTTCGTGCGCTCCCCTTGGTCTTGCCGGTGCTGTTCGTTGCGGTGCTGGCGGGATTGGCGTACTGGAAGCGAGCCTTCCCGTTCATGCCGCTGGTCCTTGTGATGCTGGTCCCCTGCGCGCTGTCGATAGGGCTGTTGTTCCGGCCCGACCTTCTGTTGGTGATCGGCACGGTCGACCTCGTGATTCTGCTGGTGGCTCTGGCCGACCTGCTTTCGCTGCCTGCCGAGCGGTCTTTTTCGGCGGAACGCAAGACAATGCGCATTGCGTCCCTGCAGAAACGACATCCTGTGTCCGTCACCGTCAGCAATCACTCGCGCCGAACGTGGAACGTTTGGGTCCGTGACGACGTTCCCCAGGAGTTCACGGCGACGCCCGAGGAGTTTCCTCGACGTTTGAGGCCTCGAAGCCGGACGACGTTGCGTTACGAGTTGACAGCCAGCCGGCGAGGCGCCTTTCAGTTGAACGTCGTCTATCTTCGCGTGCGCAGCCTCCTGGGGCTTTGGCAGCGGCATCTGACCTACCCGGCCGAGGCGGAGTTGTATGTCTATCCCGATATGAAGCAATTGGGAGACTATGCCATATTGGCTCGGACGAATCGGCTGAGCCTGATGGGTGTTCGGCGCACTCGAAAGATCGGTCAGGATCACGACTTCGAACGGTTGCGCGACTATACGCTGGACGACAACTACAAGCACATCGATTGGCGGGCCACGGCGCGTCGCAACAAGCTGACCGTGAAGGACTATCAGACCAGTCAAAGCCAGCGAATCATCTTCTTGATGGACTGCGGACGCATGATGACGAACGAAGCGGTGGGGCTCAGCCTGCTGGACCATTCGCTGAATGCCATGCTGATGCTCAGCTTTGTGGCCTTGAAGCAAGGCGATTCGGTCGGTCTGATCTGTTTCTCGGATCAAATCCATACGTTTGTGCCACCACGTGCCGGCTTGAACCAGATGAACAAGCTGCTGCACGCCTCGTTCGATCGTTTTCCGCAGTTGGTCGAATCACGCTACGATCAAGCGTTTCTGTATTTGTCGTCGCACTGCAGGAAACGATCGCTGGTCGTGCTGATGACGAACGTGATTGATGAGGTGAACGCGCATCAAGTCGAACAGTATCTGAGTACGCTGGTCGGGCGCCATTTGCCACTGGGTGTGCTGATGCGAGACCACCAGTTGTTCGACGCTGCGGACGTGCCTCACCCGCGCGATCTGGATCTCTACCGCGCCGCCGCCGCCGCGGAGATTCTCGCTTGGCGTCACCAAGTTCTGACGGACTTGGAGCACAGAGGCGTGCTGTCGCTGGACGTTTTCCCAGAGGATATGACCGCGCCTCTGGTGAACCGGTACCTTGAGATCAAGGCTCGGCATCTGCTGTAGCGGTACCGGTTTGTGAGCGAACGCAGTATGCGCCCGGGAGGGCGAAGCTCCTGCTGAGCCGCTCTTGTGGCGTCGATCCCCGGCTCGGCAGGAGCCTCGCCCTCCCGAATCTCTTGGCAGGCGAGCGTGGGACGAAGATATCAATGCCCGGGATAATCCTCTCCGCTGCGTGACGCGACGATCACCAAAAGCAACACCACAGCCATCAGACCGGCGCCGACGTATGATGGCATGGTGTAATCCAGTCGCAGCAACGGGATACCGATCCCTGATCCGAGGATGCGTCCTAGCGCATTAACGCTTTGGGCGGCTCCCAGGATCACCCCTTGTTTCTGCGGATCGCTCCGCCTGGATAGCAGCGAGTTCAGATTTGGCTGTATGAACGATACCCCGGCGACAATGACGGCCAGCGACCCCAGCAGCAAGGCAACAGAAGCGTGGTTGATCGCCACGACCATGATCACAAATCCAGCCACGTTGACCGCAGCTCCGAACGTGGCCAGTTTGCCTTCGGCGATCCTGCCTGCCAAGCGGCGGACTAGCCCGCCTTGAATGACTGCCAGAGTGAAACCGATGTAAGCATGAAACATACACACTTGCACCCAACTGAAACGAAATGGGCTGTCCGTGGCGTTTTCGTCGCCCCATATCAGAATGGACGAGCTAGTCTCCAGGTTGGCGAACGTGAAGATGCACAGGAAGACGACCACCAACAACATCCCAATCGATGGTACGGTGACTGCCTGTCGAAAGGCCTCCGCATCAAGGAGCTTGCGTGCCGCCGAGGCGCTGTCCGGCCGTTTGGACTCGGGCAGCTTGAAAAATGCCAACAGCAGTGCCACTGCCGATAGAATTGCTGCGGCGTAGCCCGGCCAGGGGCCAGGATCGCCGCGCCCGCTGGGAACCGCCAGGAACGCCATTACAGGGCCGAAAGTAAAACCCAGGCCAAACGCAACGCCGATCAACGCCATCCCCTTGGGGCGTTTTTCCAGCGATGTGGAATCGGCAATGTACGCCTGGGCGGTGGGGATCGTCGCTCCGGCAATGCCGGCACCGATCCGCGAAACGAACAGGAGTGCAAGGCTGCCGAGAGTCGTGGCAACTCCGAACAGTGTGTAGAAGACCACCGAGCCTGCCAGACCGATCATCAGCACCGGCCGTCGACCGATGTGGTCCGAGAGTCGGCCCCACAGAGGTGCAAATAGGAACTGCATCATCGAGAAGCTTGCCATCAGCAGCCCCAACCGCCATCCCATCGGATCTTCCGTGAAAATTTCGCCGTAGATCGGCAAGAGCGGCAGAACCATGCCGAATCCCAGCAGGTCGATGAAGACCGTCAGGAAGATGACCAGCAGTGAGCCTTTGCGAGGTTCGTCGGACATGGGATTCAAAGACGTGTCGAGATGCGGGATGCGGGATGCGAGATACGGGACTCCGCGGGCCGTGTATCCGCAAACTTGACTATTTTGCCGATCCTGGCGGTTTGCACAATCCTACGGTCGCACGAATTGGCGCGGCTGTCTTTCGCACCAACCCGCCAAATCGTATGATTCTCCGTATGTTAAGCACCACTTTCGAACAGCGACGGGAACTGGAACGCCTCGATCCGGTATCGTTGGCGGGGTACCAACTGGACAAGCTGAATGCGCTTCTGGGCAGAGTGCTGCCTCAGAACCATTTCTATCACGACAAGCTGTCTGACTTGCGATTGCCGCTTGAGTCGGTCGAGCAGTTGGCCGACTTGCCGTTTACTTTTAAGGACGAGTTGGTGGGGGCTGCCCACGACGATCTGGCAGCCAATCTGACGTATCCGGCCACCGAGTATGTCCGCTTTCACCGCACGTCCGGAACACGCGGCAAGCCGATGATCGTCTTGGATACGGCGGAGGACTGGCAATGGTGGACTGACACTTGGCAATACGTGCTGGATGCTGCCGCATTGAAGGCCGGCGATCGCGGCTTGTTCGCTTTTTCCTACGGGCCGTTCATAGGCTTCTGGAGCGCGCACGACGCGGCTATCGCGCGTGGTCTTTTGGCTATTCCCGGTGGCGGACTCAACACGCTGGCTCGATTGGAGATGGCTCGGGTCTGCCGCGCGACGGCGATTTTCTGTACTCCCAGCTATGCCTTGCACATGGTCGAAGTTGCGTCCGAGAACCAGATCGATCCCACGGCACTGGCCGTCCAGAAAGTGATTGTGGCGGGCGAGCCGGGCGGTTCGCTGTCGTCGATTCGTAAACGGATCGAGAATGCTTGGGACGCCCAAGTGATCGATCATGCTGGTGCGTCCGAAGTGGGGCCGTGGGGGTATGCGGATGGCGAGGGTCGGGGATTGCACGTGGTGGAAAGCGAGTTCATGGCGGAATTCCTTTCGGTCGAGACGGGGCAACCGGCCGGCGAATTGGAGTTGTCCGAACTAGTGCTGACCAGCCTGGGCCGCCCCGGCAGTCCTGTTATCCGCTACCGCACGGGAGATCTCGTGCGACCGACCTGGAACGCATCAGGCGACAATCGTTTCGTGCTATTGGAGGGCGGGGTGCTGGGACGTGCGGACGACATGATGGTGATTCGCGGCGTCAATGTCTTTCCAAGTTCTGTCGAGCAGATATTGCGCAGCTTCCCAGAAATCGTGGAGTACCGCATGGTCGCGAACCGAGTCGGCGAAATGGACGCGCTGGCCGTGGATATCGAAGATCGCTTGGACAAACCGGAGCGAGTTGCCAAAGAGCTTCAGTTGCGACTCGCGCTAAAAGTCGAAGTGCGCTGCGTTCCGCTCGGTTCGCTACCGCGTTTTGAAGGTAAAGGGAAGAGATTTGTGGACGAACGAGCTACTTGAGTATTGCCGGCGCCAGTTTCCGGCCCTGCGTCGCGAAATCAATGGGCGTCCGATCGTATACTTCGATGGGCCTGCCGGAACGCAAGTCCCGCAGTGCGTGATCGACGCGGTCAGCTATTACTACGCGCACAACAATGCGAATCACGACGGGCTGTTCCCGACCGCTCGCGACAGCGACGCCGTGCTGGCCGAGGCCCATCGTGCGATGGCGGATCTGCTAGGTGCCGAAGATCTCGATACAGTCTACTTCGGGCCCAACATGACGACGCTCACGTTCGCCTTGTCCCGTGCGCTGGCCAAGACCTGGCAACCCGGCGACGAAGTGGTCGTCACGCGATTGGACCACGACGCAAACGTGACTCCCTGGGTTCTGGCCGCTCAAGATGCGGGTGCAACGGTTCGCTACGTTGATTTCCACCCCGAAGATTGCACGTTGGACCTGGAAGATTTCCGTGCGAAGATAACCGACCGCACGCGTCTGGTGGCCGTCGGCTGTGCATCGAATTCCGTGGGTTCGATCAATCCGGTCGTGGACATCTGCCGCTGGGCTCGCGAAGCCGGCGCGCTGACCTTTCTGGATTCAGTGCACTTCACGCCGCACTCTCTCGTTGACGTTGATGCTTTCGGTTGCGATTTTCTGGCGTGTTCGGCGTACAAGTTTTTCGGGCCACATGTTGGTGCAATATGGGGACGGCGGGAATTGCTGGAAGAACTGTCGGCATACAAGGTCCGGCCGGCGCCGGATTCATTGCCCGGCAAGTGGATGACCGGCACGCAAAACCACGAAGGCATTGCGGGCACGCTAGCCGCCGTCAATTACCTGGCTGATATTGGTCGCCAGCATGCGGCAGGTGGCAATTTGGGCCGGCGTGCAGCTTTGCACGAAGCGTATGCCGTGATCGGCGACTACGAGCAGCAGTTGGTCACGCAACTCATCGCAGGTCTGGCCGATCTGGAGGACGTGCGCGTCTGGGGTATCACCGATCCAGAACGTTCTTCCGAGCGTCTGCCCACGTTGTCGATCACCCACGCGAAGAAACGACCCGCCGAGTTGGCTCAGTATTTGGGCGACTGCGGTATTTGTGTTTGGCAAGGCAACTACTACGCCCTGCAATTGACCGAGACGTTGGAGCTTGAGCCGGACGGCATGGTCCGTATCGGCTTGGTACACTACAACACAGCCGAAGAAGTCAGTCGACTGTTGGAAGCCCTCGCGGATCTGAGCAACGCGTGATTGTGCCGTCCCGCGATTCACACAGCTGCGAATACACTGCTCACGCGTTTTCCTGTTCCCGATAGTGGCGACCGGACAAAGACCTCAGCCTTTCGGCCGCCTGCTCGGGAGTCAGATCCCGTTGGGCCTCCGCCAGCATTTCGTAGCCAACCATGAACTTTCGGACTGTGGCCGACCGGAGCAGGGGTGGATAGATGTGAGCGTGCAATTGCCAATGTGGGTATTCGCTCGCGTCGGTCGGAGCTCCGTGCCAGCCAAACGAGTAGGGGAAGGACGTCTCGAATAAATTGTCGTAGCGGGTGAGCAACCGTTTGAGGATTTCGGCCAAAGCCCCCCTCTCCGCCTCGTTCAACTCCGGCAACCGCAGCACATGACGCCGCGGCAGAAGCAGCGTCTCGAAAGGCCAGACCGCCCAATAGGGAACCAGAGCGACCCAGTGTTCGTTGTCAACGACGATTCGTTCGGCTTCGGCACATTCGAGTTCCGTGTAGTCGATCAGCATCGGTGACTGATGTTGACTCAAATACTGCTGCTGGTGCTCATCTTCGAGTTGCGGTTCGTTGGGTAGGTGCTTACTGGCCCAGATCTGCCCGTGTGGATGCGGGTTGGAGCATCCCATGGCTTGGCCTTTGTTCTCGAACACCTGCACCCACCGGTAGGTCTCTCCCAACTCACTAACCTGATCAGCCCAGAGTTGTACTACGGCTGCGATGTCCTCGATACTCATCTCTGGCAACGTCAGGTCGTGCCGCGGCGAGAAGCAGATCACGCGGCATTCGCCCTCAACAGACTCCAATCGCAGAAGCGGATGGGTCGGGCTGGCCGTGGGTGTCTGGGGTAGCAGCGCCGCAAAGTCATTTGTGAAAACAAAAGTGCTTTCGTATGGCGGATTGACGGCGTCGCCGGCGCGGCGATTGTCAGGGCAGAGATAGCATTTGGGATCATAGGCCGGCCGCCGATCCTCGGCGACCCGCTCCTTCTGACCCTGCCACGGCCGTTTCGTGCGATGCGGCGAGACAAGTATCCACTGCCCCGTCAACGGATTGTAGCGACGGTGAGGATGATCATTAGGGTGAAACAACATGAGAGGGGCCCCGATGTCAATCGAATTAGCTGGCCTACGTTTTCCGAAGCTACACTATCGAAGACCCTGGATAAGAGTACAATGCGTGGGGCGCAAAAAGCTGATTGAACGAAGCGGCCAACCGTCAATTCCTGGGGCCGACTGCAGCATTGTCGAGATTGTGTAGAAGACTCGTTTGGGGTAGAGTCTCGCGAGTTGTTGGTTGGCATCGACGGACTGCTGGCAAACTGCTTGCCTTCCTCGGGATTCGACCTCAACGCTGTGACCGAGAAAGCGAGAGGCTGTCAGCAGCGTTCATTCGACCGGCGACACGGAGCTCCGATTTATGCAAGAGGCGGATCCGCAACAATATCCCGGACAGATGGCTACACCAATTCAATGTGGCGAGGGCCGCCGAAGCAAGTGCTGGGCGCATGGCGATCAGCTGACGAATCAGGTACGCTGCGCGATCCTCGCGGCGGGTCTGGGCAAACGTCTGGAGCCGTTGACTCTCCGATACATCCCCAAGCCGCTCTTTCCGCTTGGCGGCAAGGTATCGATTGTCGAGACGTGGATTCACAAGATGGTCGAGTCGGGTATCACCGACCTTTCCATGAACCTCTGCGTCTTGAAAGAGACGATCAAGCGAGAATTCACTGACGGCGTCAGGTTTGGCGCATCCATAAACTACGTAGAAGAAGACGTTCCCAGCGGCACGCTGGGCGGCGTCTGCAAACAGGTCTTGGGACGCGACGCCAAGATGCTGCCCGGTGATTCTCCGCTGGACATCGAGCCCTTTCTCGGCGATACGATCATTGCCCCCAGCGGCGACATCGTCACTAACGTCGGCCCCGGCGAACTGCAGGAATTATACGAGATCCACAAACGGGTCGGCGCATCGTTTACCATGGTGCTGGTGCCGATCCCAATGGAGCGGCGCAAGGACTTCGGCACCGCGGTACTGAATGCTCCAAAGCACAGGAATGGCGTGTTAAGTCAGGGAGGCCGCATTGAGAAGTTCTTTGAGAAGGACCCAAACTCGCCAAGCAATCTGAACAATGCATCGATATATTTGATCGAGGCCCGCTTGCTGAAAGAGCTGGACCCGATCAGAACGGAAGCGAGGCTCGGTCTGGAGGAGCCGTTTTACGACTTCGGACAGCACGTCTTCCCGGCGCTTCTGGGAAAACTGCCCTACCTGAACCTCTCGTCTGATAATCTGCTCTGGGGCGCACGGTACGACGGACAGTGGTTTGACGTCGGCCAGAAACGCGACTATCTGTGTGTGAACGAATACGTGCTTGACGGGGCTCTCGACGTGAATCTGCCGTTCGAGAAACTCCCCTGGGGGTACCTTGGCAGGGACGTAGCCGTCGACTTCGCGCACGTGAAGATCATTCCGCCGGTAGTCATTGGAAACCAATGCACGATCGAAGCCGGAACCCAACTCGGCCCTTACGCTGTGATCGGCGACGACTGGATCATCGAGCGGGATGCGAAGATAAGCCATTCCGTGTTGTGGGAACGATATCCTATGTTCCGCGATGACGGTGTGGAGTTACCCCCCAGCCAACGCCTTTTGATCGACCGACATGTGGTCCAAGAAGGCGTTACGATCGAGGGCTGCATTGTCGCTGGTGGCTCGATCGAAAAGGATTACCGCGACAGCACCGTCGAAGTTCTCGATGACGGAAGCGTAGTGGCTTCTCATATCGACTATCAGCCCGACGGGAAGCGAGTCTGATTTTCCCACAGTGAGAAGCAGCAACGTCAAGCACCGCAGCTGCTTCGCGGTTACGCGTCGAGGGCCGTAAATCGCCCGGAGCTGTCGCCGAGTTTTTCGACGTCTGCGCCAACTCGGTCTAGCAGAGATAGAAACAGATTGTTCAAGGGCGTTTCGCTGCTTGTGTGGATGTGACGACCGGTACGAATCGTGCCCCCGCCGCCACCGGCCAAGACAACCGGTAGATTGTGATGGTGGTGGCGGTTGCCGTCGCTGAGGCCGCTGCCGTACATGATCATCGAGTGGTCCAAGAGCGTACCCATTCCGTCTTCCACAGACTTCAGCTTGCCCAGGAAGTAGGCAAATCCACCCACGAGGAATTGGTCGATCTTTTGGATCTTATCGATCAGTTCTTTCTTGTCGCGGTGGTGAGATATTTGATGATGGCCTTCGCTCACGCCGACCATGCGATAGCTGCGATTGCTGCCGGCGTTGCCGAGCATGAACGTGGCGATCCTTGTGGTGTCGGTACGGAAGGCCAGCACCATGAGGTCGAACATCAATCGAACGTGTTGCTGGTAGTCGCGCGGAATGGCGTCCGGGACGTCGAAATCCGGACGGACTCGCTCGGCCTCCTGCTCCGCGCGAATAACACGGCGCTCCAAATCCCGGACGCTGGAGAAGTACTCATCCAGTTTCCGCCGATCCGTAATGCCCAGCTTCGTCTTCAGTTTGTCGGCATCGTTAGCCACGAGATCAAGAACGCTCTTGCGGTAGAAATCGCGGCGCTCACGTCCCTCCTCCGACTGTTCGGCATCCCCGAAGAGACGCTCAAAAACCAGACGCGGGTGAATCTCCTTGGCCATCGGCGTCGTGGCGGTTTTCCACGAGATATTCGACGAATAAGCACAACTGTAACCGGAATCGCAATTGCCGGCATTACGCCCCTTTTCGATGCCCAGTTCCAGCGATGGTAGCTTCGTGAGATCGCCGACTTCCTGGGCTGCGACTTGATCGACCGACACGCCAACGCGAATATCGGCACCGGATGTCTTGCGCGGATGGGCACCGGTCAAGTACGACGAGGCACAACGGGCGTGGTCTCCCGCGCCATCGCCTTTCGAGCGGCCGTTGTCCTGAGCCAGACCGGTCAGGACGTTCATGTCACCCTTGAATTCGGCGAGCGGTTCAAGCGTCTGACTCAGCTTGTAGTTCTCGCCAGTCTCGGACGGAGTCCAACTGGGCATGATCGCCCCGTTGGGGAAGAAGACGAAGGCTATGCGCACCGGCGGTCGGTCGGCAGATGCTGCTTTGGCCAAGCGGTCCGGTATCATGGCCTCCAATAACGGCAGGCCCATGCTCAGCCCCAGGCCTTTCAGGAACGTTCTTCGTTCAAGTCGCGATGTGCTCATTCTGTACCTCCATCGCCTCGCCGCATCCGAAACGACCGGCTCATGACGATCCCCGTGATTACAGCCGAAAAACGATAGTCGTCGTCTTCAACTCGCTTGACGATCCCGTCGATCGTGCTCTGGTCGTACGGCTTCATTCCGCGTCCCAGAGCGTAGGTAAGCATTTTTGAAACGAGCGTTTCGGTGAACTGTTGCTTTCGCTTTGCCAGGATTTGAACCAACTCTTCCGGTCCTGAGAACTTCTCGCCGCTGGGTAGCTCGCCGGAAGCCTCTACGGGAAACTCACCGTCTTCGGCACGCCACCGACCAGTTGCATCGAAGTTCTCGAAGCCGAAACCCAACTGGTCCATCTGCCGATGGCACGAAGCACACACCGGATTCTCACGATGCAAGACCATCTGTTCCCGCAGGGACAAGTCGGGCTCGGCCTTCTGCGTCTCCTCCAACATCGGCACGTTGGGCGGCGGATCCGGTGGCGGTGTCCCCAGTATGTTCTCCATGATCCATTTGCCACGCTTGACCGGCGACGTGCGCGTCGGGTTGGACGTTAGCGTCAAAATGCTGCCGTGCGTCAACAGTCCTATCCGCTTGCCATCGGTCAACGTTATCTTTCGCAGTTTGTCACCCGAGACGCCGTTTATGCCGTAGTGCCCGGCAAGACGTTCGTTGGCGAATGTGAAATCGCCAGTTAGGAAGTCCAATATGCTCCGATCCTCTCGCATCACCGTGGCGAAGAACATCTCGGTTTCGCGAACCATGTCTTGACGCAGCGTTTCATCAAAAGCACCAAACTTAGCGGGATCAGGTATGATCTCGTCCAAGTTGCGGAGATTCAGCCACTGTCCGCCGAAGTTTGCGACCAAGGCCTGTGCTTTGTCGTCCTGGAGCATGCGTCGCACCTGCGCTACCAGAACCTTATCTTCGTGCAGTTCGCCGCTCTCGGCGAGCGCGAAGAGCTCGTCGTCCGGCATGCTGCTCCAGAGGAAATACGACAGGCGACTCGCCAGTTCGTAATCGTTCAACGGGCGAATCTTGGTTGGTTCATCAGGTTCCGGGTCCATTTCGACACGAAACAGGAAGTGAGGCGAAACAAGGGCCGCGGAAACGGCAACTTGGATGCCGCGCTCGAACGAGTCCCCCTTCTCCGTTGCCACTTTGACCAGCCTGACGAACGAGTCCATCTCTTCGGTGCGGACGGGCCGCCGGAATGCTCGGCTGATAAATGGCGCCAGAATCTCACGGGCGGCCTGCTCGGGCGTCTTCCCGTTACCGGGTGCCGCGATCACGATGCGTCGGTGGCTGTCGGGAAGATCCTCGGGTCGCTGATCCAAAGGGCCAGAAACCTCTAGCGAGCGTATGGCGAGATTCCGATCACGATCGTTTGGATTGGATGCTCTGGGATTGTAGTAGTCGTTGATGAAGGCGGCGGAGAACTGGTGCTTCCCCTTGCCTACGCGGTCGCGTATCTCGTACACATCCATCTGGTCCGTCGGTGCTCTGACCTCGGCCACTTGGACTCGTTTGCCATCAACCGCCAACTCGACCTTTGCGAGTTCGGGCCCCGCTTGCTGGGCGCCGGCTTCCACCTTCAGCAAATACTCGCCTTCACGCGGGAATTCGAATTCCGCGGAGACAGTTCCGTTGGACGAGAGGCTGTAAACACCGTAGTCGTTCAACGAAGCGCCGCCTGTAGCCCTGAGGTCTTGCCGCTCACGACGCTGCATTCCTGCTCCCGCGGATTTGTCGCGGATTGTCGTCGTCGCGATCTGCTCGGCGGCGTCCATATGCTTCTCGAACAGTAGCGGCGGCAGAGAGAGTACATCGCCAATGTTGTCGAAGCCTTCGCCAACGTCGTCGGAAGGAAAGTCCTCGGACAGTCGAAGATCGAGGCCCGTCAAATCACGTACCGTATTGTCGTACTCCGCGCGATTGAGACGACGTATGGTCACTCGGCCCGGATCGTGCACGATCTGAGTTTTATTTTGGAGCGTGGCCCCGATCCAGTCCGTCAGCAGTGATTTCTCGTCGTTTGTCGGTTGCTTCTGATCTTCAGGAGGCATGGCCCCAAATTCCACCATCTCTTTGACCGAGGCCCACGTGTCGGCGTCCTGACGCACGGAATCGGCATTCGGATACTTGTGAAAGTCAATGTCTGCTTCCTGCTCCTTCTTGCCGTGACAAGCACTGCAATACTTCGCGAGCAAAGGGGCGATCTGCTCCGCATATGCATCGGCCGGAAATGTGCGCGGCTTTGCTTCCGCGGCAATAGCTCCTGGAGAAATGGCGTGGAGAAGGTACGTTGCGACGATGCATAACACCAAACACAGCAAGGTGTTTCGGCGACCGAGAACGAGCGCCATCTGCTGGTTGACGCTGCCCATCGAACCACCAACGTTGATTCGGCCAGACTGGGGTGTCGTCGGAGGCTTGTTGGCTAGGCTGGTTTCGGTGCAGGCAGGACGAATTAGGCGAGATATTGAAGTTTGCCTATATACTTGCATCATGGCAGGCTTATCCTGAGTGAGGCCCCTCGATCAGACTGGTCAATACAGACGCGGCTCATTGGTCTACCCGAGCGCAGTCGCACGAGTTCACAGCATGCGCGCCAAACATCACTCTTACGTTCCCTGTGATGTTCTAGTCAATCCGTTTCCTGTCTTGCCATCATTCTCCAGATTCGTTCGAGATTGCCCCATCGGTACACGGCAAGTCTCTGTATATAATGAAGTGATGGAGGAAACGGGCTGTGTCCCGGTTGCCACGTATGCGGTTCCGCATTCCTAGCATGATGGACCTGTGATGTCGGAAAAGAATAGAGACAACATTGACGCGATTCTGGACCAGTGGCCGTACGATTCGGACACGTTGAATGTCCGTTCGGCAAGAGGCGACGATGGTCGCAACGTGATCCAAATGCGGATCGACATGGGCGTCTTGCAGCTTGAGACGAACGGACGGCCCGATGGGGACAAGCCTCTGGGATTCGAGACCTACTACGACTTCTTGCTGGCCGAGGAACTACGCGACGACGAGATGGTGCTGGATGATGAGCAATGTCATGAGGTTGATCGCGAGTTCGTTCAGTTCTATCACCGTCGCATCTGCTGGCTGAGCCTGAAGGAGTTCACGCGCGCCGTGGACGATGCCGACCATACATTGGCACTGATGGACTTCTGCCAGAGCCATTCACCTGACGAAACATGGACGATGTCCCACGAGCAATATCGTCCGTTTGTACTGTTTCATCGCATCCAGGCGTCCGCCTTGGCAGAATTGGAGGAAGACCGACCCGAAGCTGCCGTTCACCAGATCAATCTTGGTCTGGATGATCTGCGCGACCTGTACACCGAGCATGATGCCGAGGAGATTCTCGAAGACGACGAGTTGATTGCCCGACTCACGGACTTGCGCGAATCGCTGCGTGATCACTACGACGTGGGCCGTACCCTTGACGAGCAGCTGGAGGAGGCTGTGGCCAAGGAACAGTACGAGTTGGCGGCCAGGATTCGCGACGAACTGGCTCGGAAAAAAACCGAATCGCGCAGGTGATGGTCTGTGCCCGACGGGCCTGATGCTAGCACTCCGCGCGTCACGGCTGGAGAATCGTCTTCCGTTTTCCGATCGCCATCGGCTGTCCTTTACATCGGCCCGGCGATTTCTCATACTACCCGGCTGTCACGGAAGAACCAGTTCTAGCGGAGTCAATTGGGCGACGGATTCAACAGGAGCACACACGGATGGCTCGGCTGTCAATGAACGAAATCACGACCTTTCGTTGGTCGTTTGAAGAAGACGTTCGGAACTACGTCGCCGCGGGCATCGAGGGCATCGCAGTTTGGCGGCAGAAACTGTCGGATTTCGGTGAACAAAAGGGGGCCGATCTGCTGGCCGATAGTCCGCTGGCGGTGTCTAGCCTTCTTTGGGCGGGAGGATTCACGGGTAGCGACGGCCGGTCGTACAAGGACAGCGTCGAAGATGCCATTGAAGCGACACGACTCGCGGCTGATCTGAACGCTGGAGCCCTCGTCGTTTACAGCGGCTCACGCTCGGGCCATACGCACAATCACGCGCGGCGACTGTTCAAAGGCGCGCTAAAGGAAATGGCGCCCGTCGCCAGCGAATGCGGAGTTACCTTGGCCGTCGAGCCGATGCACGTCGAATGCGCGGGGGACTGGACGTTCCTGACGAGTCTGGACGATTCGATCGAGTTTCTGCAGTCGGTCGATTGCCCTCAGTTAAAGCTGACCTTCGACGCCTACCACCTCGGCCAGGATTCGGCCGTCTTAGAGCGTATCAACGAGATTGTCCCTCTGATTGCGATCGTCCAACTCGGCGACGCCAAGCGCCCGCCATGCGGCGAACAGAATCGATGCCGCCTGGGCGAAGGGAGACTTCCGCTGAAAGAAATCGTCGCTCGCTTGACCGAAGCTGGCTATGATGGCTTCTTCGACGTCGAATTGATGGGCGAGGATGTCGAGAACTCGGACTACACCGAGTTGATCGAGCAATCGAAACAGGCCTTCGCCGAACTCGTGCAACCCTGCGCCGCGCCGTAGCCGTGTCATAAGAGAACTCATGAGTGACGGTTCGCGGCCGTTCCGGCCACACCGGCCGAGCCTTGAAAGTAGGGCAGGAACTTCAGGTAGAACGAAGCCACGTGTTGGATGGTGTCGACGCGGAACCATTGACGCGTAAGTTTGAATCGAATGCCGCCGATCGTTCGTTCGGGGTTCGGGACGGAATAGGCCGAGTCTCGCGTGTTGCACAATCGCAGCGTGGCCCAAGCGAGCAACCGCAACGCCTCCAAGTATCGGGCTGTTCTTTTCCGGTCTTCCGCTTTCCGCGCCAGCAGGTATGCGGCCAGTAGCCCTTCGGCACGCGCTCCGTCCGGATAGGGATGATCGCCGAAGTCATAGTAAAAAGACCCGACGTAGTCCGGGTAGGGCGTGCAGTTAGGCGCGTACATGTGATCGACCATCTGGTCCGCGTCCTGAAAGACCGGACGGCTATATGCCTCTCGCTGGAACTGAGGCGTGTCCCACAAGTCGTTGATCCCCATCATCAACCACGAATCGGCTGGCAGACTCGCATAGTGTTCCTGATAGATCCGGGGCCGTTCGACGAACAGGAACCGAAGCGACTGATGAATGCGATCATAGATGGCGTCTCGCTCGACGTCCGAGTCACAGACGTGTTGGCAGTAGTTCGCCAATCCGATGATCGCCTCGCCGGGGTAGTAGAACGAAAACAGCGAAGGATTCTCTGCCTTCGTCACCTTCCGGTCCAGATAGACGTGGTAGTATCTGAACTCGCCCGAGTCCAAAATCTCGTTCAGAAGATGGTTCGCCAGCAACTGCGATTGCTCGGCGTACGTCGCCGACTGGTAAAGCCTCTGATAGAGAGCCAGCATATATAACCCGATGCCACTTCCGCCCAGTTTGGCCTTCTTGTTGTAGTAGGCGTAGGCTGCTGAGCTTCCGTTCCCAGTGGTGTAGGGCACGAGTTGCCGAGTGAAGAAGTCGATGCCGGCCTCGATCGTCTCCGTCGAAGCGGCTATCTGTAGGTTGGGACCCCGTCCCGATCCAAGTGACATGTCGGGCAATCCCGACGTGCGCAGCCCATGAGCGAGCAGCATGGTAATGACGCCGCCGCAGTGACGTAGCAGATTATAGTAGGAATCTGTCTCGGGATCTCTGTTCGGATGTTCGTGGTCGCGATGCGAATCCGTGGCGGCGTCGTAGTAGTAAACAAATCGAGCGTCGGGATGGCGATTGTTGACAATCCAGTTCACGCCCGCTGTGGCGGCGTCGGAGATTGCCTCCTCGGTCGCCGGTGTCACAGCCGGAAGGCCGCGATAGAGCCGAATCCAGCCGTCCGCCGTACTGACGTAGCTTTCCGAGCGGAACCGATAGAACTCCAACTGGTCGATTGGCGTATCGGGGAACAGTCGTTCAACACGCCGTCTTAGCTGCCCTAAACCCAAGATCGACGACACAAACGCGTCGCCGGGCAATATGTACCGGCGTCGTTCCCCACCGATGATCCGCAGGCCATCGATGCCGAACTCGAAACGACTACTGTCAAGTGCCGACTCGGAAAGCGAGCCGAAATCCACGACAGCCGGCTCGTCTACAATGAAGTCAAACTGCACACGGCATTGTTCCAGGTCTGACAGATCGAAGTCGCCAAAGCGAGGGTGGCTGATCGCGCGCTGAATCACATTTCGAATGTTCTCGAAAGCCGGTGTCGCGGTAGCCCGAACCACCATCAACCTCGGCCTGCCGGATTGATAGAGGGTCGAGCCGAAGCCCCAGAAGTCTGACGGGAATCCGCTGCGCTCAAACAGCGAGCGCGCATCGGTCGCGTCTGCCTCGGCAAGAGATCCATCGCGCAGGCATCCTTGCAACCTGTCGAAGAATCGGGTCTCGTTGTTCGTGAGGACCACTGGGCCGATGGTTGGCGCGGGGTCAACGTTGCCAGTTGCTCGCCTACTGCTCACTGTGTCGTTCATGTGACTGCCTAGCGCGGCCGACGCCGCGAGCAAGGAATGTGAGCACGGGGCGCAGCTACATCGGACCGAGGAACCGCTCAAGAGTAGCGCCAACATGGTTGCCGGTCTATTGTACCACGGATTCAGTACTCGGGGGATCGGTACGTGACGATGGAATGATCGGCGATCCGCAGGGCAGAGCGCGAAAGAATGAAGGAAGCGTCCGATTGCAGCGTTGACTTGACGCCCTACTACGGAGTAGTACACTAAAGGCTGAAGATGCGGGCTAGGACATCTCGTCAGTTTGAATCAGTTGTGAGTTCCGGCCGCGACGGTCCGGGATCATCGAGAAGGTCTCCTCTCGCCCTCGATAGTGTTTGGTGAGCGCGCAAACACGTCAACACCTGATGGACAAAGATATCACCGACTTGTCGGAAGGTCTCGACCGATTTCTCGATTCTTGGCAGCGTTCGCGGCCGGATGAGCGCGTCCGTGCGAAGTTGCGTGCGTTGCTCAAGGACAAACCAGCGTGTACGAAGCTGTATGACTGCCTGTCTCGCTTGAGCGATAGGGACTTGAAGCGAGCATTCGTCAACGCATTGACCGATGATTGGGAAGAGGCAGGCGATATCCAATTCCTGGTTGGCTGTGTGTGTTTCGAACAAGGACAACTACGTCTGGCCTGCAGTTTCTTCCGAGACACGGTAGCCTGCGTTCCTAACCACACCAAGGCTTACCGTACTTTGGGTAACGCACTGCGCCTTTTGGGCGAATTGGATGAAGCAGTGGAGGCCTACCGGGCAGCAATCGGAATTCAGCCGAACCGCGGCGTTCATAGCCGTCTCCTGTTAGCGCTGAACTTCAGTCCGTCTGCATCACCCGAGGCGATCGCGGAAGAGCACCGGCATTGGGGCGCCCTCTATTTCCCTGCACCGATCGAACGAGAGTTCTCACCGGATAAGCTACGCGACGATAAAGAGCGTCTGACCATCGGCTATGCATCCCCGGATTTCAGGTCCCACCCGGTGGCGTATTTCATCCAGCCGATCCTGGCCACCCATGATCGTACGCGTTTTCGTATCATCTCCTATGCGACGGCACGTGGCGAGGACGGCGTGACGCGTCGTATCAAGGGCATGGTGGACCAATGGCGGGAGGTAGCGGGCAGTTCGGCCGAGCAACTCGCGCAGACGATTCTGGAAGACGATGTCGATATCCTTGTGGATCTGGCCGGGCACACCTCGGGCAACCGGCTGGACGTGTTTTCCCATCGTGCCGCACCAGTGCAGGCGACTTACCTGGGCTATCCCAACACCACAGGATTGAGAAGCATCGATTACCGCATCACCGACGGCTTCACGGACCCGGTAGGTGTCGCCGAACGGTGGCATTCGGAGCGGCTATTCAGATTGGATCCGGGCTTTCTCACCTTCGAGCCGCCGCACGGCTGCCCTGACGTGGAGCCCACACCCGCCGAGGCGAATGGCTACGTCACCTTTGGTTCGTTCAACAAGTTCTCCAAGGTGTCACAACCGACCATCGAAGCTTGGGTCGCAATCGTCAACGCCGTACCCCGCGCGCGTCTTCTGCTCAAAACCGGCAGCCTCCAGGAGCAGGAAGAGAAGACTCGCGCGATCCAACTTTTTGTCGACGCTGGGCTGGACGATCCGCGACGGATCGAGATCATTGATCTTGTTCCTTCGCGCACCGAGCATCTAAGGCTGTATGGGCGCTTGGATGTGGCGCTGGATCCCTTCCCGTACAACGGCACCACGACCACCTGTCAGGCACTATACATGGGAGTACCCGTGGTCGCCTTGCTCGGCGGCCATCACGCGGCTAGGGTCGGAGGCAGCGTGCTCAATCAGGTCGGACTGCAACGGTTGATCGCCCGCGACGTGGGAGAGTATGTGCAGATAGCGGTGGATTTGGCTTCCGATGTTGGGCAACTCGCGAGCCTGCGCCGTTCCATGCGGCCGCTGATGCAGGCTTCGCCTTTGCTCGACCACCGGGGTTTTACGGAGAAGCTCGAAGCATCCTATCGCAAGATGTGGCGCGATCTGCCGCGATGATGAGCGGACCCGGGGGCCAAAGAGGAGGAGCAGGTCAAGCGATGAAGAGGATTTTTGTCTCCGGCTGTTATGACATTCTTCACGCGGGGCACGTCCAGTTCTTCTCCGATGCGAGAGCATTGGGTGATGAACTGATCGTCTGCTTTGCATCCGCGGATGTCTACTGGGCGCACAAGAAGCGGAAGAGTTCGCTACCCGACGACCATAAGAGAGTCATTCTCGAATCGCTGTCCATGGTCGACCACGTGGTCAGGGGCGAAGGCAAAAGGGAGGGGCTCGACTTCGAAGACCACTTCCTGCATCTCAAACCGGATCTGCTGGCCGTGACTACCGACGACCAGTACGGCGATCTGAAACGGGAATTGTGTCAGCGAGTGGGGGCGGAATACCGTGTGTTGGAGAAGACACCGCCGGACTCTGATTCTGTATCAACAACCGGGATTGTGCGTTGCATCCAGGCGCCAACGCAGGCGCCACTACGTGTGGACTTTGCCGGCGGCTGGCTCGACGTGCCCCGCCTCGCGCGACCGAACGCCTACATCGTCAACTGTGCCATCTCGCCGTTGGTTTCCCTACGCCATTGGCCTTACCACCCCAGGTCCGGGTTGGGAGGCAGCGGGGCCTACGCCCTCTTGCAAGGGGACAGCGGGGTTGCGTCGGAGCTGAACCTGGGGGTGGGATGGCAGGATCCGGCGGTGATCAACGAGACCGGACTTTGCGTGTGGAAAAGCGGCGCCGGGCCGGCATTGGACTTCAAGCGAAACGGCGAGATGCTAGCCGGACGCATGGCGCTACTGTGGACCGGTTCTCCGCACGACACGCCGAGCCTGACAGACAAGACGCGCGATTACGACAAGATCGCGGAGGCCGGGCGGATCGCCCGGGAGGCGATTCTCAAGGTATCGCTCGAAGAATTGGCCCTCGCGATTCGCCATTCGTACGAGGTGCAGTTGAGTGAAGGCATGGACGAGCTACCTGCCGAGACGTCGTCGCTTGCCAAGAAGTACTGCGGAGGCGGCTTTGGCGGATACGCCGTCTACCTGTTTCGCGTTTCGGGCGACCGCGACGCCTTCGTTGCGGCGAACGATGCGATCGCCGTTGAACCGTATCTGAGATCGTGTTTCTGACTCAGCAGCCTGGCCGCGGATCGTCGGCAATCCGATTTGGCAGCTAACAGGGTCGTGGGGAGGTTGTGCGGTTTTCAACTCGTTGTATTCTCTGCATTCCCTTCACTCTCCCTCTGGGAGAGTCGAGCCGTAGGCTCGGAGAGGGCTCTTCTCGCGTACCCTCCCTGGGCCATCGGCCCGACCCTCCCGCTCGCTGCGGGAGGGTGATTTCTCCTGTAAACTGGACGACCTCCCACAGGGAGAGGGAGCAGTTTCTCAGTATTCCGTGAAACGCTCTCAGACCCCATTGAAGACGTTCCACAAGAAAATGAACAGCGCTAACCCAGATTGTTCATTAGCCGCTGGGCGATAGCCCACGGTTGCTGGAATCGTCGCACAAACCGGACGCTAGGGCGTTCCGGCTAATCTGCGCGGTGTTCTGGGCAAGATAGCCGTGACTCCTTTTCCGCGTTCATGTTGTGAAGAACGCTGACCGGTTCATGAATAATCCGGGCTAACCTAGGCCAGAAGAGAATCGCAAACCATAGACTGGACCATGCCGAGCGGAAGTCTTTCAGGAGCTTCGCATGTTCCTCTTTGTCCAGCTCTGCCAGTTCTTTTCTGAGCTGATACCACTGAACGAGCCGCAAGATGTAGATCAGGCCAAGAAGAGGAATCAACGCCACGACAAACGCCAACCGCGCGTCCCGAATCAAGTTGTTCGCCTTCTTGATGCATTTCGACGGAGGAGCTGCGTACGTGCTCGGAGCTTCGTACGGATTCTCTGTCATGATCACCCCGCGTCAGCCTTGCAGGTTCGCCCAGAATTCATTCCCACCAACCATCGCACCGTTCCCCGCACTGGGCCGCTTCAAACCGGCGGCCATCCATGTCCGCTGTGCCTTCGGCCTTTTCGTTCCTCTCTCTGCCCTGGCACACTACCGGTTTGCGTTTCCAGCGTTCCCGCCCAAGGCTCGCCGCGGAACGCGGCATCGCCCGCAACGGCTACTGCCGCCTCGAAGATACAGATAGCAAGCGTCTCTGCTCGAGGTATTCGCGATGCAGACGCGCAAAATCGCCCGCGTTGAACGTGTAGATTGCTCTCCCATGGTCAATCGCATAGTCAAGCTGTTCAGAATCGCTCGTGCCCAGCCGCTCGGCTTCTGCAGTAGTCACGAGGTCCACGCCTCGCGCGCGGTCCGCGAATGACAGCGTGCTCTGAGGCATCCTCGTCCACATGCAGACGGATGTCGCTCATCCTGCCCGCACTCCGCTGTCGGACTCGCCACGCAAGTCATCGTACAGCCCATCAGCCTCCGGTAGTTCCGCCTCGACTTCCGACAAGTTCGCATGGTAATACGCCAAAGCGGCGTACACTTGCCCCAAGGACAAGTGCGTGTACGTAGTCGAAATCTCTTCTGCCGTAAGCCCCTGTTTGTACAGGGTGGCGATTCTCGCCACCGTAATCCGCGTGCCGTCGATTCGAATGCGACCGCCACACACTCCCGGTGTTTGTACCAGCATCGTGTCCAACGCGGTTGTCATTTCTGCCTACCTCACGATGAGATTAATCATCTATGGCCACTCTTTGAATTCTAGTCGCTACTCCCGCGGGATTCCACCGCCCTCGGCACCGGGCCGATCAGAGCGGCGGCCATCCATGTCCGCCGTGCCTGCTGCGTTTTCGTTCTTCTTCTTGCCCCACCGCGTCGTGCCGTCGAGCCAATCCGTTGAATGTCAAGAGTTGGCCCCACCCCCCCTGGTCCCACTCCGGGCAGAAACGCATGTGCGAATCGACTTGCATGACGTATGCTTCGCCGTCCCAGAACTGCTCGCACCGGCTGCGAGCCCAGCACGGCCCCCGAGCCTCGGAGGGATGGACGACCTCCTCGCGAACCTGCGCGGGGCGAGTCTTGAGGGCAAAACAATCAGCATCCTTTTCCCGATCGCACTGCCACACCACGCCCAGGAAAACCCGATCGGGCCGGGCCGCCTTTTCAAACAGGTCCCGGATCGTATGCTGGCATTCCGGATCCCGGTAACAGGCAATCGCCACAAAGGTCCGTTGTCTGGAAGTTGGGTTCATGTTGCCAACGATTTTGGTTTTGGAGGATGTGCGGGAACAACTACGTCCACAGTCGCCTGTCCCTTTGGACGAGCGGCAGATAGGACC
>CAZUAH010000149.1:0-27246 GCA_964617665.1 uncultured Pirellulaceae bacterium
GGAGTTACCGAGATCTCCTCAAGAGCCACGGCTACGACACGACCGACAAGGTCAAAAGGGAAGCCTGGAAGACGGATGCCAGCGCCATGCCGCTGTTCGGGCAATACAGGACGTACCAACATTTCGCGCTGCGGGAATGTTACGACGTCATTCGCGATCCGCAGAAGAAGTTCCTGACGTCACATGACTTCCATGGACACAGTGCTCCGCTGGGAACTCACGTCGAGTTCGATTCGGTCGGCGAGGCGATCTGCCGCTCGGACAACGCCAAGATCCCGCTGCTCTACCGCCTCACGGACGCGGCCGGCCGGTTCAATTACATCACCGAGGGCCCCGAGGGTGATTGGGAGAACACGGACCTTGGTCGGCTTCGGCTCTGTCAGGCGTACGCATACGGAGCGGTATGGGTAGTGCCGCACAAACAGGGCATCAGGAGAGACGGAAAGTGGTTGCGTGTCAGTCCCAAGGTCAAAGACCTCTACGATTTCATCCATGGGCACCGCCACTTGTTCGACGGTTACGACGCTTGGACCTCTGTTGGCCTGATCTACAGCCACCTTGGGCACCGGCGTTGGGTGCGTCCGAGCGAGGAGGCAACCGCGACGCTTGTGCGGAATAACGTTCCCTTCAGAATCTGCGTGGCCGGTTCGGATTGGTGGGATCCAGGCTTGAATCTGTCCGGGCTGGACGCCCTTGTCAAGACATCCGATTTCCGCTACCTGACAGCGTCTCAAAAAACCACGCTTAATGCCTCCGGGCAGCCCATGGTCGACATCGGCTCTTTGGATCGGCTGTGGAACCACATTGACCGCCCCATCCAGGTTTCGGTGGGCAACGCCAAGATCAACGTTGTCCCGCATCGCAAACAAGAGCGTCGGCTACTTCATCTCGTCAACATGGAACCAGGAACGATGCACAAGGATTTCAAGATTACACTGAGCAAGCGATTTGCCGGAGCCATCGACGCGGGGACACTGTACTCGCCTGGCCGGAAGGCGGTAACCGTCCCCTGTCTGGACAGAGATGGATGCACAGAGATTAGCGTTCCCTACCTGAAGGAATGGGGCATCATCACGCTGCTCCAATAGTCGCCCCGAAGACACGAAGGGAACTTCCTGTTACGATTTGAGTGCACCTGAAGGCGGGAATGGAAAGGAAACGGAGTTCGTAACACAAACCTCTATTGGGAGACCACACCATGTATCGCTGCCTACTTGCTGCGTTGTCCTTGATTCTGGTCGTCGACCTGTGCGAAGCGGCAAAACCGCGGAAACAGATCAAGATCAAAGGCTCGCCTTCGACAATCGTCCTCCCCGAGGACACATCGACGCCGGACGGTATGACCGTTGCTAAGGACGGCAAGGTCTATTTGAACATGATCAATCTACAAGTTCCGGCCATCGCTGCTGTGTGGACGATCGATTCCGACAACCAACTGACGAAGCTAATCGATCTAACTGCCCACCCAGAGACGGACGGTGTCTATCCACTGGGAATCGCGCAGGGTGCGGACGGCAACTTCTACGTTGCTGACAACCAGACGTTCGGCGAGCAAATGGATCACAAATCGCGTCTGCTGCGCGTTGTCATGGACAATGGTAAGGCCGTTCGCGTCGAGACCGTGGCTGTCGGCTTCATCGCGTCCAACGCTGTCGAAGCTTTTGGGAATCGGATCTATGTCACGGAAACGTGCCTGATCAACGAGGCCGAACCGCACGTCTCGGGAATCTACAAATTTGAGTTATCAGAACTGTCTGCCGACAAGCCGGTCGAGCTGAAGCCCGACGGTGCCGACTCGCGTCTAGTGGCCAAGTTCACGACCGAGGCGGACGACTGGCGCGCCGGGGTCGGGGCCAATGGGCTTGCCATTTCGCCCAAGGGCGTGCTCTATGTCTGCAACTTCGGAGAGGCGTCGATCCTGACAGCTCCGTTGAACGACGACGGTCTTCTTGCCAAGCCATTGGAAGTCCTGGTCAAGGGCGGTGGCATGGGAAGCACGGATGGCATGAAGTATGTCGCCGAGTGGAACAAGTTGGTTGTGGCCGACTTCTTCTCTAATGCCGTGCATGTCGTTAACGCTCGGAACGGTCGCGTGAAGACGATCGCCCAGAATCCAAACTCAACCGGTGCTGATGGCAAACTGGACAAACCGTCCGAACCCTGCGTCCGCGGCACAACGATTTACGCATCCAATATCGATTTGCCCTACGACGGCAACGAGCCGGATAAGCCCGACTCGTTGACCGTGATTCAACTGGAAATTTCTGACAAGTAGTGCGTTGTCCAGAAGGTATTTCAAACTCATTCTTGGGAGGGCGAAGCTCCTGCTGAGCCGTGTTCTTCCGCGGTTTCGGCTCGGCGGGAGCCTCGCCCTCCCGGTTTTGAAGTCGCCTCTAGTCTAAGGATTGGGGTTTGGGCAGTGGCGGAAGTCGCCAAGATTTTCGGGAGTATGCGATGCCGGAGAAGCTCCCGGCGAGTTCCGCTACCCTAACTCTCTGCATCGACAGAGCATTTGCCTACGGAGCACGAAACGTGAACCGAACGATTCGATCGCTGATGGTTTCATTGATCCTGTACAGTGGAATCGTCACGACTGTCGCCGTGGCTCACGCCGAGTCGGGGCTTGACATTTTCCGCCGCACCGAAACCGCCGGCGGTTTGATCGTCCACGTCGGGTGCGGTGACGGCAAACTGACGGCCGAACTCTGTCCCGACGACAGATACCTAGTCCACGGCTTGGACGCGGATGCGGCCAATGTCGAGCAGGCTCGCCGTCACGTTCAATCGCTCGGGCTGTACGGCAAGGTGTCCATCGAACAGTTCTCCGGTCCGCGACTGCCCTATGCCGACAACTTGGTGAATCTAATCGTGATACGAGATACGGGGCACGAGATACGAGATGATGAGCTGAAACGAGTATTAGCTCCGAGAGGAGTGATTGTCGCATCAGAAGGAGCCCGCATCCCGCATCCTGTATCCCGTATCGGGAACGGTCTTGTGATGTTCACAAAACCTGTTCCCTCCAACATCGACGACTGGACTCACTTCCGCTACTCGGCCGAAGGCAACATGGTCTCGCAAGACGAGCTTGTCGGCCCGCCGCAGCATTTGCAGTGGATATCGGGCCCGATCTTCCAACGCCATCACGGCATCGAGCCGAGCATCACGGCTACAGTCACATCCGGCGGACGCATCTTCTATATCATCGACGAGGCCCCGCTTGGTTTCACCGGTATGCCCGGCCAGTGGCGGTTGGTGGCCCGCGACGCGTTCAACGGTGTGCTGCTTTGGAAACGCGACATGAGCGAATGGGGATCTCGCGCATGGAGCTATTGGACCGAGAGCCATGCAGCTCGGTTCAACCATCCGCTGCACGTTCGCAAGCGCCTGATCGCCAAAGCGGATCGCGTTTACGCAACGCTCGGTTTCAACAGCCCCATCACGGCCATGGACGCCGCCACCGGCAAGACCGCCATGACCTATCAAGGGACCGACTATGCCGACGAATTCGTGCTGCGCGACGGCGTTCTCTACGTAGCGGTCAACGACGGACCGCAGCGGCCGTGGCCGGGCGAGGGTGTCCGGCCCGAACCGGCAGGGCAGCGCCCAGAGCCATCCGAGAAACGCGTCTGGGCCATCGACGCGGCCACGGGCAGTCTTCTCTGGAAAAGTGGTTCCTTCTCGGGAAGCGCGGCAAAGATCGATCGCATGGCGTCGATGCGGCACCTGAACTTGACAGTTGCACCGGGCGGCGTGTTCTTGATTGACGAGAAGCATGTCGTTGCGCTGGATCGTCAGACCGGCAACGAAATGTGGCGCATCGATCGTCTGGTCCTGCCGAGGTCTGAGGAGCAGGAAGCAAACGTCGGAAATCTCTACCATCTGCTGGCCAACGAGAATGTGCACACGGTTGTCTATCACGACGGTCGTCTGTTCGTGCTGCATCTGCCCCCCGACCGTTCGATGAAGCACCGACTGCCTCCCACCCTGCAGGCTCTGAACGCCGCGACAGGCCAGGAGCTTTGGCGTTACGACGCAGCGACGCCAATTGCCTACATCGAATGGCCCGACGTGTTCGCGATCGGCGATACCGTCTGGTTGCCTGACAGGAAAGAGATGACGTTAATCGGACTGGACACGGCGACCGGCGAGGAAAAGGTCATACATTCGATCGAGAAGGCACTGAATGTGGGGCACCATCATCGCTGCTACCCAAACCGAGCATCGGTGAACTTCGCCGTGCTCGGCCGCCGCGGCGCCGAGTTTGTCGACCTCGAGTCAGGAGAGTTGACGCTCCACCATTGGCTGCGCACCGGTTGCCGATCGGGACACGTGCTGGGCAACGGCCTGTTCTACCGCCCACCGGATCACTGCCAGTGCTACATGCAATTCCAACCCCGCGGCTTCCTGGCGATGTCCTCCAGCAGAGCCCCGATCACACAACCGACCTCCGATTCCCGTCTGATCAGAGGCCCAGCCTATTCTTCGCTCCCTCACCCACAGGGAGAGGGTCGGGGTGAGGAGACATGGGGCGGAGATCCTCACCCGGCGACTTCGTCGCGGAGCTCTCCCAAGGGGAGAGGTGAAGATTGGCCCACCTTTCGTCACGACCCCATGCGTAGCGCCATGGCCACGAGCCCAATTCCCCCGGCTGCCACACGATCGTGGCGGGTCAAGTTGACTGGCGCGCTGTCCGCGCCGGTCGTCGCAGGCAATAAGGTCTTTGTGGCGTCGGTTGACACGCACCAGGTCATTGCGCTGGATGCCGCGACAGGCGAGGAGGCTTGGTCGTTCACAGCCGGCGGTCGCGTCGATTCACCGCCTACGGTCTGGCAGGGATACGCGCTGTTCGGCTGCCGTGATGGTCGAGTGTATTGCTTGCGGGCAAGCGATGGGGCGTTGGTGTGGCGATTCAACGCCGCACCCGAAGACCGCCGCATCGTAGCCTTTCGGCAAATCGAAAGTTGCTGGCCCGTCTGCGGCAGCGTCCTCGTAACTGGTGGCACGGTATACTTTGTCGCAGGGCGAACGTCGATGCTGGATAGCGGAGTCTGCGCCTACTCGCTGGACGTGGCCACTGGCAGGATTCTGGACACGCAGCATATTCATGAGATCCAGACCGAGACGAAGACTACCGGGAAGCTGCCCGAAGGCGCTTTGTCCGACATCCTGACGACCGACGGCGAAGACGTTTACCTCCGCAAGAGGAAGCTCGCTCTGTCGCCTCCGGTGAAAGATGTATTTCCTCGCGAACTGGCAGCGACACGACCGACGCTGGTAGCGGACGGCGGATTCGCCAACCAACGCTGGTTCCACCGAGCGTTCTGGCAATTCAGCTCAGGTGCCGCTAGGGCTAAGGGGAACCTGATTGCTTTTGACGATACGCGAGCCTATGTTGCGGCGGCCAATTTGCCCGGCGGCCCCAACCAGACCTTCCATATTCCGATGGGCGGACTGACCAACCGCATCGCCGGGCTCGATGGTGATGGCCCCAATTGGCTGGCGAATCCCAATTTGCAGGTCGGCGGAACAGTACTCTTCGCGGCCAAAGCGAAGACGGACAAGACGGTCGCAGAAACACCGGACCCCCGAGGATCTCGTTACGGGAAATCGAGCCAGCGCCCGGCGCCGGCCATCTGGCGACACAACCGTTTCCCGATCTATCCCTGGGCAATGGTTGCCGGCAAGAGATGCCTGGCCGTGGCGGGACCGCCGGCTGAAGTGCAACCGGATGATCCGTGGGCCGGTTTCGAGGGACGCGCGGGAGGCGAACTCCACATCCTCGACCCCGCAACCGGGAAGCCCCTCAGTAAGGTCAAGCTCGACTCGCCTCCGGTCTGGGATGGCATGGCGGCCGCGAACGGGCGATTATGTGTGGTGATGAAAGATGGTTCGATCGCGTGCTTCGGAGAGTGAGTTGGGCATTTGGCACAATCATTGCAAAGGGTGAAGCCATGACATTGATGAGGTCCTGGTCTGTTGCGGTGTGTCTGATGTTGCTGGGCCCCGCCAATCTGTTGGCCGCGGAACGTCCTAACATTGTGTTCCTGATGGCCGACGACCAGTGCTGCTACAGCATGGGGTGTTACGGAAATCCGGATGTCAAGACGCCCAATCTGGATCAGTTGGCCAGAGAGGGTATGGTCTTTGACAATCACTATGACACAACGGCAATCTGCATGGCCAGTCGGGCTAGTGTGATGAGCGGAATGCTGGAATACAAAGCTGGGTGCAACTTCTCGCACGGTCCATTGACTCAGGACAAATGGGAGAAAAGCTATCCGGTCCTGTTGCGAACCGCCGGTTACCGAACGGCCTTTGCCGGCAAGTTCGGATTCGAGGTGGTCAGTGCGCCGGACGCGAAGGACGGACGATTGCCGGCCGACGATTTCGACCGCTGGGGCGGCGGGCTGGGGCAGACCTCGTACGACACCAGCAAGAACAAATCGATGGCCAAGTATGCCGACGAGTATCCTCACTCGACGCTGTCCTACGGCGCGTTCGGCCGTGACTTCATCAAGGAAGTGGCTGGATCGGACGAACCGTTTTGTCTATCGATCAGCTTCAAGGCCCCTCACAAGCCGGCCACACCCGACCCGCGATTCGACGATGTCTACGCGGGGAAGACCTTTCAGAAGCCGGCCAATTATGGACGCGAGAATGGGCTCCATTTCTCGGAGCAGAGCCGGCAGGGACGCCAGTACGAACGGTTTCACTCGTGGAACTACTCGGACAAGTACGACGAGGTGATGGCCATCTACCATCAGCAGGTCTACGGCATCGATGTCGCCATCGGCATGATCCGTAGCGTCTTGGAGGAGGCAGGGGTCAAAGGCAACACGGTGATATTCTACACGTCGGACAACGGATTCCTCTGCGGATCTCACGGATACGGTTCCAAGGTACTGCCCTACGAAGAGGCTTCGCGCGTGCCGTTGATCGTCTTCGACCCTCGCCATCCGAACAGCGGACGACAGTTGCGCACCAACGCGCTAACGGGCAACGTCGACTTCGCCCCCACCATACTGGCCCTGGTGGGCATCACACCTCCGTCGCAAATGGACGGCCGCAACCTCATGAAGATCTATGACGACCCCAAAGCGGCAATCCACGAATCTCTGCCGCTGATCAACGTCTGGGGACCTGAAGCGGTGCACTCGCTGGCAGTTGTCACCAGAGACGCGAAGTACATCTTCTGGCCATACGGTGAGAAGGACATGACGCCAACCGAAGAGTTGTATGACAACGCGAAAGATCCGCTGGAACTCGCCAACCTTGCACAGAGCGAGGCCTATTCCGCAACCCTGAATACCATGCAGTCTCTCTATGACCAGCAATTGGAGAAGTGGCGCGACCAAGCCGTGGACTACAACGATTACCAGAGATTTGGCTTGATCTTCGATCGCAATATCTCTTGGGATGCAAAACTCGGGGATCTGACAGATCCCAAGGCAGAATCCGCCGACAAGACCGCAACTCGCAAGAAACGAGTTGGAGCCAAGAAGAGAGCGAAGTGAGAAACCTATGAATATCACGAAGATCGGTTTGTTCGTGTGCCTATCCATCTCGCCTGTGATCAGCAGCGCGCAATCGCCGACATTCCCTTACGGGGTGCCGAAGCAAAAGCCGGACATGCCGCTGAGCAAGGCAATGGAGCGAGCGTATTCCGATTACATGTCGCCCACGACGTGGGGCAACGAGTTGTTCACGAAGTTTCGCCACACAGAGTTAGATGGACTGGAGTACAACGGCGGCGATGGGACTCTTTCGCGCCGTGATCCGTCGAAAGTGATCAAGGCCAACGGTAAGTATTACGTGTGGTACACGCACCGCAGTACGCCAACGCCGCCACGCGGGGCGGCGGGCGGGACGAGCGTGATCCCTTCCACGGACTGGGACCTGGCGGAGATCTGGTATGCCACGAGCGAAGACGGCTTTGTCTGGAAAGAGCAAGGCGTTGCCGTGCCGCGCCCGCCGAAACCTGCCGCAGGCTGGCGTTCGGTCTCGACTCCCGATGTGCTGTTCTGGAGAGGCAAGTACTACCTTTACTACCAGGCTTTCCTGGAAATGTCGGGGACGCGAGGCGACGATTGTCCCGCGACGGCTTCCTGGGCGGATTCTCCCGATGGACCGTGGACGCCGGTCGGCAAGATCGTCGTGCCCAACGGCCCCGAAGGCGCGTGGGATCAATATTCGATCCACGATCCGTATCCGCTGGTGTACAAGGGAAAGATCTATCTCTACTACAAGTCCGAGGCAAACGGGAAACCGAAACCTGTCCGTTTCCAAGGGCTGGCCATCGCCGATGATCCGCTTGGCCCGTTCAAGAAACACCCGCTCAATCCGGTGTTGAATTCGGGGCATGAAACCGGATTGTTTCCTTTCAAAGAAGGAATTGCCGCGCTGGCGATTCGGCACGGAAACGAACACAACACCATCCAGTATGCACCGGATGGAGTGAACTTCGACGTGGCGGCCAGCGTCAGCCTGATGCCCATCGCAGCAGGGCCCTATGTACCGGACGCGTTCACGAACACCAGTTACGGGCGTGGCATCACTTGGGGGCTAAGCCATTTCACAACGGCCGGCACGCGGGAGACGAAACATAGCATTCTGTCACGATTCGACTGTGACTTGAGTTTGGACGACAGCAACATCTGGATGAAGGAGCCGGAACACTGGTTTCCACCGGAGTTCTACTTCCACAGCCGAGTGAACCAGGGGGCCCGCAGAAGCCTTGAGCGAAAAGCACGGGAAGATTTGAAGAAGCAGTAAGGCCGGCAATCCTATCTGTCAGGGGAAAGGATAGACGAATGATCGCCCGAATTCTGAACGTGAAAAAGAAAGTATCGTGGGCAGCCGCCGTGCTCGTGTTGTCGCTGGCAGTGTGTCCGTCTGCGCACGGCACGTCGGCGGTGAACGCAGCCGATTCGGCACGACCCAACATCCTGTTTGTGTTCGCCGACGATCAGTGTTACGACACCATCAACGCCCTGGGCAACTCGGAGGTCCGTACGCCCAACCTGGATCGGCTGGCGCGGGAGGGTACGACGTTTACCAATACTTACAACATGGGTTCCTGGACCGGCGCTGTCTGCGTTGCGTCACGTACCATGCTGAACACAGGCCGTTTCCTCTGGCGAGCCCGATCTGCCAATCTGCCAGAAATCGCCAGGCATGAGCAAACTTGGTCGCAGTTGCTGCGTAACGCCGGATACGAAACCTACATGACCGGCAAATGGCATGTGGGCGGCCTGAAGACCCAAGAGATCTTCGACCACGTGGTAAACGAGCGGCCGGGGATGCCGAACCAGACGGACGAGGGCTACAACCGTCCGGTCGAAGGTCAACCGGACAAGTGGTCGCCGTCGGATCCGAAATTCGAAGGTTTCTGGAAAGGTGGTAGGCACTGGAGCGAAGTGCTGGCGGATGACGCGACATCGTTTCTCCAGCGTGCCGCTGAACGAGATCAACCGTTCTTCATGTATCTGGCTTTCAACGCGCCGCACGATCCGCGGCAATCGCCTCAGCCATTCGTCGACATGTACCCTCAGGAACAAGTCGCCGTACCTCGCAACTTTCTGCCTGAGTATCCCTACAAACAGGAGATCGGCTGCTATCAAACGCAAGTCACCAGGAAAGGCAAAACCACCACCAAGTGGCAACGTGATGAACACTTGGCCCCCTGGCCGCGCACGAAGTACGCCGTGCGCGTGAATCGTCAAGAATACTACGCAATCATTACGCACATGGACGAACAGATCGGGCGCATCCTGGACGCGCTCGATCGCACCGGCAAGCGCGACAACACCTACATCGTGTTCACCGCCGATCACGGCTTGGCCTGCGGGCAGCACGGTTTGATGGGCAAGCAGAACATGTACGAGCACAGCATGCGCCCGCCGCTGATTGTCGTCGGCCCCGGCGTGCCGGCTGGTCAGCAGCGCGACGCTCCCGTGTACTTGCAGGACGCCATGCCGACGACCTTGGAACTGGCGGGCATCGACAAACCGAATTACGTCGAATTCAATAGCCTGCTTCCGCACATCCGCGACCCACAACGGTCAAGCGCCTATGACGCCATTTACGGCGCCTATCAAACGGATCTGCAACGAATGGTTCGCGTAGGCGATTGGAAACTGATCGTCTATCCGCAGGCGAAAGTCGTTCGCTTGTTCGACCTCCACACCGATCCAGCGGAAGTGCATGATCTGGCTGGCGACCCACACCAGAGAGATCGCGTGCGCAGTCTCTTCAAAGAACTGTTGCGATTGCAGGAGGAAATGGATGACCAGCTTGACTTGACCGCCCATTTTCCAGAGCTCTTACCACCACATAGGAAAAGAAAACCATGAAGTCGTTATCTTTGTTCTCTCTGCTGTCGTGTGTAGTCATCGCTACCACGGCGCCGTCGCCAGCGTACGGGAAGTCGCTCACAGGCTCCCGTCCCAACATCATTCTGGTCATGACTGACGATCAGGGCATGGGCGATCTGTCGTGCATGGGAAACGAGGTCTTGCGGACACCCAATCTTGATCGGTTCTATACGTTGTCTACTCGATTCACCGATTTCCACGTGAGCCCCACGTGTGCTCCCACGCGTTCGGCGATTTTCAGCGGGCGACACGAATTCCGCAACGGGGTGACCCACACGATCAAGGAACGTGAGCGGATGGCGCTTTCCACGACCACGTTCCCCCAACTGCTCCGCAAGGCCGGATACGAGACCGGGATTTTCGGTAAATGGCATCTGGGCGACGAGGACGAATACCAGCCGTACAACCGCGGCTTCAGCGAAGTGTTCATTCATGGCGCGGGCGGAATTGGCCAGGCCTACGAAGGCAGTTGCGCCGACTTTCCGTCGAACCAAGTGAAGGAAACCCGCTATTTCGACAACGTGATACTGCACAATGACACGATCGTGCAAACCAAGGGATTCTGTACGGATGTCTTTTTCCAAGCCGCTCTCGGTTGGATCAAACGACAGCACGATGCCAAAACGCCGTTCTTCGCCTACATCACCACGAACGCGCCGCATGGTCCGATGATTGCTCCAGAGAAGTACAAAAAGCGGTTTGCTGATCTCGGTTGGGACGAGAGCACTCAGGGCCGCTACGGTATGATCGAAAACATCGACGACAACTTTGGGCTGTTGATGCAGAAGCTGGACCAGTGGAAGCTGTGGGACAACACGCTGGTGATCTTCATGACCGATAACGGACAAGCCGGCCGAGGCGGCAAGCAGAACGGCAAGCGAGTGCCCATGTTCACTGCCGGCTTCAAGTCGGGCAAAGGTTCGCCGTACGAAGGAGGGACCCACGTGCCGGCGTTCTGGCGTTGGAAAGGTGTTCTCGGCGAAGGCGCCGACGTTCCGGCACTTACAGCACACATCGACATGTTCAAAACGTTTTGCCAGCTTGCCGGTTCCGAGATTCCCGCCGACATCCAGCAAATCGATGGCCGATCGCTGTTGCCGTTGCTAGTGAATTCTAGAGCCGATTGGCCTGATCGCCACCTTTTCGTACACAAGGGCCGTTGGGCGAAGGGCGCCGATCCCAACGGCAGCAAGTTCAATAGCTGTGCCGTAAGATCGCAACGTTGGCGATTCGTGAATAACAAGGAACTCTACGACATCTCCGCCGACCCGTACGAGAAGACCGACGTGGCTGCCGATCACCTCGATGTCGTCGCAGCAATGCGAAAAGCTTACGACGCTTGGTGGGCTGAGACGGTGCCGCTGATGGTCAACGAAGATGCACCCTATTGCCCCGAACACCCTCAAGCCGTCCGCTACGAAAAGCAGCTTAAGGAACGCGGCATCCCGCAGTGGTCACCCCCGGAACTGTAACGCGAATGCGTAGGACAGGCGGCTTGCCTGTCGAGACCGTAGCATGTTGAATGATAGGCAGGATGCCTATCCCACGACGGATGCTGACCAAACACTGCCCAGCCCAAGGGGCGGGCTCCCAGAAAAACAAAGGATACAACGATGAAGAAAAAGATCGCGCTTTGTGCGAGCATATTGGTCATATGGTGTGGCGCCGCGCAGGCAGCCACGGTGAATGTCGATGGTGGACTGGTTGTCTGCATTGGCGCGGAGGCACTGGAAAGCGTTGCCAGTGATTGGAAGAAACCGGGTTGTGTCTTCCATTGCCTGGAAACATCGGATGCAGAGATCGCCAGACTTCGAAAGACGATCCAAGCTGCCGGTTGTTACGGCAAGGTTTCTGTGGCCGGGTTTGACGGCCAACATCTGCCGTATATCAACAACTTGGTCAATATGCTTGTGATCCGGGATGCGGGATGCGGGATACGGGCCGGGGAGGTCGAGCGAGTTCTGGCACCCTACGGCACAGTGATCGGGCCAGAGGGATTATCCTGTATCCCGAATCGCGCATCGCGCATCCACGACGGGCTCATCGCGTTCACGAAACCGTATCCGTCCGATATGGACGAGTGGCCACAGTATCTGCATGGGGCTGACAACAACTGCGTGGCACAGGATACGGTGGTGGGACCGCCTCGGCATGTTCAATGGATTTCCAGTCCAGCTTGGACGCGAGCGCACATCGGGGCGGCGACCATCTCCAGCATGGTTTCCTCGGGCGGTCGTCTGTTCACGATCGAGGACACCGAGACCGCCGAGAATCCACTGCTGCCGGCCAAGTGGAAACTGATTGCCCGCAATGCCTTCAACGGCATTGTGCTTTGGAAACTGGACTATCCCAATTGGGAGCAGTTGACGGTCTACATCAAGGATTACCATGCCCAGATGCAGCGGCGGCTGGTGGCGATCGGAGATACCGTTTACTGCACACCCGGACTCACCGCGCCCGTGACGTCCGTGGACGCGGCAACCGGGGAGGTTGTGAAACAGTATGAGGGGACGGAAGGCACCCAGGAATTTGTCTTCCACAATGGTCGTCTTTATGTCGTCATCGGTGACCGCATGCACTTTTCTTCCTACAAGGGAGCACAGGCCGCCGCTAAAGCAAAGCGAAGAGGGCAAGGGGCGAAGAGGAAACCAGCGGTCCCGGAAGCCAGCGAGGCCACTTCCGGCAACGCTTTTCGCGGGGACGGTTTTCCGCTTTCGGCCTACAACCCCCAAACACCCAATGCCGACAACCCCACTTGCGTCATTGCCGCCATCGACGCCAAGGCGGGAAAAGAAATCTGGCGAACCGGAAACCTCAACCGATACGTCGGCTGCACCATGGCGTTGAAGGGTGACCGGCTGGTCTATCAGACCGCGCACGGCGTCTTCTGCCTCGACGCAGAAGCTGGTACTGAGAACTGGGCGGTCAAGAAAGACATCACTTACGGAGTGGGCAATCGTCCCAACTCGCTGGTGCTGTCCGACGAGGCCGTCTATTCCGAGGAAGGCAAGAACGTGCATGCCTACTCGTTGGCCGATGGCAGCGACTACTGGGGCAAGTCCATCGCCGCACGCAAGGGCTATCAGGCTTCGACCGATCTGTTGATTGCGGCCGATGCCCTGTGGATGTGTGGCAACTGCAACAATGCGAAAGGCATCGCCCTTAAGCAGCCAACGAGTTTTGACCTGAAGACGGGCGACGAGATCAAGACGATTCCCCAAATACTCTCCAAGCCCATGGGACACGATCGTTGTTTCCGAAACTTCATCACCGAGCGTTTCTTCATCAACAGCAAGACCGGCGGGCCCGACTGTATGGATCTTCTGAGTGACGCCGAATACCCCGCGCCCTTCATGCGTGCCACGTGCAGCATTGGGCACCTGCCCTGCAACGGGTTGATCTATTGTGGGCCCTATGCCTGCCAATGTCACCTGCCGGTCGGTCTGCACAACTTCAACGCCTACTACACCAACGAGGAGTCGCTGCCCACCAAGGGGCAAATCGTGAAGGTCAAGCGTTCGGTCCGCCTTGAAAAGGGTCCCGCCTACGGCCACACCGGACAGACCGGCGACGCCCAGTGGCCGACCTATCGACAGGATGCCCGTCGCTATGGAGGAACCGCCGAGCAGGTGCCTGCGGCCGGGCTGAAGCGGATGTGGCGAGTCCAGCTTGAAGACGCCACCACCGCGCCGGTCATTGCAGAGGGTAAGGTTTTCGTCGCCGAAACCGATATCCATGTGCTGCGAGCCCTGGATGCCGACAGCGGTGAGTCGCTGTGGGAGTATGTTGCGGGCGGACGGATCGACTCGCCGCCGACCTATTACAAAGGCCTGCTGCTGTTCGGCAGCCGTGACGGTTGGGTGCATTGTGTGCGGGCTTCCGACGGTGCGTTTTCGTGGCGATTCCGTGATCTGCCGGACAAGATGATCTGTGCCTTCGATCAGCTCGAGTCAGCCTGGCCCGTCCATGGTAGCGTGCTGGTCAAGAACGGCACCGCCTACTTCTGCGCCGGCCGTTCGTCCTATTTCGACGGCGGACTGTTTATCTACGGTCTCGATCCCGTCACCGGCGAGTTGTTGCACGAGCGACCGTTTTACGGCCCCTATGCCGACGACGGCTTTCCCGCGTTTGTTGAAGAGGGCGGTCGGTCGGAGACGGAAGTGATTCTTGGAAGCACTGCCGATGTGATGACCAGCGAGGGCGATGTGCTCTACATCCGCCAGCTGGCCTTCAACCTCGACCTGACCGACGCCGTACCCGGAAAGCATCTACTTGCCTCGTCCGGAATGCTCGAATCGAAACGACATCATCGGGAATACAAGCTTGTCAAGGAAGACTTCAACCACCGCAAGATGTGGACCACGCTGAAGACGGAATACCCAACTGGCGACATCATTGTCTCGGACGGCGTCGACTACTATTCCGTGTTTGGACACCCCGTGAACCGCGGTGAAAGCTTCAATCCGCGAAACGGTTATGCACTGATGGCGAAGACTCGATCGGCGGCTGGCTGGTCAAGCAACTGGCAGGTTCAGATCCCGATTACCGGCAAAGCCATGGTTCTAGCCGGAGACACTGTCTTTGTGGCCGGCGCACCGCTGGTCTTCCAACGGGACGATCTCGCGGCCACCTACGCGGGCCGCTTAGGCGGAATCTTGTGGGCCACTTCAGCCGCCGACGGGGCCAAGCTGGCCGAATACAAACTGGATGAGCTTCCCGCCTGGGACAGCATGGCCGCCGCGTACGGCCGGCTGTTCATCGTCAACCAGGACGGCAGTGTCGACTGTTGGGACGCGGAATAAGGGGTGGAGAAGCGGATAGACAAAATGACCGTAACACGATTAGCCGCATTGTTGTTGGCCTTAGGGTTATTGAGCCCCATCCGGGCAGGAGAACCCGCCCAGAGCAAGCCGTTTCCTGCCGAACTTCCTCTCACAAAGCCGACCGGCCGGCCGCTGAGCGCTGCCATGCAGAGGTTGTACGACGAATGGAATCCGCTTGAGGATCGCGGAAACGAACTGTACAGTAACTTCAAGTATTCGCGTCTTGAAGGACTCTCTTGCGAGAACAACACGTCGCGCCGCGATCCATCGAAGGTGCTGAAGATCAACGGCACGTACTACGTCTGGTACACGCGTCGCCAGACCGAACAGCCGCCGTCCGGCCCGAAGAACGCCACCGATACGATCCCGTCATTCGATTGGGACTTGGCCGAAATCTGGTATGCCACAAGCGAGGACGGTTTCACCTGGGAAGAGCAGGGCGTGGCCGTCGACCGGTTGCCGAAACCGCAATACGGCTGGCGGAGCGTCTCGACGCCCGATGTGTTGGCCTTCCGCGGCAAATACTACCTGTACTATCAAGGCTTCAACGAGATCCCGGGTCTGAAAGGCGATCGGGCCGCAGCCACCGTCGCTGAAGCCGACTCGCCGAACGGTCCGTGGCGACCGCTGGGCCGCGTCGCGATCGACTTTGGGGCGGAGGGCGAGTGGGACAGCAATGCGATCCACGATCCTTATCCGTTGGTTTATCGAGGCAAGATCTATTTGTACTACAAGGGCTCGCCTGGCAAGCAGGGCGCCGACGGAACACTCGTTCGCGCGCAAGGCTTAGCCATCGCCGATCACCCGCTGGGCCCATTCAAGAAATGCCCGCTGAACCCAGTGTTGAACTCCGGACACGAAACATGCCTCTGGCCGTGGAAGGAAGGCATCGCCGCCATCGTCAGTTTGGACGGCCCGGAAAAGAACACCGTTCAGTACGCTCCGGACGGCGTGAATTTTCAGATGATGTCTATCCTTCAGATTCCACCCATCGCGCCGGGACCGTTTGCCCCCGACGCATTTGCCGACAACGGAAACGGACGCGGCCTGACCTGGGGCTTGTGCCACATCAACCCGGACGGTGGCCGCTTGATGCAATACTCGATTTTGGCTCGTTTTGACTGCGACCTATCACTGGACGTAAGTCGTCCGGCCTTCAAGCATAACAACCTGCGATTCAATGAGCGAACCTACTTCCAGGAGCGAGTGCGACTGCCGGACTACATGCTTAACCGGATTCAACGCGAACATGCGAAAGTCGATCGCGATACCGTGCGACACGGCATGCCGCAGTAGCTGTAGGTCAGGCTGTGCCTGACGGAATCCGGTTCGCGTCATGCACAGCATGACCTACAGACTGACCGTACATTCGAAATCGAGGCCCAATTTCGTCATGCACAGCATGACCTACACAGTCAACCAAGGAGACACGGATATGAAATACGGAATGCTTGTTGCCGTCTTGAGCATTACTACGCTCGCAGGCTCCGTTCACGCCGAGAAGAAGTTCGAGCCTGACGTCGAATCGCTTCGACAGTACGAGTGTCCTAAATGGTTCCGAGATGCCAAGTTTGGCATCTATCTGCACTGGGGCGCGTACTCCGTGGCGCAACAGGGCGAGTGGTACGCCCGCAAACTGTATGACGAGACGACTCCCGAGTACAAGCACCACCTGGAACACTACGGCCACCCATCGGAACACGGCTACAAGGACTTCATTCCCGAGTGGAAGGCGGAGAATTTCGATCCCGACGCACTGCTGGCGCTATTCAAACGGGCCGGTGCAAAGTACTTCTGCCCGTGCGCTGTGCATCACGACAACTTTGACCTCTGGAATTCGAAACATCACGAGTGGAATGCCGTGAACATGGGCCCCAAGAAGGATCTGATCGGCATGTGGCGCACGGCAACTCTGAAGGCCGGCTTGCGTTTCGGCGTCACGACGCATTTATCCCGCAGCTACAGCTGGCTGAATGTGGCCAACCAGGCTGACACTGAAGGCCCGAAGCAAGGTGTGCCGTATGACGGAGCACAAGGCACGGCCAAGGGCCTCTATCCGCCCAATGACGGCCAGAGCACGCATCCGCGGGCTCCGTTTGATCCGCCCAAATCGTGGCGGGATCATTGGGCACGCCGCGTCAAACAGTTGATCGACGACTATCAGCCGGATCACCTTTATTTCGACTGCGCCGTGCCGTTTCGCGGCGAGGATCAAGGCCGCAGTGGCATGGACGTGATCTCCCACTTCCTGAACCAGCGATCGGAAGGCGTCATGTGCGTGAAAGAGCGCCCCTGGCAGGGATTGTATGCGGAAGGCATCACAACGTTGGACTACGAGCGAGGTAAGGCCACGCACATCTTGGACAGACCGTGGCAGACGGACGATTCCATCGGTTCCTGGGGCTACAACGAAAACACTCCCTATACGACCTCCGACGCCGTCGTCGACAAGATCATCGATATCGTCAGCAAGAACGGGAACATGCTGCTGAATATCCCGATTCGCGCGGACGGCACACTCGATGAAACGGCCACCGGAATCCTTGAAGATCTGGGGGCGTGGTTTCGCGTTAACGGCGAAGGTATCTACGGGACTCGCCCCTGGTACATGTTTGGCGAGGGCAAAACTGAAATGCCGCACAAAACCATCGAGTCGCCGTTCACATGGAGAGACATCCGCTACACGACCAAGGGCGAATACCTGTACGCATTCGTACTCGACTGGCCCGGCAAGCGAATCCCCGAGATGCAGTTCCTCGCCCCCGGCAACCAACGCATTGGCGAGATCAAGTCGGTCGAGCTACTCGGTCACGAGGGTGACCTAGACTGGGAACACCATCCCGACGGCCTGCGCGTGACATTCCCACAGAAGAAGCCATGCGACTTCGCCTATTGCCTGAGGATTAGGCTGGAGACTGTAGACTGAAGACTGTAGGCGGAAGACTACTCCCTTCAGTCTACAACCTCTGGCGTTTACGTATGCACGAGGAAGACCCAATGTCAAAACCTACACGTTTCAATCCGACAGTCTTCGTCGTCTTTCTTCTTCCCGCAGCCTTCGGTCTTCAGCCTTCAGTCTTCTCGGCACCGCCCTTTCCCGCCGTGATGCCCGAAGAGAAGCCGGATGACCAGCCGCTCAGCGCGTCATGGTCGCGGATGTGGGACCGGTGGAATCCGCACGAGGATCGGGGCAACGAATTGTACAGCAACTTCAAGTACACGCCATTGAAGGGCTTTTCACGCGAGCCAAACGTTTCACGTCGTGACCCAACAAAGGTCATAAGAGTCAACGGGACCTATTACGTCTGGTACACGTGCCGCCGCACCGAGGCACCGCCTGCCGGTTTGAAGGGTGCTACGGAGACGGTGCCCGGAACCGACTGGGACTTGGCCGACATCTGGTACGCGACCAGCAAAGACGGGTTCACATGGGAAGAACAGGGCCTGGCGGTCCGGCGTCCATCGAAGCCACAAATCGGGTACCGCTCGATCTGCACTCCGGGCATCCTCGTGTGGAAGGGCAAGTACTACCTGTACTTCCAGGCTTACAGCCCGATGGTCGGTGGCCAGCAGTATTGTCCCGTCCGGGTGGCGGTCGCCGATGCGCCCGACGGCCCCTGGGAGCATCATCCTGAACCCGTCGTCAAACCCGGCCCGCCGGGATCGTGGGATAACATCAAGATCAACGATCCTTGCCCTGTCGTCCACAACGGCAAGATTCTTATCTACTACAAGGGCGCGCCCATCGAACGCGGCGATCAGTACGTACTGCGCATGCAGGGCGTAGCTGTGGCCGACGATCCCCTCGGCCCCTTCACAAAACCGCCACTGAATCCCGTGATCAATTCCGGCCACGAGACTTGCATGTGGCCGTGGAGATCCGGTGTCGCGGCACTGGTAGCGCTCGACGGCCCCGAAAAGAACACGATTCAATATGCGCCAGACGGCGTGAACTTCGACATTAGGGCTATCACGCAGGTGCCGCCCATTGCCCCCGGTCCGTTCGTGCCCGACGCATTTGCGGATAGCGGTGACGGACGCGGCTTCACCTGGGGTCTTTGCCACATTAATCCGGACGGCGGCGGTGCGTCGAACGAGTCGATCCTGGCCCGTTTCGACTGCGATCTGAGCCTGGACGTCGATCGTCCGCTGTTCAAACGGAACAACCTGCGATTCGAGGAAAGCACCTATTTCCAGACTCGCGTCCGTCTTCCAGGCAACCTCCGCCGCTTGATCGAACGCGAACGTGATAAGGTCGACTGTAACACTTCGGCCACGACTGAAGATCAATCGGCGCAAGTCGGATTCCGTGAAGAAGACGGCCAAGTGATCGTCAGCGTCGATGACAAACCGATCGCAACGTACGTTTATGCGGACTCGAAGATTCCTCGTCCGTATTTTGCCCACGTGAAAGCGCCTGGCGGCTATCAAGTGACACGCAACCACCCGCCGATCCCGGGCCAGGATCGCACAGACCACGATACCATGCATCCGGGTATATGGATGGCGTTCGGCGACCTGGACGGTTCTGACTTCTGGCGAAACAAAGCGAAGATCGTTCATTCGTCGTTTCTCGACGGGCCGACCGGTGGGGCCGGCTGCGGTTCCTTCACTCAGGAAAAACACTACCTGCGTGCGGACGAATCGCTTGTGTGCCAAGAGGTGTTTCGTTGCTCGATTCACGTGTGCCAAGGCGGCTATCTGCTGACTTGGGATTCCACGTTTCGTGGCGACGACGAATTCTGTTTTGGCGATCAGGAAGAGATGGGGCTTGGCCTTCGCGTCGCGACGCCCTTCAGTGAAGTGGCGGGTGGTCAATTGCAGGACTCAGAAGGTCGCGAAGGGGCGAAGAGTATCTGGAGCAACGCTGCTGCCTGGTGTGACTACGGCGGTACGGTCGACGGTCAACGAATCGGCATGACTCTGATGTGCCATCCGGATAACTTCCGCGAAAGTTGGATGCACGCGCGCAACTACGGTTTTGTCGCGGCGAATCCATTTGGTCGCAAGGCGATGAAGAAAGGCTCAGCGAGCAAAGTTGTCGTGAAACCGGGAAAATCGCTGCGCCTCCGATACGCCGTTTGGATACACGGCGGCAAGGACGATCAAGAGCCCGACTACCAAGCGGCCTATGCGGAATACCTGAAGCTGAATTGAATCGCCTGTTGGGTTTACTCCCGACCGCTCGTGTGTAATAACCATTCCTGATCGGTCGGATTTTTTCCTGCTCATCCAGTCGATTAGGCGACGCACATACCTTCGACCACGGCAATCCCTACAAGGCGCGTGCAATGTCAATTTCAATCGCAATGGTTGCCCTCGGTAAGGGTGCAAAGATATCTGCGACCGCCATACAACAGGATCTGAAGTCGACGTGGCCTAGTCTTCCCACACCCGGCAAGCCTGAGAAGAAAGACAAGACGCTTGCGTTCAGTGTTGGCGACGCAGACGTGATCTTAGGAATGATGCCGGCTCCGATACCATGGTCGGACTTGGAAGGGCCCTGTTCCACCAGTTGGCTGTGGCCAGAGGCAGAATCCGAATTGCGCAAGCATACTGGTCATATCATCGTCACTGTCTCGGCAGATTGTGAACCGATCGAGCGTCTGAAGATGTTGACGCAGGTAACCGCTGCCATTGTTGGGACGTGTGACGCCGCGCTTGGTGTGTACTGGGGGGATTCGACGCTCGTGATGTCTCCGGAAATGTTTCGAGACTTCGCCACAGAAATGCTTCCGGACGGGCTCCCGCTCTACATATGGATTGATTTTCGTGTCGGGCAAGGCAAGGACGGAAAGACGGCAGGATTTACCGCCGGAATGTCTGCACTTGGGCACATGGAGCTGGAAACGCTCAATTCGCCTGAACCGCCGGGCGAATTGAAGGAGCGATTCTTTGGCTTGGCTTACTATCTGCTTGAGAATGGCCCCGTAATCAGCGACGGCGATACCATTGGCGAAGACGCCAACGAACGCATCAAGATCATCTACAGCGATTCGTCATTCGGGCACGAGAATCAGGTGATGCGACTTGACTACGAACCCGTAGCCAAGAAGAAGTCGTGGTGGAAGCGTCGCTGATTCTGTCGCGTGCAAAGTGAATGCAGAGCGGCGTTACTCTCGTTGCCATGTAGACTGCGTTAGGAGAGTGAATCTCTGCTTGAGTCGTAACCCTACGGCGTGGGTGATGACCGCCGCATCTTATGCCGGACGAGCGAGGGATCAGAGTATGGCCAGTCAACCGCATGAACCTCCCTCGGACAAACCGTTGGATAGGCAGTTCCACGCGACGTGTTTCTCTGGAATTGCGTTTGCCGGCTGGTCGGACGAGTTTCGCTTCAGCGTGCCGAGTGCGGCGGACGATCTGATTGAGTCGATCGCGAATTTCTACTCACAACGATCCGCTCGCCTTACACAACGGACTCCGCAGCTAGAGTTCGATCGCGGAAGCTGGTTTTGGAGCATCTTCAATATGGGTCCGGAATCATGGCCCTTTTAGACCATCGCGGTCGATCTGCAGGTTACGCCGGACAATATCACGAACGTGTTGCAGCACATTGCGGGCTTCTTCAAGTAGGAACTAGACAGCGATTCACGCCACGAGTTGCTCGCGCACATCGAAGACTATCGCCGAGGGCTAGCCGCCTCACTCCGCCCGCTCGCGGGGATAGCTCGACGCCTCTGAGCGTATTCGTGGCTCTGGCCAGTTCCATCGGGGCAATCAGTCGTGGGCTGCGAAGAACCTGCGGAACTAATCCTCAACTGGTCGCATCGAAGCATCGGAGGCGCGGTTCCGCATGGCTCGAAGAGCGACAGCCTGGAAATACTGGGCCGGTTTGTCAGCGCTCGGAGCGATCTCTGTGACGCTTGCGGTCGGGTGGTGGGTGGACCACCATGCGCAGTCCGTTGAATTGAACGCCGCGAGATCACAGATCAAGGATTTTTCGTCTCAGCCTTCCATCGAAGCCCTCCGCGCGGAGAATGATGATCTCATCCAGTACATCGACGAGTCCTACACCTTGCTAAAGGAAAAGGGACTTCACATCCAACTAGACGTGGAAGTAGATGAGGACGGACGTTTGCGCCTGCGTGCTGACTCCGTGCAACTCATGGGCGACCTGACGAAGAAGCTGCGGGAACTTGATGAGAATCTGAAAAAGGCAACGCCGGACAAGTGAAGCAGCTTGTCTGTCAACGGTTGCAAGTCTTCCGCCACGAGGCTTTTCTGGTGTGCTAGTATCGCATGGGCTTCTAGAGCGCGTTCGGGATAACAGTAGCGGGTCTTTCGTCGTGTGGACTCGTGATTCACGGCGCCGGAGACGCTACACGTCCGTGCGACACGCACTAGGGGCATACCGACCGATCTGATCGCCCTGGCTTCGGAAGTGGATCTGGTCCGTCGTCTGGGCCAGGGAACGTGCGAAATGGGCTGCGGGAGTGAGTTGAGCGCTGGGGATCGAGGCAGTCTCGGCCTATTCGCGTGCGGTCATTGCCGACTTTGATCCACAACTGCAGCCAGGATTGAGTGTCAGCCCATTTGTGTTAAGCGAATCACCTGCTATCGCCGGTTGTCTACCCCAGAAGCAATGCGTGTCACCTGTTCCACCGGAGCAAACGCGGCCCAGACCGGCAGGTGGTCGGAGACACGGATGGCTTCTTCCTGAGTGAGGTCGTACTCGACCTGTAGGTCGAGCACTCCTGCAACTCCGGTGAATTCCGAGGTGCTTGTCCCCGAAAACAGGATATTGTCGTAGGACTTCGTGCCGCGTGTGTTGGTCGGCTCGCTGGTGACGGTCCACATCACATCGGGAATGTCGGCTAGGTCACCGAGGTGCTGCGGATCAGCGTTCAGGTCGCCCAGTAGGATGACGTCATCTTCGGAGTCGGTGTCTTGGACCAATCGGATCACGTCGTCAAGCACGTCGACCTCCTCATCGACTTCGTCTGGGTCGGTGTGAATATTCACCAGCGTGAAGTTCCACGGCGTGCCCGAGAGGGCGCCGATCACGCGAAAACTGGCGACGAGCGGTTCCCGGTGCAGAAGGTCGCGCTGATCGTTGATCGTGTAGACCGACCCGTCGATCAGCTCGATGCGATTCGTGTCGTAAAGGTAGAGATACTGCTCCTTCGAGTTTGATCGACCGAGCCTCGGGCCGACTACCACGTCATACTCCGAGCCGTCCGAGTTCACTTTCGACAGAAACCGATCGGCGAATGTCTCATCCTTGGCTCGCAACTCCTGAATCGCGATGATGTCGAAACGGCGAATGACGTCGACAATGACTTCCATCACTTCGGACTTCTTGATCTTGGACTCGCCTAGTACCTGGATATTCCACGAAGCAACGGTGATTTCGTCTCGGATGCTGGGCGAGGCATTCGAGACAGAGGCAGGCCAAGCTTGTGAGTCGGCCGGTACGGCATCGCGATTCCCGCCAATCGAAGCGGAAGGCGGTGCGACATCGAATGACTGATCCGAGCAGCCAACCAGACCGAGTGCTAGCAGCAACAATCCTCGGTGCAACCAACTCATCGTGAGCCTCCCTGCTAGGTGCGTCGAAGAGTCACAGTCACGCTTCGCGACTGCGGACGGCATTCCGTGCTAGGAGGTATCGGTCAATAGAGCCGGTGAGATTTCGCCGATTCTGTGGATTGCTGACCGATTCGCGCCATTTCGACGTGTCGGTAGACGTGGCCCGTGCGCGACAGTTTATTCGCGTTGGCTCCGCAGAACTGGTAGCTTCTTAGGACTCCGGAACGTGGTTCGTGGAAGCAATAGACCTCTTTTCCGTTGAAATGAAGTACATGCCGGCGCGAGACCAACAGGTTCTCTTGCTACCGGGCGACGGCTAGAATCAGAGCACAAAGAACAACACAGGGGGAAATCATGACCGTTTTCCATTGCGCGCGCACCGGCGCGTTTCTGTTGCTGTCCTTCTTCACCTGGCCGGCACTCGCACAGGATGACGATCCCAAACTCGCCAAATTCAGGGCGATGTCCGAATCCGACACGATGGTGATGGTACCGATGCGCGATGGCATCCGCCTCGCGACCGACGTGCACCGTCCCAAAGGCGACGGTCCGTTCCCGACGGTGCTCGTCAAGACGCCTTACAACTTCAACAAAATGGGCGGTTCGACGTTGATGTTCGCCAACAAGGCCATCGAGCGGGGATACGCCGTCGTGGTGCAGAACGAGCGCGGCCGCTACTACTCCGAAGGGGAATGGGAAATCCTCGGCAAGCCGCGCAGCGACGGTTACGATTCGCTGACTTGGATCACAGAACAGGTCTGGTCGAACGGACGAGTGGCGACGTGGGGTTGCTCTTCGACCGCCGAATGGCAGATGGCGCTCGCCGCCGAGGACCATCCGGCGCATGCTGCCATGATTCCGATGGCATCGGGGGCTGGTATCGGCCGGGTCGGCGAATACCATGAGCAGGGCAACTGGTACAAGGGTGGTGTCCACCAGACGCTGTTCACCGTCTGGCTCTATGGTGTGCAGCAGAACATCCGCCCGCAGTTCCCGAAGGGACTGAGCCAGGAGCAGTTGCAGCGGCTGCGCAAGGCGTACGACCTGGCCGCCGACATGCCGAAGTTGGACTGGGCAAAACATCTGCGCAAACTGCCCGCGGTCGACTGGCTGAAAGATGCGGACGGCAACGAGGGGCCCGGCGCCGAATTCATGAAACGAAAACCGAACGACCCCGGCTGGTACCGAGGCGGTCTGTACCACGACGACGAGGACTTCGGCGTCCCGGCCTACTGGTTCAATAGCTGGTTTGACGTCAGCCAAGGGCCCAACCTGGCGCTTTACAACCACGTCCGGAACAATGCGCGCGACGCTTCGGTGCGAGACGGTCAATACATGATGATCGCGCCGACGTTGCACTGCGGTTTTTTTCGGACGCCGAAATACAGCGACTACATCGCCGGTGACTTAAACGTCGGCAACGCCTGGTACGACTACCGGGCAACGATCTTTGCGTTCCTCGATTACTACTTGAAAGACGAGGACAACGGCTTCCACGAAAAGACGCCCCGCATACGGTTCTACACAATGGGCCGCAACCAGTGGGAATCCGCGGATACCTGGCCGCCTGCAGACGCCGTGGTGACGCCGATGTATCTCTCGAGCGGCGGCAACGCCAATAGCGTGTTCGGCGACGGAACGCTGTCCGCGGAGATCGCCACCGGTGCCGACTCCGACACGTTCACCTACGACCCAATGAACCCCGTACCGTCGCTCGGTGGCGGCGTCTGCTGCAATCGGGGCGCCACGCCGGGCGGCAGCTTCGATCAGCGCGGCATCGAGGCGCGGGCGGACGTGCTCGTCTACACCTCCGAGGTACTGAAGGAACACCTCGACGTGACGGGTTTTGTCAGAGCAAAGCTCTATGTTTCCTCGGATGCAAAGGACACGGACTTCTGCGTAAAGCTCGTTGACGTACACCCCGACGGAAGCGCCTGGAACGTGGATGACACCATTCTGCGCGCCCGCTATCGTGAGGGCTATGACAAGGAGGTTTTCATGGAGGATGGCGAGGTCTACGAGCTGAACCCGACTGCGATGTCGACCAGTTACGAGTTCAAGGCCGGCCACCGCATTCGTGTCGAAGTTGCCTCCAGCAAGTTCCCGCAGTACATGCGCAACCTGAATACCGGCGGCAACAACTACGACGAGACCGAAGGCGTCGTCGCCCGCAATACGGTTCACCACTCGGCCGCTTACCCGTCGCAGATTATCCTGCCAGTACGGCACAGGGAGGATTGATCTTGCGGTCATGCTCTCCATCGCCTGCCAGACGCCTCGGCGCGGGAGGGTGGACTGGATATCTACATCTGCGCCGACATGGAAGGCGCCGTGCCCCACGGATCAGGCGGCTTCGAATCGGAACTCCTGCCAGCAGCGTCCGAGATTGCCGTGTAAGCGTCGTCTGAATAGCATACTTGCCACGTGTTGTAAGCTGGAGACTTGCAGTATGAGTCTCCGCGGAGGCAAGTCGTGGGGCGACCACCAAGCCCACTGGATGATTATCGCGAGTGGCAGCAGCGCCTGGATCGGTACGCGGGGAGCGATCTGAGCCTAGAGATATTCTGTCTCCAGGAAGGTGTGTCCAGGTCGACGTTCTACCGCTGGAAGGATCGTCTGAAGGATGGTATGCCCGAGTCGATCGCGGCTGATGAAGCGTTGCAGGACAAGCCCGCATCGACGGAATCGATGTTCTTGCCGATGTCACTGAAAGGTTCCCTGGTCGAAATCGAGTTGCCCAACGGGGGTGTGGTGCGTCTGCCCGCCAGCCTTGATGAACGCGTGCTGGTGTCCATCGTTCGCGTAGTTGGTTCCTTACGTCCCTGGAGGTCACCAAACTCATGACGGACATCCGCAGGTGCGGATCTTCCTTTGCATGCTACCGACGAAGATGACGTGTAGCTTCGATAGTCTGATGGGCATGGCTCAAGAGATCTTTGACCAAGATCCACTTTCGGGGCACCAGTTTCTTTTCGTCAACCGTTGCTGGGATCGGATCAAGATCCTGTTTTGGGATCGTGAGGGATTTTGCATTGTCTACAAACGTTTGGAGGCTGGTACCTTCGCCTTGCCCCGTTGGTCAGGCAGCCCGGCCGGCGTCGAGTTGGAATACATGCAATTGGCCAAGTTGCTCGATGGCATTGACTTCTAAAGCGGACGTCGGGGCAAGCGTTACCGCCGCGTGGGTTGAAAGTATTTTTAGAATTGGACTTGCGCGATCTTGGTGAGCTGTTACAACCGTTGGTGCCATGGATGACACCAACCCTCTGCCCGACGATGTCACGCAATGCCACCGCCTTCTGATGGATTTCCTGAACTCATTAGCCGTTTGGGCGCTAGCCCCGGTTCCTCCCGCAATAACCGGGGCTAGCGCGAATGTCACTGTCGATGGTGCAAACTAGCTTTAAGGTCTTCGGGCGTCGAGAGTTGCGTCGCGCGAAGGAGAGAATCCGGTTTTCTACAGACGGCGCGCACCCTTTACGGCGACGGCCCGCGATGTTCTTTGAAATTTGTGC